>NZ_BAAAUV010000005.1:0-342238 GCF_039534125.1 Actinocorallia longicatena | reverse complement strand
CATTCCGGCGGGCCCGTCAGCCCTTCAGCCCGTCAGGGGAGGGTCCACTTCTGGTTGGCGCCGGTGCCGCACGTCCACAGGTGGACCGGCGTGCTGTCGGCCGGGTTGGCTCCGGAGACGTCCAGGCACTTGCCCGAGTTCGGGTTGACCAGGGTGCCTCCGGTCTGGGGGACCCAGTTCTGGGCGCCGGAGCTGTTGCACGTCCAGAGCTGGATCTTGGTGCCGTCGGCCGTGCCCGCGCCCGAGACGTCCAGGCACTTTCCGAGGGCGCGGAGGGTCTGGGCGCTGCGCGTCCAGGTCTGGGCGGCCGAGCCGTTGCAGGTGTAGAGCTGGATCTGGGTGCCGTCGGCGGTGGCCGCCGAGCGGACGTCGAGGCACTTGCCGGCCAGGCCCACGACCCGGCCCTGCCCCGACGGCCGGACGAAGGTGAAGTCGTCGACGTCGAACAGGCCCGCGCCGGTTCCGGTGAAGGTGAGGTAGAGGTTCACCGGGCCGTTCGGCACCCCGGTCAGGCCGGTCGAGACGTCGGCGAAGGTCGACCAGCCGCCGGTGTTGGGCACCGCGACCGTCCCGAGGACCGGGCCGGTCGGCGAGCCGGTCCGCACCTGGACGCTCCCGCCCGCGCCTCCTGAGACGACGCGCGCCCTGAACGTGGCCGCGCCGTCGAGGACGAGGCCGTTGTAGGCGGCCCAGTCGCCCGGGTCGACGTAGCCGAGGGTCTGTCCGTTGTTCGCGCCCGCCTTGGTGAAGGCCTGCACGCCGCTCTGGGCCGAGAACGACTCCGCCTGCACCGTTCCGGTGACGCCGCCGGTCAGCTCCCTGATCCGGATGTCGCGGAAGGAGACGTCGTCGCCCGTCCCGTGGTTCTGGATCCCGACGTACCCCGCGAGGCCGCGGGCCGGGTCGGTGTTCGTGAAGTCGTTGATCCGCACCCCGTTGAGGAACACCTGGAGCCGTTCGCCCTCCACGAGGATCTCGTAGGCGTTCCACTCCCCCGGCGGGTTGAGCGCGGCGTCGCGGGCGGCCAGGTCGGCGCTCTTGAACCCGTAGACCGAGCCGGTGGTCCGGTCGGCGGAGTCGGTCGCGTCGATCTGGATCTCATACCCGGCGGCGACGGCGGAGTTCGGGTCGGACGAGGCGGGGAAGCCGACGAAGACGCCGGAGTTGTCGTCGCCGTCGGCCTTCCAGTCGAGCTTCAGGGAGTAGGAGGTGTACTGGCGGGCCCCGTACCAGAACAGGCCCATGCCGCCGGTGGACCTCAGGGTCGCGTCGGTGGCGGTGAAGCCGCCGGGCCCGGCCTGCGACCAGCCCGCCGCCGAGCCGTCGTACAAGGAGGTGTAGCCGCTCTCGGGGCGGCAGTCGGCCTTGCTGCGCCCGGCCGCGTAGCGGATGCCGCCGAGCAGCACGGCCCGGAACGGCGCCTCGGCGAAGGAGGCCTGGGAGTGCCCGCCGCCGGTGTAGAAGGAACGGCCGCCCTGGTAGGTCTTGCACCAGATGTGCGGATGGTCGGCGCCCATCGACCCGCCCGTGTAGGACGTCTCGTCGAGGGTGGCGAGTACCCGTGCGGTGGAGCGCGGGTTGGTGCGGTAGTCGTACCACTCGTCGGTGCGGGCCCAGGTGCGCGGGAGGGTCGCGGTGGCGGCCGTCCCGCGGTTCTCGACCTTGACGGTGGCCTGCTGGACGGCCGGATGTGAGGAGAAATAGGCGCCGACGAGGTCCCCGTAGAACGGCCAGTCGTACTCGGTGTCGGCGGCGGCGTGGACCCCCACGAACCCGCCTCCGGCCCGGATGTAGCCCTCGAACGCGCTCTGCTGGCCGGCGTTGAGCGCGTCGCCGGTGGTGTTGAGGAAGACGACCGCCTCGTACGGCGCGAGGCCGGTGGAGGTGAAGGCGGCGGCGTCCTCCGTCGCGGTGACGGTGAAGTTCCCCGACGCGCCGAGATCGCGGATCGCCTGGGTGCCCGCGGCGATGGAGTCGTGCCGGAAGCCCGCGGTCTTGGAGAAGACGAGGACGTCGTAGGGGGCGTCGGCGGCGTCCGCGGGGACGGCGCCGCAGAGGCAGCCGAGGGTGACGGCGGCGGCGGTGAGCGCCGCGCGGAGAGGACGGAAACGGATCATGTCTGGAACTCCCTGGAGAGGGAGCGGGGGCGCGCGGCCGCGCCCCCGCCGTCAGGCTAGGTGAGGGTCCACTTCTGGTTGGCGCCGGTGCCGCAGGTCCACAGGTGGACCGGGGTGCTGTCGGCGGGGTCGGCTCCGGAGACGTCCAGGCACTTGCCCGAGGACGGGTTGACCAGGGTGCCGTTGACCTGGGGGACCCAGTTCTGGGCGCCGGAGCCGTTGCAGGTGTAGAGCTGGATCTTCGTGCCGTCGGCGGTGCCCGCACCGGAGACGTCGAGGCACTTGCCGAGGGCACGGAGTGTCCGGCCCTCGCGGTTCCAGCTCTGCGCGCCCGTGCCGTTGCAGGTGTAGAGCTGGATCTGGGTGCCGTCGGCGGTGGCCGCCGAGCGGACGTCCAGGCACTTGCCCGCCAGCCCGGTCACGGGCCCTCCGGTGGTGAAGGTGAAGGAGTCGAGGTCGAACAGCGCCCCGGTCCCGCCCGCGAAGGTGAGGTAGAGGGTCGTCGTCCCAGCGGGGGCGCCGGTGACGGTCCCCGTCACGGTCGTGAAGGTCTCCCAGCTCCCGGTGACCGGGACGGTCGCCGACCCGAGGACGGTGCCGGTCGCCGAGCCCGCCCGGATCTGGAGGGTGCCGCCGGCCCCGCCGGAGGAGACCCGGGCGGTGAAGGACTTCACGTTGCCGAGACGGTAGGGGGTGAAGGAGATCCAGTCGCCGTTCTCGATGTTCCCCACGGTCCTGCCGCCCTCGGCCGCCGCCTTGTCGATCGGGCTGACGCCCGCGGAGGCCTTGAAGTGTTCGGCCTGCCGGTGCCGCGGCTGGAGGATCGCCTGCTTGCGGCTGATCAGGCCCTTGCTGTCGGCGTACTCGGCGTCGAAGACCCCGAAGATGTTGGCGGCGTCGTCATGCTCGCCGTCGACCGGGATCGCGATGGCGCCCGAGCAGCCGCTCTTCGAGGTGATCTGGTGGCCGTGGCTGTCGTGCCCGAGCACGTAGGTCATCTTGGCGCGGGCGCAGTCGACCGCCCCGTCCTCCGGGTCGGAGGCCGTGATCTGGAAGGGGATGACGTCGCCGAAGGAGAACAGCCGGCCGTCGCCGGGTGCGGTGATCGTGACGGTCGGCGCGGTGTTCCCGACCCCGACCATGACACCGGCCGTGCCCGTGGCGCCCGAGGGGTCCCGGACGGTGAGCGTCGCGGTGTAGGTGCCGTTGGCGGTGTAGGTGTGCGAGGGGTTGGCGGCGGTGGAGGTGCCTCCGTCGCCGAACGTCCAGGCGTAGGTGAGGGCGTCGCCGTCGGGGTCGGTGGAGCCCGCCGAGGAGAAGGCCACCGTGAGCGGCGCCTGTCCCGAGCCGGGGACCCCGGAGGCGGCGGCGGTCGGCGCTCGGTTGCCGCCCGCGACGTAGTCGAAGCGGTAGAGGGCGGAGTTGGCGTCGCCGTTGAAGTAGCCCGTGCCGTAGTCCAGCACGTAGAGCGAGCCGTCGGGGCCGAAGGCCGAGTCCATGACCTGCTTGCCGGCCCAGGGGAAGGAGGAGATCTCCCCCGGCGAGCCGTTGGCGGCGACCTGGATCGGCTTGATCCAGCCCCGGCCGAACTCGGTCGCGAAGAACAGGCCGTCGAAGGACTGCGGGAACTTCGACGGGGAGGTGTTCGACGCGCTGTACCGGTAGACCGGGCCCGCCATCGGCGACTCGGAGCCGCCGCCGAACTCGGCCGGGGTGCCCGCGTCGCCGCCGTAGCGGATCCAGGCGGGCTTGGCCGCGGGCAGGGTGGCCAGCCCGGTGTTGCGGAAGGAGTTGTTGGCGGGACCGCCCGCGCAGTTGTACTTGGCGCCGCCGGTGCCCGCGGCGAAGTCCCACTCGGCGTAGGTCTCGGCGGCGGTGTTGGTGCCGGTGCAGTACGGCCAGCCGTAGTTGCCGGGGCCGGTGATCCGGTTGAACTCGACCTGGCCGGCGGGGCCGCGAGCCGCGCTGCTGGAGCCCGCGTCAGGACCGTAGTCGCCCACGTAGACCACGCCGGTGGCCTTGTCGACGCTCATCCGGAACGGGTTGCGGAAGCCCATCGCGTAGATCTCCGGACGGGTCTTCGCGGTGCCGGGGGCGAAGAGGTTGCCCGCCGGGATCGTGTAGCCGCCCGCGCCGTTCACCTTGATCCGCAGGATCTTGCCGCGCAGGTCGTTGGTGTTGCCCGCGCTGCGCTGGGCGTCGTAGGCGGGGTTACGGTCGGTGCGCTCGTCGAGGGGGGCGTACCCGGCGGAGTCGAAGGGGTTGGAGTCGTCGCCCGTCGAGAGGTAGAGGTTCCCGGCGGCGTCGAAGTCGATGTCGCCGCCGACGTGGCAGCACAGGCCGCGGTCGGCGGGCACGTCGAGGACGGTGACCTGGCTGCCGGTGTTGAGGGTGAAGTCGGCGTTGAGGGTGAACCGGGCGAGCCGGTTGACGCCCTGCCAGGCCGTCCAGGACGTCCCGGTGGCGGGGGCGTCCCCCGCGGGGGTCGACAGGGGCGGGGCGTAGTACAGGTAGATCTGCCGGTTGGCGGCGAACCCGGGGTCGACGCCGACGCCCTGGAGACCCTCCTCGTCGTGGGCGTAGACCGGGACCGTGCCGATGACCGTGGTCGTCCCGGCGGCGTCGGTGCGCCGCAGGCTGCCGTCGCGTGCGGTGTGCAGCACCGAGCGGTCGGGGAGCACGGCGAGCGACATGGGCTCGCCGGTCTCGGCGACGCCCCTGGCGAGGGTGACCTGCTGGAAGTCGGCCGCGTTGATGGGGATGGCGGCGGCGCGCCCGGCCGGGACGACGGCCGCGAGCGCCGCGGTCAGCAGCAGGGCCGCGCCCGCCGCTCTCCTGCGCAGGGCGGTACGGAGCGGATCCGTGGACGGCATCGGGGTGGGGTCCTTTCCTGGCGCACGCCCGCCGACCGCGTGAACGAATCCTGCCGTCCCCCTCGGCGTGCCACCGCCGTTCTTCCGGGACGCCGTCACCGTGACACGAGGTTTCGACGCGGTCAAGACCCAGTTCCATCGCCGACGAACCTTCTTATGATCGTTGAGTTAAAACTTCTGCTTGACCGTCGCCATAACCGGTCCTAACATCACGATCATCAGAGGCTGTATCGCCCGCATTGACGGGGCTTCCACCGGGAGCCCGCGCAAAAGCCGTCGCCCGGCCGTCCATGCCCGGTCGCGGGCGCTCGACCCGTCCCCGCCGAGACGGGCCGGGGTCCCGCGAGTGCCACCCGGACGGGTCGGACCCGGGCGGCGGCGACCCGGAGGGGCGGGGCGGACGCGGTGCCGCTACTGTGACCGCATGCTGGCCGTCCATTCCGCCGATATCCGGCTCTTCCTCCACATCCTCGCCGCGACCATCTGGGTCGGCGGGCAGATCACGCTGGGGGCCCTCGTCCCCGCCATCCGCGGCTACGAGGGGGCCACCAAGGCCGCGGCCCGCCGGTTCAACACCGTCGCCTGGCCCGCGTTCGCCGTCCTGTTCGTCACCGGCGTGTGGAACATGCGGGCCGTCGAGCTGTCGGACGAGGCCCAGATGACGCTGAACGTCAAGCTGGGCTTCGTCGTGCTGTCCGGGCTGGCCGCGTTCCTGCACACTCGCGCCACCACCAAGGCGGGCCTGGCGATCTGGGGCGCCACCGGTGCGATCAGCGCCCTGCTGGCCCTCTTCTTCGGCGTCCAGCTCGGCTAGAGCGGGCCGCCGCCAATGACCTAGTATTCAGATGTGGATGCTGGGAAAATTGACGCGCACGTGACCGCCGTCCTGCCTCGCCCCGAGCTCTCCGAGGTCGCCGTCGCTCCGCCGGGCGACGGCGAGGGGTACTGGGCGGGCGCCCCGAGCGCCGTGGAGTCCGGCGGATTCGTCTACCTCGCCTACCGGCTGCGCAGGCCGCTCGGCGAGGGCCGCGGTTACGCGGTCGAGGTCGCCCGGTCGGCCGACGGCGTCCGGTTCGAACCGGTCGTCCGGATCCTCAAGGAGCAGTTCGGGTCGGAGTCGCTGGAGCGTCCCACCCTGGTCCGGACGCCCTCGGGCGTGTGGCGGCTCTACCTGAGCTGCGCCACTCCGGGCACCAAGCACTGGCGGGTCGAGGTCCTCGAGGCCGCGGCGCCGGAGGAGTTCGACGCGCGGGACCGCCGCGTCGTCCTGCCCGGCGACGACAAGGTCGGGGTGAAGGACCCGGTCATCGTCCACCACGAGGGGCTCTGGCACCTGTGGGCCTCCTGCCATCCGCTGGCCGTCGCCGAGGAGGCCGACCAGATGGTGACCGACTACGCCACGAGCGCCGACGGCCTCGAGTGGACCTGGCACGGAACCGCCCTCGACCGGCGCCCCGGCGCCTGGGACTCGCGCGGGGTGCGCGTCAGCGCGGTCCGCTTCACCCCGGACGGCGTCGTCGCCGCCTACGACGGGCGCGCCTCCGCGGCGGAGAACTACGAGGAGCGGACCGGCTTCGCGACCGGCGACGACCCGCGGGCGCTGCGGGCGCTCGACCGCGGGCCGCTCGGCTCACCGCACCGCGGCGGCGGGCTGCGCTACCTCGAGGTGCTCCCCCTGGCCGGCGGCGGCACCCGGCTGTACTACGAGCTGACCCGCCCGGACGGCGCCCACGAGTTGCGCACCGAACTGCGCTGACTACCGGGCGCGGCCGTTGCGGGCCTGGTGCTGTCCGGTGGGACGGCCGCCGACCCGCCCGCCCGAGCTCTCCCTCGGCATGAGCCAGTCGGAGAAGTCCTCGCCGGTGACCGTCTCCAGCAGCTTGACGTCGGACTCGAAGAACGGGAGCAGGGCGCTGCGCTCCTCCCACGTCAGCGGCCGGCGGGCCCGCGCGTTCCGCTGGAGGGCACGTTCCAGCGGAACGGTCGCCCTGGCGTGCAGGGGATGGCCGGGCAGCGCGGAGTCCACGGCGGTGACGACCCGCAGGGCCCGGCCCAGGAGCCGGTGCCTCAGCGTCGGCTCGGGGTGGGCCGTGACGTTCTCGCGCGGCACCGAGGTGACCAGGCCGGTCTCGGCGCCGAGGAAGGCGACGATCCGGTCGAGCGTCTTCTCCGGCTCGTCCAGCAGGTCCTTGTAGCGGAAGACCAGCACCTGCTCGCGGGGGAACAGCGTGTACAGATGCTCCAGCTGCTCGCCGTAACGGCCGAGGCCGACGTAGTGCCAGAACGCCGACCAGCCCGCGTCGATCCGGGACTCCTCCTCGGCGCAGGCGCTGACCACGTCGCCGGCCGGTTCCAGCCCCGCCGACCACAGGTGCGTCCAGTTGGAGTGCGCCCGCTCCACCGGATCGGCGGCCCGTCGGTCAGGAAGAACTTCGGCTCCTTGACCGGCGACATGTACAGGCCGGGATGCCGCGCCAGCGCGCTGTGCAGAGCGGTGGTCCCGGCCTTCGGAGCGCCGATGACCAGGAAGTCCGGAAGTGCCATCGCGCCTCCAGGTGAGCGAAGAACCTTGTTGTTGACCATATCTACCTGATTTACCTGACATATGGCCAGAGAATCGCCCGTACCCCCCTGCTCCCCCGGGGGCCGGAGCGCTAGGGTCGGAGCGACGAATCTGCAGGCACGGCTGGGGAGGGACCATGTCCGACGGCTCACTGGTGTGGGGCGTGAAGAAGAGCTTCCGGGAGTACGTCGAGCACTCCGAGGGCACCATCGCCGCCTCCGGCCAGGCCACCCGGGACGGCGACGCGTTCGTCTTCCCCGCTGCCGGCGAGGCCCTCCGCTTCACCGGGACGGTCGCCTTCGAGGCCCACGGCGGAATGCTCGCCGTCAAGATCACCGACCCGTGGATCGTCGAGGACGAGGAGGGCCTCGCCCTCTCCGTCGCCTCGCCCCACCGGCCGGACACCCGGCTGGTCATCGCCCGGCTGAGCGCTCCGGTGGTCGACGGCGGACGCGCGACCGCGGCGGCCGCCCTCACCTACGAGGGCGTCTCCCTCCTCGGCAACGTCTACTCGGTCAAGGCCGAGCTCGACCCGGTCGTCTATCCCGCCTGACGCCCCGGACGCGGCGGAGCGGGGGGCCGTACGGCCCCCCGCTCCTGTTCCGCGGCAGAAGAAGCACTCGTGCCGCGGATCATCGCCCTTCAGCCGGAGGGAGCGACCCTCCGATGAGGCGACCTACCGACGCTGCTCTTCGCGGTCCTGACGCTCCCGGCGGTCCTGGCGCTGCGGCTCCTTGCGCTGCGGCTGACCGGGACGGCCCTGCTGCGGACGCGGGCGTCCGGCCGGGTTCTGACCCGGGTCGGGCTGCTCGGGCCGCTCTTCGGCCGAACGCGACGCCGGGTACTGGTCCTCGAAGTTATCCCTACCGCTCACCGTTTTCCCCCTTGTTGTGTGGGCGTTGGAACACTCCCTAGCGTGCCCATCCGCACGCCGGTTGTGCCCGCCTGTAGGGCAAAAGCCGTAAAAGTGAATTTTGGCTGACGGCTCAACCTTCACGGCCCGCCTTGGCCTGCTGGACGAGCCTGTAGACATGGGACCTGAGCTCGGCGAAGCGCGGCAGGGAGCGGGTGGTGAGCTGGTCGCGGTCGTCGGGCAGGTCGATGACGACCTCCTCCAGGACGACGGTCGGGGAGTCGGACAGGACGATGACCCGCTGGGCGAGGTAGACCGACTCGTCGATGTCGTGGGTGACGAACAGGACCGTCACCCGCAGCCGCTTCCACAGGGAGCGGACGAGGTCCTCGAGGTCGGCGCGCGTCTGGGCGTCGACGGCGGCGAACGGCTCGTCCATCAGCAGGATGTGCGGCTCGTAGGCGACGGCGCGGGCGATCGCCACGCGCTGCTGCATCCCGCCCGAGAGCTGCCACGGGTGGGCGTCCCCGACCTCGGCGAGACCGACGGCCGCCAGCGCCTCCTCGACGAGGTGCCGCCGCTTCGCCCTGGGGATCCGCTTCTCCTTCAGCGGCAGCTCCACGTTCTGCCGCACGGTCATCCACGGGAACAGGCTGCGGCCGTACTCCTGGAAGACGACGGCCATGCCCGGCGGCGGGCCGGTGACCCGCTCGCCTTCGAGCGTCACCTCCCCCGCGGTGCAGTTCAGCAGCCCCGCCGTGCAGCGCAGCAGGGTCGTCTTGCCCGCGCCCGAAGGACCGACGATGCAGACGAGCTCGCCCGTCCCGACGGTGAAGGTGAGGTCGCGGATCGCCTCGACCCTGCGTCCCCTCCCGTCGTAGACCTTCCTCAGCCCCCGGACGTCCAGCATCGTGCCGGACGTCCGGGACCCGGTGTCCGTGGTCGTCATCTCAACCCTCTCGCTGTGCTCTGCGCTGACCCGTGTACCAACTCAGCACCCGGGCCTCCAGCGCGTGGAAGGCCAGCGACAGCACGATGCCGATCAGGCCGAGCATGATGATCCCGGTCCACATCTGCGGGATCGCGAAGCTCCGCTGGAACTGGATCACGGTGAAACCGATGCCGTCGCTGGCGGCGAACATCTCGCTGATGACCATCAGGATGATCCCGATGGACAGCGCCTGCCGGGCGCCCGCGAAGATGCGCGGTCCCGCCCCCGGCAGCACCAGGTGGATGATGCGCGCGTGCGGGCGCAGGCGGTAGCAGCGGGCGGTGTCCCGCAGGACCTCGTCGACGGACCGCACGCCCTCGACGGTGTTCAGCAGCACCGGCCAGAGACAGCCGGAGACGATGACCAGGACCTTCATGCCGTTCCCGATCCCGGCGAACAGCATCAGGATCGGCACCAGCACCGGCGGCGGGATCGCCCGGAAGAACTCCATGACGGGCTCCACCAGCCCGCGCAGCGTACGGAACGAGCCGATCGCGACGCCGAGGCCCACGCCCAGGACCAGTGCGACCAGATAGCCGGCCAGCAGCCGGGCCAGGCTGGGGAGGACGTCGGCGGTGAAGCGCCCGGTGAACCAGGTCTCGCCGAACGTCCCGAGGATGTCGCTGAGCGGCGGCCAGAAGAAGTCGGTGCTGTCCTCGGTCGCCGCCCACCAGGCCCCGGCCAGCACCGCGGGCAGGGCGAGCAGCAGCACGAGTCTCCGGGCGAGCGCGAGCGGCCTCATGCGACCGCATCCGAGCGGACCGAGGGATGCCAGCGCAACGCGCGGCGCTCGGTGGCCCGCGCGACCGTGTTGACGGCCACGCCGATCAGCCCGACCACGATGACCAGCGCGTACATCGAGGCGACCGCCCCTGAGGTCTGGGCGACCGCGATCTCGCGGCCGAGCCCGGGCGACCCGATGACGAGCTCGCCGGTGACCTCGAGGATCAGCGCGACGGCGGCGCCCAGCCGGAACCCGGTCATGACGTAGGGCAGCGCGGTCGGCCAGATGACGGTGCGGACCCGGGTCAGCGGGCGGAACCGGTAGGAGCGCGCGGTCTCGCGGGCGACCGGGTCGACGTCCCTGACCCCGTACAGGACCTGGACGAGCACCTGCCAGAACGAGGCGTAGACGACCAGCACGAGCGTCGAGCGCATCCCGGTGCCGAACAGCAGGACGGCCAGCGGGATCAGCGCCACCGAGGGGATGGGGCGCAGGAACTCGATCGTCGAGGCGGTGGCCTCCCGCAGCAGCGGGATCCCGCCGATCAGGATCCCCAGCAGCACTCCGGCGGCCATCGCGGCCGTGAGGCCTATTGCCCAGCCGCGCAGCGTCTCCGCCAGGGACCGCCAGAACTGCTCCGTCGCGGCCTGGTCGGCGAGCGCCGTGACCATGGCGCTGAACGGGGGCAGGTACCGCTCGTCCACGAGGCCCGTCCGGGGTGCCAGCTCCAGCGCGGCCACCAGGGTCGCGAGGCCGGTGAGCCCGAGGGCCCAGGCGGGCGGGGGGCGGTGACGGCGTCCGCCCGCGTCGAGGCCCGGCGCGTCCGCCGTCACCGCCGCCGTCACGGCAGCAGCCCGGCGACGTCCGGAGCGGTGGTGACCAGGCCGTCCTGCTGGGCGAGCCCCGCGAGGGTCTTCAGCGCCTCGCCGTTGACCTCGGCGGGGAAGGTCGGCAGGGTGAGCGCTCCGGTCAACGCCGGATCGATCTTGGTGTAGGTCAGCAGGATCTTGCGGACCGCGTCGGGGTTGTCCGTGGCGTACTTCAGCGACTTCTGCATGGCGGCCGAGAACTTCTTGACCAGCTCGGGCTTGGCGGCGGCGGTCTTCTCCGAGGTGAAGTAGCCGGCGATGGTGAGCTTCGGCGCGGTGTCGACGTAGTTGGAGGCGATCAGCCGGCCGCCGCCCTTGAGCGCGGTGGCGAGGAAGGGCTCGACGACCTGGACGGCGTCGACGTTGCCCTTGTCCAGGGCGGCGAGCATGTCGGGGAAGGCCAGCTCGGTGAACTTGACGCTCTTGGGGTCGCCGCCGGCGGCCCGGATCGAGGCCCGGACGGTGGTGTCGTTGATGTTGTTCAGCGTGTTGACCGCGACCCGCTTGCCCGCGAGGTCCTTGGCCGACTTCAGCGGGCTGCCGGCCTTGACGACCACGCCGCCGAAGTCCTTGCCCGCGACCCCGGTGGAGCCGGCGCCGGGCGCGACGACCTTGAGCGGCAGTCCCTTGGAGCGAGCGATGATCAGCGAGGTGAAGTTGCTGAACCCGAAGTCGTTCTGGCCGGAGGCCACGGCGGGGACGATCGCGGCGCCGCCCTGGGCGGGCACGAGCTCCGGCTTCAGTCCCTGCTCGGCGAAGAACCCCTGCTGGACGCCGAGGTAGATCGGGGCCACGTCGACGATCGGGATGACGCCGACCTTCACCGGCGTGAGCCCGCCGGACTCCTTCGGGGTGGCCTCTCCTCCTTCCCCGCCACCGCAGGCGGCGAGGAGCAGAAGGGAGGCGGCGGCGAGGGCCGCTCGGATCTTGAACACGGTGCGACTCCAGGACGTCTGTCGGGGGGTGGGTGGGGTGACGTCGGCACGGACCGCGACCCAGGGGAGCACCGCCGGCCTGTGCGCCGACTCTATGAATCGCCAACGCGATTGTCAACGATTTGCAAGCCAAGTGATGCGCCAAAGATGTTCGCACTTGATCGCCCGTTTCCGGGAACGCCGAAGAGGGCCATCGGCTTTCCGCCGGGCCCTGAACAGCAGGGACGTGCTACCGCCCGGTCACCACGGTGCCGGCACCGCCGGCTCGGCGTGCGGCTTCGCGAAGGCCGAGATCTGGCTGATCACGTCGTCGAGGTGCGCGCGCATCGCGGCCTCCGCCGCCTCGGGGTCGCGCGCGACGATCGCGTCGACGATCCTTTCGTGCTGGCCGAGGGAGACCAGGGACCGGCCGGGCTGGAGCGACAGCCGGAACTGGTGGCGGACGATCTGACCCTGCAGCCGGGACAGGATCGTGCGGGCCGTGGTCTGGCCCGCGATCTCCTGGACGAGGGCGTGCAGCGACGCGTTCAGGTTCGAGTAGGCCAGCGGATCGTGCGCGGCGACCTTCTCCCGCATGGCCGCCTTGATCTCCAGCAGCCGCTCGGCCTGCTCGGGCGTCACGCGCTCGGCCGCCTTGGCCGCGAGCAGGCCCTCGAGCGCCCTCCGCACCTCGGTGATCTCAACGGCCTCCGCGGTGGAGATGGTGCGGACCCGGGCGCCCTTGTTGCGCTGCACCTCGACGAGACCGTCCGCGACGAGCTCGCGCAGCGCCTGGCGCACGGTCGCGCGGCTGACGTCGTAGAGCTCGCAGAGTTCGGACTCCACCAGACGCTGCCCCGCGGCGAACCGGCCGTCCAGGACCGAGCGGCGGATCTTCGCGACCAGATCCTGCGGATCGCCCGTGGCCATGGTCTTCCTCTCGCTGCGCCGATCCGGCCCCCCGGATCGTGGCGGAAATCGTCAACATTATAGATCCGTCAGATCACAGGGGTGCCGTGCGTGTGGAAGGACTCAATGGTCTTCAGGCCCCACGCCTGCCCCTTGGCGCGCTCGGCCTGCGTCCAGGTGACGACCTCCCAGTCGGGGGCGAGGACCAGCCGGGCGCCCGCGTTGCACAGCTCGATCCGGTTGCCGCCCGGCTCCCAAACGTAGAGGAAGAAGGTCTGCTGGATGGCGTGCTTGTGCGGGCCGGTCTCGATGTGGACGCCCGCCTCGAGGAAGACGTCGGCGGCCCGCAGGATGTCCTCGCGGGTGTCGGTCGCGAACGCCACGTGGTGCAGCCGCCCGCGCGCACCGAGCCAGTCGGAGGTGTAGACGAGGTCGTAGGACTTGTCGGAGACCGAGTACCAGATCGCGGCGGTCTCCCCCGCGTCGGTGACGATCCGCTCGGTGGCCCGGGCGCCCAGCACGTCCGCCACGAAGGAGGACACGGACGGCACGTCGGCGGCGAGGTAGTTCACGTGATCGAGGCGCCGGACGTTGGCGCCCCTGCCGGGGAAGGCCGACGCCTGGTTCTTCAGCGACGGCCGGTGCTCGGCGGGCGCGACGTACCGCTCCGTCTCGTAGTACAGGCCCATGTCGTGGCCGTCGGGATCGGTGAACAGATAGACGGGGCCGAGGCCGAACTCCTTCTCGCTCCATCCCCCGCCGAGCCCCGCCGCCTCGATCGCCGCGATCCGCCGCTCCAGTGCCTGCGGGCTCGACGTCCGCAGGTAGGTGCGGCCGACCCCGGCGCTCTCCCGGGCGGTGATCTTGATGGTGTAGGCCTCGTAGTCGTCCCAGGAGTGCAGGTAGATCGAGCCGCCCTCCCGGTGGACCTCCTTCAGCGCCATCAGGTCGACGAAGAAGTCGCGGGTCCGCTCGGGTACGGGGGTGAACAGCTCGACCGATCCGACATGGGCGATGTCGCGGAAGGCTTCGGACTGCATGGATACTCCTCAGGTCGTCACAGGGCACGGCGCGGCCAGACCGTGCCGTCGAAGAGCTTGCGGGCGGTGCGCACCACGCCGGACCGGTGGACGCGCAGGTCCGCCCCCTCCCCCGACACCTCGACCGCGGTGTCGAAGAAGCCGGTCGGATGCTCGATGCGGAGCGTTTCCCCCGGTGCGGGCGGCACCGCGACCGCGGCGGCCACCGAGCCCTCCACCAGGACGGCGGTGGCCACGGAGACCGCGCCCAGCACCCCGATCGAGGCGTGGACACGGTGCGGGATGAAGGTCCTGGTCGCGATCGTTCCGCCGGAGCGCGCCGCGGCCACCAGGGTCATCTTGGGCACGGTGGTGGTCCGCACGTCGCCCAGGCCCATGAGCTCGCCCGCGCGCAGCCGGATCCCCTCCACCTTCGCCTTCACCGGGGCGGCGGCCTCCAGCTCGGCCGGTGACTCGTGGCCGGTCAGGCCGAGGGCGTCCGCGGCGATGATCACAACGGGCATGCCGTTGTCGACGCAGGTGACCTCCACCCCGCCGATCGCGTCGCGCACCGATCCGGTGGGCAGCAGGCGGCCGCAGGTGGAGCCCTCGGTGCCCGCGAAGTCGAGGGTCACGGGCGCGGCCGGGAACGGGACGCCCGAGATGAGGGTGTCCCCCGCGTAGTTCACCCGGCCGCCCCGGGTGCCGACGGTCGCGGTGGCCAGCCCGCCGCCGTTGAGGATGCGGACGCGCACCCGCGTGCTGTCGCCGCGGACGGGGACCAGGCCGCGTTCGATGCCGAACGGCGCGACGCCCGCCAGGAGGTTGCCGCAGGTCTGCCGCGCGGAGACCCCGGCCTCGCCGACCATGATCTGGAGGAACAGGTAGTCGAGGTCGGCCTCGCCGTCCGCCGGCCTCGAGACGATCGCGACCTTGCTGGTCAGCGGGTGGCCGCCGCCGATCCCGTCGATCTGCCGGTCGTCGGGCGAGCCCATCAGGCGCAGCAGGAGGTCGTCGCGGACGTCCGGGTCGGCGGGCAGGTCCTCCGCGAGGAAGTAGGCGCCCTTGGAGGTGCCGCCGCGCATCAGCGTGCAGCGGATCCCCTCGTCCTCCGCGCTCATCGCGCGGCTCGCGGGAGGCCCCGGGCGGAGACGGACCTGAGGACCTCGGCGGTCGCCGCGGCCATCGTCCCCGGCTCCCCCGCGGATCTGGCCATCGCCGTGGCCGCCTCCATCTCGGCGACCCGCCGGACGCTGTGCGCCGCCGTGCCGTCGAGGAGCCTGGCGACCGTGGCGGCGTCCAGGTCGGCCAGGGCGCCGACCACGTGGTCGTGGCACCACGCGCCGAGCCCCTCTGCCTCCGCCACCCGGAGCGACTCCACCAGCAGGGCGGTCAGGCCCTTCACCACGATGCTGCGCAGGAGCTTGCGGGCGGCGGCCTCGCCGACGGGGCCGTCGAGCGCGGTGACGTCCATCCCGCAGCCGGTGAGCAGGTCCGCGGCGGGCGCGGCGGCCGGTCCCGCCACCAGGACGGGCGTCCTCAGCAGCAGCCGGAGCACGGGAGCCATCAGGACGCCCTCGGCGAAGAGCAGCCCGTGCGCGGCCGCGGTGCCGGCGAGATCGCGTTTGAGGCCGGGGCCTCCGGTCGACCAGTCGAGGTAGAGGGCTCCGTCGGCGGTGTGGCCGAGGGCCGACTCCAGGGCGCCGGGGGCGTCGGCGGCGGCCGTCAGGGCGATGACCACTCCGGCTCCAGCTGCCGCCGCCGCGGGCGTCGCCGTCGTGGTGAATCCGGCGGGACGGCCGTCCCAGAGCGGGTCGAAGCCGGTGACCCTGACGTGCCCGGCGAGGCCCGCGGCGATCGCGTGCCCGGCCTCGCCGAGCCCGAGCAGGGCGACGTGCGGCCTCACGCCCCGTCCTCCGGAAGCTCGTCGACGTAGCGGACGCCCAGCCGGGTCAGCAGGTCGCGCAGCCCGTACAGGTCGAGGCCGAGGACCCCGGAGGAGAAGGCCTCGCGCTTGTCCTCCTCGGCGGCGATCCGCGCACGGGCCCTCTCCAGCACTCCGGGGGCCGATCGCGCGGGCAGGCACAGGACGCCGTCGTCGTCGGCGATCACGACGTCGCCCGGCCGCACGGCGCTCCCGCCGCAGACGACCGGCACGTTGACCGACCCGGGGCTCGCCTTGACGGTCCCCTGCGCGCAGACGGCCCGCGCCCAGACGGGGAAGCCCATCTCCCGCAGCGCCGCGATGTCGCGCACCCCCGCGGCGGTCACGAGGCCGGCCACCCCGCGGGCGAGCAGCGACGTGGCGAGCAGGTCTCCGAACATCCCGTCGGCCGAGGGCGAGGTCGTGGTCACCACCAGGACGTCGCCCGGCTCGCACATCTCGACCGCCGCGTGGATCATCAGGTTGTCCCCCGGCGGGCAGGAGACCGTGACCGCGGGTCCGGCGATCACCGCGCCCTCCTGGCGGGGGGCGATCTCGGGTGAGACCAGTCCCGTCCGGCCCGCCGCCTCGTGCACGGTGGCCACCCCGGCCTCGCGCAGCCCGGCGACGACCGCCGGATCGGGGCGCGTCACCTTCCGTACGACGTAGTGCCCGCTCATCGTTCTCCTAGGCCAGCTCGGTGGTGACCTGCGGGTAGACCCGCTGGTAGGCCTCGGCGAAGGTCTCGGCGGGCAGCCCCAGGTTGGGTCCGCTGTTGCGCTTGGCCTGCACCCCGCGGCGCCGGCCGAGATCGCTGTAGTACTCCACCAGATGCCCCTGCGCGCCCATGATCTGCATGGCGGCGAGCTTGCGCTCCCACACCGGGGTGATGTCCAGCAGGACGTCCGGCGTGAAGTCGCAGACCTCCGGCTGGTGCGGTTCGAAGCAGAAGACCGGAGGGGCGCCGATGACCTCGCCGCCGGGGATCCCGGCCGCCTGGGCGAGGATCCGCGTCCTGCGGGCGATCTCACCGGCGACGGGATGGTCGATGTTGTAGGGGTCTGCGGGCGCGTGCGTCAGCACCACCGACGGCCGCACCTCCCGGTAGAGGGCCACCAGCGCCTCGGTCAGCTCCGGCGTCTCCACCAGCGGGTAGTCGCCCGCGTCGAAGAAGAGGGCCTCGCCGCCGAGCGCGGCGGCCGCCTTCTCCCCCTCCTCCCTCCGGACCGCCTTGACCTCGTCGAGGCCGAGGCCACCGCGCCACAGGCTCGCGGATTCCCCGCGCTCTCCGAAGCTGAGGCAGGCGATCACGGCCCGCCTGCCGTCCCGGGCGGCCAGGGCGATCGCGCCTCCCGCGCGCCAGACGAAATCTCCCGGATGAGCGGTGATGACCAGCAGGGGGCCCTTGGTCGGCATGACCGTCCTTTTCCTCCGGTGGACACGAATCCGCGACGCGATTCGCTACGAGATTGTCAACAATATGGCAACCATCATCACGGCCGCAACCCCTCCACCTACGTGCGCGAAGGCGGGGAACAGTGGCATGATGACGGCGGTGTCCGGCTGAAGGGTGGCAAGGCGATGGGTGCAGGCCCCGGCACGGGCGCCCTGATCTCCGCCCTGGAACGCTGCCGCGCCGAGCCCGTCCAGGCCCCGGCCACCGGGCCCTTCTCCCACGTCCTGTCCGCCTACCGGACCGAGGCGGAGTTCCTCGCCCTGGCCGGTCGGTTCGTCGCCGACGGACGGCGAGCCGGTGAGACCGTCGCGGTCGCCGCCACTCCCGGGCGGCTGGCCGCTCTGACGGCCGGTCTGGGCGCCGCCGAGGCCGCGATGGTCATCACGATCGACCTGCAGACGGTGAGCAACCCCGGCTCCCTCCTGCCCACGCAGATCCTTCCCCTGCTGGCCGCCGAGACCCGCGGTTCCGGCGCGTCCCCGCCGCGGCTGCGGATCCTGCACGACGCCTCCTGGACGGGCCAGCGCGCCGAGGCCTGCGGCCGGTTCGAAGCCCTCGCCAACCTCGCCCTCGGTGCCCTGCCCATGTCCCTGGTCTGCCTGTACGCCGAGGGCAGCGACGACACGACGCAGGAGCACGCGGTCAGGACCCATCCGGTCGTCCTGGACTCCGGCAGGCACTGCGCCAACCTCGACTACGACGCCGCCTGGATCAGCACCGCCCGCGCCAGGCCCCTGTCGCCGCCGCCCGCCGCGGACCTCGTCCTGCGGATGGACTTCGACCAGGCCACCCAGCACCTCACCCGCGCCCTGACCCTCAAGGCCGCCGCGGACTGGGGCCTCCCGGTGGAACGCGCCCTGGACGCCGAGCTCATCGTCAACGAGCTCACCGCCAACAGCCTCGAGCACGGCGGCGGCCACGGCCTCCTTCAGCTCTGGCGCGACGACCGCGACCGGATGATGGTCTGCCAGGTCAGCGACCACGGCCATCTCACCGACCATCTCGCCGGGCAGCTCTCGGTGGGGCTGTCGACCGACGGCGGGCGCGGGCTCTTCCTCATCCACACGCTCGCCGACGTCGTGCTCATCCACACCGCCCCCGGCGACACCGTCATCCGCGCCTGCCTCGCCCTCTGAGGACGTCCGGACTCCGTCAAGATCGCGCCTGGGTTGTTACGGACCGTCCTCGGCGGGCACGGAGAGCGGACGAGTTCGGACAGGGGAGTCTCATGGACGCGATCACGCTGTTGAAGGACGACCACAAGGCGGTCGAGAAGCTCTTCAAGAAGTTCGAGAAGGCCGGCTACGACCGGGCCGGCTCGGCGGCCGCGGACTCGACCGAGCGGGCGCTGACATCGCCCCGCTCGGCGTGGCCCATCGCGGTGACGGCCTGGGCGCGGGTGTAGCGGCCCGAGCACCAGGACAGCACCCAGCTGCCGTCGGACATCGCCTTCGCCGCCTGCTTGCACCGGTCGCTGGTGATCCAGTCGCTGCTGATCTGGAGTGTCATGCTCCGCCTTCCGTCGGTGCGGCCCGGACCTCCACCGAACCACTGGAAGTGCACTCCATGCCCGCAATCACCCGAAAGATGCGATTTCGGGGGTGTCCGTCAGTGGCCGGGAGTGCGTCCGAAGGTGCCGATGGCGGGGGTGGTCGAGCGCCGCATGCGCCTGAGATCCTCGGCGATGGCCGCGCCCGCCATGATGAGCGGGATCGCGACCAGCTGGCCGACCGCGACCACGTGGGCCAGGGGGATCGTCGCCAGGATCGCGAGGGCGGCGAGGGTCCGGTGCAACGCGCCGTCGAGGCCGAGAATGCGCAGGAACCAGGCGTGGCCGAGCAGGAACAGCGCGGCCCCCGCGGCGAGGACGGTCGCCGGGCCCCAGCCGAGCGGGTCGAAGGCGTGGCCGACCGTCTTCTTGATCCCCGCGGACAGCAGGATGATCCCCAGCAGCAGCGGATAGTGGGCGTAGCCCCACCCGCGCAGGGCCGTCACCGCCCTGCGCCCCGGGTCGGCGATGGCCTCCAGGGCGTGCTCGGACCGCGCGTCGTTGAGGGAGAAGTACGCCCACCACAGGTAGTAGGCGATCGTCAGGCCGAGCAGCGCGATCATGATCACGCCGAGGTCGACGGCCATCCCCTCGAACCCCATGCCGATCGCCACGATGGACTCCCCGATGGCGACGATCACCACGAGCCCGTGCCGCTCGACGAAGTGCCCGGCCACGATCGTGTGGGCCTCCATCCGGTGCAGATAGGGCGTCGCGATCTGCAGCGCGAGCGCGGCGCCCCACAGCGCGTACCGCGGCCACCCCGGGATCAGCCCGCCTGCCAGGACGAGCAGCGCCGAGGCGAGGTTGAGCGGGCCGAGACCGCGCATCGCCCGGCCGATCCCCTCGCCCCCCGACCACAGCATCAGCCCGGTGTGCACCAGGTTGACGACCAGGTAGCCGACGCCGAACGCCCACCCCGAGTCCCCGAACGCCTCGGGGACGGCCAGCGCGATGACGAGGAACCCGCCCATCCCCGTCAGCAGCAGCGTCCGCCGCACCGAGCTGTCGGGCGCGAGCGCGTTCGTCAGCCACGCGTAGCCGCCGTACATCCACCAGATGATCCCGAGCATCAACGTCACCCGCACGACCGCGAGCCCGTCCAGATGATGCACCAGCGACCGCGTCAGCTGCGTCGCCGTGAACACGAACACCAGATCGAAGAACAGCTCGAGCGTCGACACCCGGATCGAGGACCCGGCCTCACCCTCGACGCCCCCAGACTCACTCATAGCGGGAGCTTAGTGACATTCCATTCCCGCCGTGCGCGTGAACGTTAGGGTCGGGGGGTGCCTGTGAGAAATGCGCATTGTTCGTACTGCGGGGCGGCTTTTCCGGTGGGGCTGGGGTGGCCTCGGACCTGCGGGGGGTGCGGGAACACCAGTTTCGTCAATCCGCTGCCGGTGGCGGTGCTGCTGGTGCCCGTCGACGGGGGGCTGCTGACGGTGCGGCGGGGGATCTCGCCGGGGCTCGGGGAGCTGGCGCTGCCGGGCGGGTTCATCGACGTCGGGGAGACGTGGCAGGAGGCCGCGGTGCGGGAGCTGCGGGAGGAGAGCGGGGTCGTGCTCGACGCCGGCGGGGTCCGGCTCTTCGACGTGCACAGCGCGCCGGACGGGACCGTGCTGGTGTTCGGGGCGGTGGACGAGGTCGCCTCGAAGGACCTGCCGGAGTTCGCGCCCACCGACGAGACCACCGAACGTGTCGTCATCGACGGGCCGAGGGACCTGGCGTTCCCGCTCCAGACGCTCGCGGCGCGGAACTTCTTCGCCAGGCCCCAGGGCCCTACCTGAAGACGGTCAGGTGGTCGGACCGTCAGGCGGTCCGGCGGGGCGGCCGGGGAAAGAAGCCGCTGGTACGGGCCACGTAGGCGGCGTACTCGGGGCCGCGGCGGCGGGACATGCCGCGCTCCAGGAGGGCCTTGCCGCTCTTGTTGACGAGCATGTGCGTCATGAGCAGCGGGCCGACGACCGTGATCAGGCCGGACCAGTGGGCGCAGGCGATGAGGAACAGACCCCACCAGACGGTCGCGTCGCCGAAGTAGTTCGGGTGGCGGGTCCAGGCCCACAGTCCGCTGTCGAGCAGGGCGCCGCGGTTGGCCGGGTCGGACTTGAAACGGGACAGCTGCCAGTCGCCGATGGCCTCGAAGGCGATGCCGACGAGCCAGAGCGCGGCGCCCAGCCAGACCAGGAGCGTCAGCCCGCCGGTCTGGTACATCGCGAACTGGACGGGCAGCGACACGACCCACATCACCCAGCCCTGCGCCCAGTAGATGTTCTTGAGCACGAACGGGACGACCGGGCCGGTGTTGCGCCGCATCAGCGCCGCGTACCTGGGGTCCTCGCCCTGGCCGCGGTTGCGGGCGTGGATGTAGAGGCCGAGGCGCAGGCCCCAGATCGCGGTGAGCGCGAGGACCAGGACGCGGCGGCCGGTGAGGCCCTCGCCCTGGAGGCCGGAGACCACGAACGTCACGGCCGCGATCACGACGAAGCCGAGGCCCCAGATCGTGTCGACGACGCTCTGGGTGCCGGTCCTCAGCGCGTAGGCCATGGTCGCGAGCATGGTGACCGCGACGGCCAGCGCCGAGACGGCGAGGTTGATCAGCAGGGGGGCGGTGTTCACGCGGTCAGCTCCTGAGCGAAGTCCAGGAAGCCGTCCTGGGCGTGGAGGTATTCGTGGGCGGTTCCGGCGCGGCTGGCCGCCACCGCGGTGGCGAGCCCGGCCGGGTCGACGGGACCCTCGAGGGGGACGGTCCCCCACTCGACGGACGTCGCGACGCGCAGCCCGCCGCCGGCGGCGACGAGGACCTGCCCGTTGAGGGTGGAGCGCGGATCGCAGAGCGCGGCGACGATCGGGGCGACCGCGCCGGGGTCCATGACCTCGCGGTAGGCCGGGTTCATCCCGCCGTCGGTCATCTGGGTGAGGGCGTAGGGCAGCAGCACGTTGGCGAAGACCCCGCGGGAAGCGCCCTCGACGGCGATGGTCTTGCCGAGCGCGATGATCGCGCCCTTGCTGGCGGCGTAGGCCGAGACGGTCGGCTCGCCGTGCAGCCCCGCCGTGGAGGCGACGAGGACGATCCGGCCGTGCCGCTGCTCGCGCATGACGGCTGCGCACGCCGAGGCGATCTGCGACGTGCCGAGCACGTTGGTCCTGATCACCTCGCCGAAGCCCTCGGGGGTGGCCTTGTGGAACATGGCCGGGCTGCTGATCGCCGCGCTGGTGACACAGGCGTCGATCCGCCCCCAGGTGTCGAGGGCCAGCTTGACCAGGCGCTGGGCGGTCTGCGGGTCGGCGACGTCCCCGTGTTCGGCGACGGCCTCACCGCCCGCCGCGACGATCTCCGCGACGACGTGGTCGGCGGGACCGAGGCCCTGGTCGTCCACGATCCGGTTGCGGTTGTTGACCACGAGCCGGGCGCCGCGCGCGGCGAGGTCGAGGGCGAAGGAGCGGCCGAGTCCCCGGCCTCCTCCGCTGATCACGACGACCTGCCCCTCCAGCGAGGTGCTCATGCGGGGATCCTTTCGATGAGGACGGCGACGCCGAGCCCGGCGGCGCCGGAGACCGCGGCGACGCCGTAGCGGCCCTCGCGGCGTTCCAGCTCCTCGACGCATCCGCCGACCATGATCGCCCCGGTGGCTCCGAAGGCGTGGCCCATGGCGATGGTGCCGCCGTTGGGGTTGAGCCGGTCGGGCCCGGCGCCGAGGTCGCGGCGGAACTTCAGGCAGAGGGCCGAGAACGCCTCGGCGAACTCGAAGACGTCGATGTCGGCGGGGGTGAGCCCGGCCTTGGCGATCACGGCCTCGACGGCGTGCTGCCCGGCGGTCAGCATGATCACCGGGTCGGTCGAGCAGGTGGCCGAGGCGAGGATGCGGGCACGCGGGCGAAGCCCGGTCGCCCGCGCGCCCGCCTCGTCACCGATCAGCAGCAGCGCCGCGGCGTCGGCCATGGCCGGAGACGAGCCGACGGTGTGCAGGTGATCGATGCGGTCGAGATGGCGGTGGGCGGCGAGCGCGATGGCGTCCTGGCCGTCGGCGCCCATGCCGGCGAAGGCGGGCGGCATCTTGGCCAGGCCCTCCAGGGAGGTCCCGGGCCTGACCAGCTCGTCGCGGGCGAAGACCGAGCCGTCGGGCAGCTCGATCGGCACGATCTCGTTGGCGAAGGCCCCCCTGGCCCAGGCCTCCGCCGCCTTGGAGTGGGTCTCGACGGCGTAGGCGTCGAGCTCCTCGCGCTTCCAGCCGTCGAGGGTGGCGTTCAGGTCGGCGGCGATGCCCATGTGGACGGCGCCGATCTTCCGGACGGTGGCCGGATCGCAGTACAGCGGCCCGTTGTCGCTGAACATCGGGACCCGGGACACGCTCTCGACCCCGCCGGCGACGGCGAGCCCGAGGTCTCCGCCCCTGATGCGGGCGGCGGTCTGGCCCACCGCGTCCACGCCGGAGGCGCAGAACCGGTTGATCGACACTCCGGGGACCGCTTCGCCCCAGCCGGCCAGCAGGTTGGCGGTCCGGGCGGGGTTGGCTCCCTGCTCGCCGCTCTGCGTGGCGCAGCCGATCGTCACGTCGTCGACCCGGGCCGGGTCGAGCCCGGTGCGCTCGACGAGCGCCCGCTGCAGCCGGACCAGCAGCTCGACCGGGGTGAACCCGTGCAGGGACCCGCGCGGCGAGCCCTTGCCCCGAGCGGTGCGCACATAGTCCAGAACCAGGGCTTCGGCCATGCGACGGCTCCCCTCCTCCTCGATTACTCTTATAAATGTAGTGTCGCTGTCCAGCCAGAGCAAGACCCATTTCACTCAGGATTCCGGCTCTGTACTGTGCTTTGATGATTCCAGCCGTTGACGATCAACTCTGGTTGTTGTAGTAAGAAGTCGGAGCGAACCGTAGGGGTCGCACAAGAGGAGGTCCGGATATGACCACGATCCTGGGCGGCTACCAGACCGACTACGCCCGGAACTGGGCACGGGCGGGGCTGGAGTTCTCCGACCTGACGCACGAGGTCGCCACCCGCACCCTGGAGTCCGCCGGGCTCGAGCCGTCCGACGTCGAGGTGATCCACGTCGGCAACGCCTTCGGCCAGCTGTTCACCGGCCAGGGCCAGCTCGGCGGGATGCCCGCGACGGTGATCCCCGAGCTGTGGGGGCTGCCGTCCTCCCGCCACGAGGCGGCCTGCGCCTCCGGCGGCATCGCGGCGCTGGCCGCCATGGCCGATCTGGAGTCCGGCCGCTACGACGTGGCCCTGGTCCTGGGCGTGGAGCTGGAGAAGACCGTCCCCGGCGACCTCGCGGCCCGCCACCTCGGCGCGGCGGCCTGGGCCGGCCACGAGGGGCAGGACGCCACCTTCATGTGGCCGTACATGTTCGCCGCCCTGACCGACGAGTACGACCGCCGGTACGGCCTCGACGACGCCCACCTGCGGGCCATCGGCGAGCTCAACTTCCGCAACGCCCGCGCCAACCCGCTGGCCCAGACCCGCGGCTGGGAGGTCACCGAGGCGAGCTTCAGCGCCGACGACAAGGCCAATCCCCCGGTCGAGGGCAGGCTGCGGCGGTTCGACTGCTCCCAGATGACCGACGGCGGCGCCGGGGTCGTCCTGGTCAGCGACCGCTACCTCGCGCGCCGTCCCGAGCTGCGGGGGCTCGCCCGGATCCAGGGCTGGGGCCACCGCACGGTGGGCCTGCCGCTCCAGCAGAAGCTCGACCGCTCGCGCGACGACCGCTACGCCCTCCCGCACGTCCGCGACGTCATCGCCGACGCCTTCCGCCGCGCGGGCCTGCCCGGGGTCGACGCCGTCGACGGCATCGAGACCCACGACTGCTTCACGATGTCGGAGTACATGGCGATCGACCACTTCGGCATCACCGGCCCCGGCGAGAGCTGGAAGGCCATCGAGAACGGCGACCTGGAGAAGGACGGCCGGATCCCGGTCAACCCCAGCGGCGGCCTGATCGGCGTCGGCCACCCCGTCGGCGCGACCGGCGTCCGGATGCTCGTCGACGCCTCCCGCCAGGTGACGGGCACCGCCGGCGACACCCAGGTCGAGGGCGCGGGCCGCTTCGCCACCCTGAACATCGGCGGCAGCACCACCACCGCCGTCAGCTTCGTCATCGGCAAGGACTAGAGGAGACCCCCGTGGACGTGGAACTGCTCGGACGGGTCCTGTCGACCCTCCCCGACGATGACGACCATCCCTACCGCACCGGGCCGTGGCGCCCCCAGACCAGCGAGTGGAAGGCCGACGACCTGACCGTCGTCGAGGGCGAGATCCCCGCCGACCTCGACGGCATCTACCTGCGCAACACCGAGAACCCGGTCCACCCGGCGATCGACCGCTACCACCCCTTCGACGGCGACGGCATGGTCCATGTCGTGGGCTTCCGCGACGGGAAGGCCTTCTACCGCAACCGCTTCGTCAAGACCGACGGGCTGCTCGCCGAGCGCGAGAGCGGCGGACCCCTGTGGGCGGGCATCGCCGAGCGTCCCGAGAAGGCTGTGCGTACCGACGGCTGGGGCGCCCGAGGCCGGATGAAGGACGCTTCCAGCACCGACGTCGTCGTGCACGCGGGCGTCGCGCTCACCAGCTTCTACCAGTGCGGCGACCTCTACCGGCTCGACCCGCTGACCCTGGAGACCCTCGGCAAGTCCGAGTGGAACGGCTCCTTCCCCTCCTGCGGCGTCTCGGCGCACACCAAGTCCGACGAGAACACCGGCGAGCTGCTGTTCTTCAACTACGGCAAGGACGCCCCGTACATGCACTACGGCGTCGTCGACGCCGAGGACAAGCTGGTCCACTACACCGAGGTGCCGCTGCCGGGCCCGCGCCTGCCGCACGACATGGCCTTCACCGAGAACTACGCGATCCTCAACGACTGCCCGCTGTTCTGGGACCCCGAACTGCTGAAGAAGGGCGCGCACGCGGCCCGCTTCTACCGCGACACCCCCACCCGCCTGGGCGTCATCCCCCGGCGCGGCGGCTCGGCCGAGATCAAGTGGTTCGACGCCGACCCGACCTACGTCCTGCACTGGGTCAACGCCTACGAGGAGGGTGACGAGATCGTCCTCGACGGCTTCTTCCAGGGCGACCCCGAGCCCCGCGACACCGGCGACGGCAGTTTCTACCAGCGGATGTTCCGCTTCCTCGCGCTCGACCGCATGCAGACCCGCCTGCACCGCTGGCGGCTCAACATGAAGACCGGCCAGTGCAGGGAGGAGCGGCTCACCGACACGATCACCGAGTTCGGCGTGCTGAACAACCTGCGCGGCGGTCGCGACTACCGCTACGCCTACGCCGCGACGGGCGTCGAGGGCTGGTTCCTGTTCAACGGCTTCGTCCGGCACGACCTGAAGACCGGCGCCGAGGAGCGGATCACCCTGCCCGACGGCGTCTACGGAAGCGAGCCGGCCTTCGCGCCGCGCCTCGGCTCCAAGGCCGAGGACGACGGCTACCTTGTTACCCTGACCACCGACATGAATGAAGATCATTCCGAGTGCCTGATCTTCGATGCGGCCCGTCTCGCGGACGGCCCGCTGGCCAGGGTCCGGCTGCCCGAACGGATCTCCAGCGGTACCCACGCGACCTGGGCGCCGGGCTCGGCCCTCCCCGGCTGGTCCACGGCGGACTCCCCGGCCACCGCGGCCGGACTCTGAAAGGCGAACCCTCCCTGTGACCCAGCAGAGCGTCCCACTCGACGCCCCTCCCGTCCTCGTCCATCCCGGGGACAAGCCCACCCGGCTGCCGCGCGGCACGACCAACGCCGTCGGCCACACGCTCGGGCTGATCGGCGACGAGTGGAACCTGCTGATCCTGCGGTGGGCGATGCTGGGCGTCCGGCGGTACGGGGGGTGGCGCGAGGTCCTGCCGATCTCGCACGCCGTCCTGACCCGCCGCCTGGCCTCGCTCACCGAGATGGGCGTCTTCGAGCGGGTCGAGTACCAGGCGAGCGCGCGCCGCTTCGAGTACGCCCTGACCAAGCGGGGCCGCGACCTGTGGCCGGTGCTGCTGACCATCTGGACCTGGGAGGCGCAGTGGGTGCCGACCCACGTCGAGAGCCTCCCCCAGATGGTGCACCGGACCTGCGGGAGGGACTTCTCTCCCGTGTTCGGCTGCGGCTCGTGCGGCAAGCCGGCCGAGGCCCGCGACGTCACGGGCGGGTTCGGGCCGAGCGGCACCTGGAACCGGTCGGTTCCGGCGGCCACGACCCGGCGCCGCTCGGCCTCGGCCGAGGGCGCCGGGATGTTCCCCGAGACCATGGGCCTGATCGGCAACCGCTGGTCGGCGGCGCTGCTGGGCGCCGCCTTCCAGGGCGCGCACCGCTTCCGCGACTTCGAGCACCGGCTCGGCGCCCCGCCGACGATCATCTCCGACCGGCTGCGCGCCTTCTGTGAGATCGGCGTGTTCGAGCAGACGCCCGGCACCGACCGTCCCGACTGGCCCGGCTACCACTTCACCCAGAAGGGCCGGGCCTTCTTCCCCGTCATCATGACCGCCGTCGACTGGGGCCAGCGCTGGTTCCGGGCAGCGGAGGGCCCCGCCCTGGTCTACACGCACAAGAACTGCGGCCAGGACCTCAAGGCCCAGCTCGCCTGCGACCAGTGCGGAGCCGTCCTGCGCGGCACCGAGGTCTCCGTCATCTCCGGCACCACCTGAACGTCCTCCGCCCGCGGCGCACCGCGGGCGAGATGGGAGAACCACCATGCCGACCTCCGTTCCCGACCTGCTGAGGGTCGTCGCGGCGAAACACCCCGAGACCACGGCCGTCACCGGCGACGGCCGCGAGATCACCTACGGGGAGCTCTCGGCCCGGTCCGACCGGGTCGCCGACGTGCTCGCCCGGCTGCCCGCCGGCTCCCGCGTGGGTTATGTCGACCGGAACGCCACCGAGTACTTCGAGCTGCTGTTCGGCGCGGCCAAGGCCGGCGTCGTGCTCGTGCCCCTGAACTTCCGCCTGTCCCGCGCCGAGCTGCGCTGGATCCTCGCCGACGCCGAGGTCTCCCTGGTCGTCGCCGGGGCCGAGCACCTCGATGATCTGGCCGGGCTGGCCGTCCCCGTGATCGGGGTCGGCCCGTCCTACGAGACGTGGCTGGAGGGCGGGACGGCCCTCGACCCGCGCCGCGAGGCCGCGGGCGACGAGCTGCTCGTGCTCATGTACTCCTCCGGCACGACGGGCCGGCCCAAGGGCGTCCACATCACGGCCGCCGGGCTCGCCGCCGCCGTCGAGCTGTTCGGCGCCTGCTTCGACGTCGGCCCCGACTCCGTCAGCCTGGTCCCGATCCCCTACTTCCACATCGCGGGGGCGGGCTGGGCGCTGATCACCCTCGCCCGGGGCGGCACGCTCGTCCAGACCCGCGAGCCGACCCCGTTCTCGATGCTCGACCAGCTCGTCGGGCACCGGGTGACGCACACGGCGATGGTCCCGGCCGTCATCCAGATCATGTGCGAGCTGCCCGCCGCGAAGGACGCCGACTTCTCGGCGCTGCGGCAGATCGTCTACGGGGCGTCGCCGATCTCCGAACCGCTGCTGGAACGCGCGGTGGCCCTGTTCGGAGCCGAGTTCTTCCAGTCCTACGGCCTCACCGAGACGATCGGGGTCACGACCCTGCTCGGCCCCGACCAGCACCGCCCGGACAACCCCGTGGCCGGACGGCTCCGGTCGGCCGGGAAGGCCGTGCCCGGCATCGAGGTGGCCGTGGCCGACCTCGTGACCGGCGAGTTCGCCGAGACGGGCGTCGTCGGCGAGGTCGTGACCCGCGGCCCCTCGGTCACCACCGGCTACTGGCGCAACCCCGAGGCCACCGAGGCGGCGTTCCTGCCGGGCGGCTGGCTGCGCACCGGCGACGCCGGCTCGATGGACGCCGACGGCTACCTCTACCTGCACGACCGCCTCAAGGACATGATCGTCTCCGGCGGGGAGAACGTGTACCCCGCCGAGGTCGAGAGCGTCCTGGCGGGCCATCCGTCGGTCCTGGAGTGCGCCGTCATCGGCGTCCCGTCCGACCGGTGGGGCGAGACGCCGCTGGCGGTCGTGGTGCGGCGGCCGGGCGCGCCCGAGGCGACCTCCCAGGAGGTCATCGCGTGGCTGCGCGAGCGGCTCGCGCACTTCAAGTGCCCGACCGCGGTCGAGTTCGCCGCGGAGCTGCCCCGCAACGCCTCCGGCAAGATCCTCAAGCGTGAGCTTCGCAAGCCCTGGTGGGAGGGCGGCACTCGCCAGGTCGGCTGACCCGCGCGTCCCGGCCGGCGGCGGCGTCCAGCGGGCGTCCAGGGGACGTCCAGCGGGAGGGGCGAGAGTGGCGGAGCGGTCGGAGACGGGGGCCCGGGAGACGGGCCGGCCGACCGCGGAGAAGAGGTTCCTCGATGGCTTCGAACGCTCTGCCCGCACGCTCCTCGGCCCGCCGCCCGGTGCGCAGGGCCGCCCTGCTCGCTTCGGCGGCCGCCCTGGTCGCCGTCCCCCTGGCGGTGGCCGGGGCCACGCCCGCCCTCGCCACGACCGGAGTGTCGATCTCCAGCGGAGGTCAGCTCAACGTCAGCGCGGGCGACGTGGACAACAACATCCTGATCTACGTCGAGGGAAGCTCCATCGTCGTCAAGAACTTCAGCGACGTCCTCACGGCGAACTCCGGCTGTACGAAGGGCGCCGACGGGGGCGTCCGCTGCGCCAGTGCGGGCCTCACCAAGATCCAGATCTCCACGGGAGACGGTGTCGACAGCGTGGTCAACAGCACCGCCCTGCCGTCGAAGGTCTTCCTGAACCGGGGAGGCGACTACTTCCTGGGCGGCTCGGCCCGCGACACCGTCTTCGGCGACGAGGACGACGACACCATCGAGGGCAACGGGGGCAGCGACGTCATCGTCGGCGGCCCCGGCGACCTCGACAGGGCCTTCGGCGGCGGCGGATTCGACTACTGCTCGGCCGAGACGCGGAACTCCTGCGAGGGCGACGCCTGACCCGCACTCCTGATGTTCAGTCCGGGGTGACGCCCAGCACCCGGACCTGGTCCCTCAGGTCGTCCTCCTTGAGGGTGCGGCCGGTGCTCCAGAAGGTGTCGAACTCCGCGCCCAGTGCGGCCCGGCACGCGGCGATCCGCGCGGCGTGCCGGGCCCTCTCCGAGTCCGGGACGGGCTCGGCGCGCAGCTCGCGCTGGCCGTCGGCCGCTCCCAGCAGGACGACGGCCAGCGCGAGCCGCTGCTGCGCGACGGCCACGTCGGCGAGCGTCTCGATGCAGGTGATGGGGGAATGACGCGGTTCCGGTACGGCCGACACGACCTGGAACTGCGCCGAGATCGCCTGGAGCGGGTCGGCGCCCAGCCAGCCGGCGATCCCGACCGTGTGGACGAGCGCGTTCACGACCCTGCCCGGCCGCGGCAGGGCGGCGTCGGCGTGGTAGGCCGCCAGAGCCTGCTCGCTGAGGGCGAGGGCGGTGTCGTGGTCGCCGGACCGCCGGGCACGGTCGGCGCGCAGTCCCAGGACGAATCCGACCAGATGCGTGACCCCGACCTGCCGTACCTGCGACTCGGCCTCCGCGAAGTAGCGGTCCGCGTCTTCGGCCGTCTCGGCCAGGCGTCCCAGATGGGACAGCAGGAGCGCGACGTGCGCGTGGTCGCGGACCTCCCGCAGCAGGGGCAGGCAGTCCAGGGCCAGGCTCTTCGCCGAGGCGGAGTCACCGCGGGTCCAGGCGACCAGGCTCAGGCAGGTCGTCGCGCGCGCTTCGACGATCCGCAGGCCGGCGGCGCGCGCCGCCTCGACGCACGCGAGGGCCGCCTCCCCCGCCTTCGCCAGGTCGCCGCGCATCCCGCTGACCGAGGCCTTGGCGTACAGCAGCGGTGCCAGCAGCCCGGGCGAGCCGCCCTCGCAGGTCTCCAGGGTCCGTTCCACCAGTTCCAGCGCCTCGTCGATGATGCCGCGCGCCACCCACAGCGGCCAGCAGTTCCCGACGATCTCGGCCGCGTGGTGCGCCTCCCCGTTCTCCAGCGCCCACAGCAGCGCCGCCCTCAGGTTGCCGAACTCCTCGCCCAGCAGGTCGAGGGACTCGACGCGGGCGGCGGGGACGAGGGGGGCCAGCTCGCCGGCGAAGGCGGCGTAGAACCCGGCGTGCCGCTGCCAGGCGGACTTGACGCCGCCCTGTTCGGCCAGACGGTCCTCGCCGAACCGGCGCAGGGTCTCGAGCATCCGGAACCGGGACCGCCCCAGCGCGCCCGTGCCCCGCACGAGCAGCGACTTGTCGACGAGCCGTCCCAGCAGGTCGAGACCGTCGCCTGGCGGATCGGCGAGCGCCTCGGCGGCCGCGACGCCGAAACCGCCGCGGAAGACCGACAGCCGGGCGAAGTAGTCGCGTTCGGCGTCGGTCAGCAGCGCGTGGCTCCACTCCATGACCGCGGTGAGGGTGCGGTGCCGCTGCGAGACGTCGCGGCCGCCTCGTCCCAGCACCGCGAACCGGTCGTCGAGGCGGGCGGCGATCTCCGCCGCCGACAGCACCCGGGTCCGCGCCGCAGCCAGCTCGATCGCCAGCGGCAGACCGTCGAGCCGCCGGCAGATCGCGTCGTCGCCCGCCGCCTCGTGCGCTCCCCCCGCGGCCCGCCGCCGGAACAGCGTCGCGGCGTCGGGGCCGGCCAGCGGAGGCACGGCCCAGGCCGATTCGCCCGCGAAGTCCAGTGCCTCCCTGCTGGTGGCCAGCACCCGGACCTGCGCGCAGTCCCGGAGCAGGCCCGCCACGAGGTCCGCGCACGCGTCGACCAGATGCTCGCAGTTGTCCAGGACGAGCAGGGTTCGCGGGGCGTCGCGCAGCAGGTCGGAGAGCGCCGCGCCGGGCTCCAGCCCGAGCGAGGCCCGGACCGCCTGCTCGACCTGGGAGGGATCGCTCAGTTCGGCCAGGTCCACCCAGACGGCGCCGTCCCGGTCCCGGGCCGCGGCCAGCGCCAGCCGGGTCTTGCCGACGCCGCCCGTGCCGGTGAGCGTGACCAGCCGGTGGTCGTCCAGCAGGCCGGAGATCTCGGCGAGGGCTCCGTCGCGGCCGATCAGGTCGGTGGAAGGAATCGGCAGTGCGCCCGCCGCCGCGCGTTCCCTGACGGGGCGGGGCAGTTCCTGACGCAGGATCGCCGTCTCCAGGGACCGCAGCTCCGGGCCGGGATCGAGACCCAGCTCGTCGGCGAGGGAGCGGCGCGCCCGGTCGAAGGCGGCGAGGGCGTCCGCCTGGCGGCCCGCGCCGTACAGGGCCGCCATCAGGTGCCCGTGGGTGCGTTCGCGCAGCGGCTCGGCGGCGGCCAGCGCCTCCAGTTCGGGAACCAGCTCGGCGTGCAGGCCCAGGGCGAGGTCGGCTTCGATCCGCTCGTCCAGGACCGTGCGCCGCAGCCCCGCGAGCCGGACCCGGGTACCGCGGGCGAACTCCCACCCCTCCAGGTCGGCGAGTGCCTCGCCCCGCCACAGGCCCAGGGCGGCCCGCAGCGCCCGTGCTCGTTCGCCCGGTGCCTCCAGCCGCCGGGCCGCCTCCACGGCGCGTTCGAACCGCACCGCGTCGACCTGCTCGGGAACGATGTCCAGGAGATAGCCGGGCGGCCTGGTGAGCAGGAGCCGCGGTGCGGCGCCGCGTTCCCGTTCCGGCTCCAGCGCGCCCCGCAGCCCGGCGACGTAGCCCTGCACGATGTTGGCCGCCGTGGCCGGCGCCCGGTCCCCCCAGATCGCGGACGCCAGCGCGTCGGCCGACACGATCTCGCCCGCTCGCAGCACCAGCACCGCCAGCAGAGCCCGCTGCTGCGGCGGGCCCAGATCCCCCTCCCGCCCCCCGGCCAGCACCCGGAACCGGCCCAGAACCCCGAACTCCACCCCGTACATCCCCGCGACCCCCATCGCCGATGAATCCCCGCCTCACCCTCCGGTCACGGCGGGAACCGGGTCAACCCCCAGGGTTGACCCATACCGGACTCTCCCGGTCCGGCGGTCAGGCGTGCTCCGCGCGGAGGCGGTTCTTGAGGAGCTTTCCGGAGGCGTTGCGGGGGAGGACGTCGACGACGGTCACCGCGGTGGGGCACTTGAAGTGGGCGAGCCGGTCGCGGGTCCAGGCGATGAGCTCGCCGGGGTCCAGGACGGTGCCCGGGCGGGGGACGACCACGGCGAAGGGGGTCTCACCCCAGCGGTCGGAGGGGACGCCGATCACGGCGGCCTCGGCCACGGACGGATGGCCGGACAGGACGCTCTCGACCTCGGCGGGATAGACGTTCTCGCCGCCGGTGACGATCATGTCCTTGAGCCGGTCGTGCAGGTAGAGGTAACCGTCGCCGTCCAGGGAGCCGCCGTCGCCCGTGCGCAGCCAGCCGTCCGGCAGGAACGTCGCCTCGGTCTCGGCGGGCCGCCGCCAGTAGCCCTTCATCACATGGCCCCCGCCAATGATCACTTCGCCGCGCTCCCCCGGCGCGAGCTCCTCGAGGGTCTCCGGATCGACGATCTTCAGTTCGACGCCCGGCATGGGGCGTCCGGCGGACCTCAGCCGGTGCTCCTCGCCCGGGCCCGGCAGGTGGTCGCCGGGGTTCAGCATGGTGACGCCGCCGGTCGACTCGGTCAGCCCGTAGGACTGGAGGAACTTGCAGCCGATCGTGGTCGTCGCCGCGTGGATCACGGGCAGCGGGATCGGCGAGGCCCCGTACACGACGTACTTGAGCGCGCTCCAGTCCTCCTCGGCGACTCCGGGCAGCGCGATCAGCCGCTGGATCAGCGTCGGGACGAGCGCCGCGTGCGAGACCCTGCGGCTGATGAGCAGGTCGCGCAGCGCCGCCGGGTCCGTGGCCATCTCCAGGAGCAGCGCGGAGCCGTTGAGCAGGGCGACGAGCGCCAGCCCGAATCCCGAGACGTGGAAGTAGGGGATCGGGGCCATCGCGACCGAGGTCCCGTCGAGCTCGATCTCGTAGTGCATGGTCGCGAGCGCCTGGCCGATGTTGCGGCCGCTGAGCATGATGCCCTTGGGCAGCCCGGTCGTCCCGGAGGTGTAGAAGATGACCGCCGTGTCCTCGGGGTCGGGCTCGACGCCCGGATCGACCCCGGGACGGTCGGCGATCCATGCCTCGAACCCGGTCGTTCCCGCGTCGCCGTCGGTGGTGACGACCCTGGTCAGCGAGGGGATCGTGCCCTCGGCGGGCGCCAGTTCCCCGTCGCCCGCGCCCAGGACCAGGACGGCCGGTTCGGCGTCGGCGAGGATCTGGGCGACCTCGGCCGGGTTCAGCCGGTTGTTGACGGCCGTGGCGACCGCGCCCAGCTTGGCGGCGCCGAACAGCACCTCGAGGAAGGACGGCGCGTTCACGCCGATGTAGGCGACCCGGTCGCCGGAGCGCACCCCGTCCCCGAAGAGGGCCTGCGCCACCTGGGAGGCGCGGGCGTCGAGCTCACCGAAGGTCGTGGTGCGCCCGGGCTCGATGACGGCGGGCGCGTCCGGCGTGGCGGCCGCCCGGGCGCGCAGGATGTCCGCGAGGCGCTCGACCCTGCGGCCGCCGGGGAGCAGCGCGTAGGTGGCGTCGGGGCCGGAGCGCGGGAAGTAGGTCAGGGTCACCGGGTCCCTCCGAAGGTGTAGGGCGCGAAGACGGGCGGCTCGAAGATGCCGGGCGGAGCCGCGAGGACGGCCGGGATCGCGCGGATCACGGGCCCCGAGGTGATGAACTGCCCGGCCGTGGTCCGGCTGCCGGGCTCGTCGGGTTCGATGAGGTTGAGCGTCATGGTCATCCCGGGCTTGCCCTTGACGGTGACCGTCCAGTGGTCGCGGCCCGCATACCGCGGCATCTCCGGGTCCATGGTCCAGATGATCGACAGGGTGATCCGGCGTTCGCCGCCGCTGACCAGGTGCCAGCGCCACTCGGTCGCCGCGACCGTCCCCTCCTTGATCGTCCCGGCGGGGACGGTCAGGTCGCGGGTGGCGAGCTCGGCGCGGTGGTCGGCCTCGATCCGGTCGACCGGCAGTTCCATCCGCTCGGCCATGAACGCGAGGGTCTCGCCGTACAGCTTTCCGTACATGACCGGGAGGCCCCCGCCGTCCAGGTCGATGGCGCCCGGCGCCGACCCCATGCCCATGACGTCGAACACGAAGTTGGGGTCGGGCACCCGGCTGGCGTCGAGGACCTCGTCGATGGAGACGTGCTCCAGATCGAGGCAGACGCCGGTCAGCGCCAGCACGAGCCGCTCCCCCACGACGCCGGGGCTGATCCCGACGCCGTACAGGGTGCTCCCGCCCTCGGCGCAGGCGTCGAGGAACATCCGCTCCCGCTCGGGGCCCTGCGCGCGGGGGAAGCTGTGCCCGGCGGTGGTGATGACGTTCTTGCCGGAGCGCAGCAGCGCGCAGATGTCGGCGTCGTGCGTCTCGTAGGGGTCCTGGAGGCGCGGCGCGTGGATCACGAGATCGGCGTCGGTGGCCAGGATCTCCGCCCGGTCGCGGGTCGCGATCACCCCGGTGAGCGGGCGGCGGGCGATGTCGCCCGCGTCCCGGCCGGCCTTGCGGTCACCGTAGACGAACAGGCCGGCCAGTTCCAGGTCCGGAGCGTCCAGGACGGCCCGCAGGGTGGTCTTGCCGATCGCGCCGGTCGCCCACTGGATCACCCGGACGGTCATGCCTTCTCCTCGGTCACGCACCGGACGAGCAGCCCGGCGATGGTGTGCTCGGACGCCTCGGGGGCGAGGACGTCGACGGCGACGAGCCCGCGCCGCCCCTCCGCGGGGACGAACCGGATCACTCCCCCGGCCCGCACCGCGGCGGGCCCGTCGAGCTCGGCGTCGAGCACGTGCGCCCAGACCTCGGCGGTCCCGGCGGGGTCCTCGACGGCGATGTCGACGGCCACGAGGTCGCCCGTCGCGGCGTCGGCGGGACGGGCGGGGACGTCCCAGTCGTCGTAGTGCCAGTCCTTGCCGTCGGGGAGCCGGTCGGCCTCCAGCATCACGCCCAGCTCACCGGGGTGGAGCTGGACGATGTCGGCGCCGTGGAACTCCTGGCGGTGCGCCACCCGGACGCCCCGCTCGGCGGCCCGCTCGATCATCGCGTCGGTGTCGGGGACCTTCATCCCCACCACGTAGCCGCCCTCACCGCGGGCCAGGAAGCGGTGCAGGGCCGAGGTCTCCGACGACGGCGCGACGATCTCGACATAGGTGCGGCCGAGGCCGAGGATCTCGTTGACGATCCCCCAGTCGGCCAGCTCGGGGTCGGGGAAGCCGGGCGGCAGCCCGAACAGCGCCCTGGCCTGCTCGGCGGTGTCGGGCAGGGAGCGGGCGGCGATCGTGGCCTGGATCAGCTCGGGCCCGCTCATCGGCCGGTCCTCAGCTGCGTCGCGTTCAGGACCTTGGCCAGGCCCCGTTCGTAGCGGGCGGGGTCGCGGGCCAGGCGGGCGCGGGAGTCCACGGCCATCCAGTCGGTGTCGGCGACGTGCTCCCCGCGCAGGGCGGCCTTGAGGCCGGCGCGCGCGATGTCGCGCGGGTCCTCCTTCTCACCGTCCACGTGGGCGGCCATCTGGGTGTCGACCGAGCCGACGATCAGCGCGGTGACGTCGGTGCCCTGCGGCTCCAGCTCGGCGCGGGTGATCGTGCTGAGGTAGAGGGTCGCGGCCTTGGCGGGCGAGTAGCCGCCCATGAACGCGGTCGGGAAGATCGCCGCGACGGACAGCACGTTGATGATCTGGCCGCCGCCGTTGGCGCCCAGGACGGGAGCGAACGCGCGGGTCATGTTGAGCGTCCCGAAGTAGTTGACGTCCATCTCCGCGCGGGCCGCCGCCGGGTCGTCGTTCAGGACGAGCCGCTGGTTGGCGTGGTATCCCGCGTTGTTGACCAGTACGGAGACGTCCGGGCACTCCGCGGCCGCGGCGGCGACCTGGCCCAGGTCGGTGATGTCCAGCCGGACCGGCCTGGCCCCGGCCTCCAGCAGTTCGGCGGGCACGTCGGCGGGGTTGCGCGCCCCGGCGTAGACGGCCTTGGCGCCCTGTTCGAACAGCTCGGCGACGAACGCCGCCCCGATGCCGCGCGTCGCGCCGGTCACCAGCGCGGTCGCTCCGGCGTAGGTCCTGCGTGCTCCGCTCATCGGGCGGCCCCCTTGTACACCGGGTCGGCCGGGAACTTGACGCCGCGCGCCAGCTTCTCCGGGTCGTCGATCAGCATGCCGAACAGCCAGGTCTCGGTGGCGGGCGCGTCGTGGCTGAACTCCCAGACGAGCTGCCGGTGGGCGATGCCCCAGCGGCCGTCGCGGCGTTCGAGCCGGTCGAGCAGGCGGGCGCCGACGAAGGAGTGGCCGTGGCCGTCGCTGGTGCGGACGGCGCTGAAGGTCACCACGTAGGACTCCGAGAACGCGCTGTCGCCGTCGAGGTCGATCAGGACGTTCGACATGCAGTGCATGGTCCGGCCCTTGGGGTGGGTCAGCACCGGCCGGATCTGCTCGACGTATCCGGCGGCGTCGCCGGTGTACACGCCGCCGTGGTCCTCGGTGGCGCCGGGCAGGTAGCAGGCGGCGAGGCCGTCGGCGTCACCGCGGTCGGCGGCGCGCAGGTAGCGCGCCAGCAGCTCGGTGATCTCCTGCTTGTCCAGCAGTGCCCGGACGGCGGGCGGGACGGGGTCGCTCATTGGTCCTCCTCGAGGGTGATCCCGGTCTCATCACGCTACAACTAACAGAGTGTCTAGGCAAAGGGGCAACCCGGGTCTCTCCAAAATCGCCAGATCTCGTTCCGATATCAGGCCATTGACGTGGTCACTCTCTTTGTTGTAGCAAGTATGTGACCGGCAACACACTCATAACTGAAGTGTCGAAACCGGAGAGGAGCGCAGCTGGATGGCAACACAAGACCCACCTCCCGAACTCAAGATCACCGATGTGACCCTGCGGTTCGGCGGCGTCACCGCCCTGGACGGCGTGTCCCTGGCGGTCGCGCCGGGAGAGGTCTGCGGGCTGATCGGCCCGAACGGCGCCGGGAAGACCACCCTGTTCAACTGCGTCACCCGGATCTACCGGCCCGACGCGGGGAGCATCACGTTCGGCGGCACCGACCTGCTGTCCGTCCGGCCCGACCGGATCGTCCGGCTGGGCATCGCCAGGACGTTCCAGAACCTGGCGCTCTTCCCCTCGCTGACCGTCCTGGAGAACACCCTCGTCGGGGCGCACGCGCGCACCCCGTCCGGTTTCGCCGCGGCGATGCTGGGGTGGCCGACCACGCGCTCGAAGCAGCGGGCGCTGACCGCCGAGGCGCTCGAGATCCTCGACGACCTGGGCCTGGGCGGCCTCGCCCACCAGCCCGCCGCCGGCCTGCCCTTCGGCACCCTGAAGCGGGTCGAGCTGGCCAGGGCCCTGGCCGCGAGGCCCCGCCTCCTGCTGCTCGACGAACCCGCCGGCGGCCTCACCCACGCCGAGGTCGACGAGCTGGGCGAGCTGATCGTCCGGCTGGCCTCCGAGCGGGGTCTCGGCGCGCTGCTGGTCGAGCACCACATGGGCCTCGTCATGGGCATCAGCGACCACGTCGTCGCGATGGAGTCCGGTCGGCGCATCGCCGACGGCAGGCCCGAGGACGTCCGCGCGGACGACCGCGTGATCTCCGCCTACCTGGGACGGGCCTCATGAGCCTCCTCGAAGTCACCGGCCTGACCGCCGGATACGGGCAGGCCAGGGTCCTGCACGGCCTCGACCTGACCGTCGAGCCCGGCGAGGTCGTGGTCGTGCTCGGCGCGAACGGCGCGGGGAAGACCACCACGATGCGCGCCCTGACCGCCCTCATCCCGCACGGCGGGACCGTCACCTTCGACGGAGCCCCGCTGGACGGCCTCAACCCCGCCCAGATCGTCGGCCGCGGCGTCAGCCTCGTCCCCCAGGGCCGCGGCACGTTCTCCCACCTCAGCGTGCTGGACAACCTGCGGGTCGGCGCGGCACTGCGCCGCGACACCGCGGAGATCAAGGCCGACATCGACCGCTGGTGCGAGGTCTTCCCGATCCTCGCCGCCCGGTCCGGCCAGGAGGCCGGGACGCTGTCCGGCGGCGAGCAGCAGATGCTCGCCGTGGCCAGGGCCCTGATGAGCCGCCCCAAGCTGCTGCTGTGCGACGAGCCGAGTCTCGGCCTCGCCCCCAAGATCGTCTCCGAGCTGTTCTCGACGCTCGGCGACATCAACCGCGAGCAGGGCACCGCCCTGCTCCTCGTCGAGCAGAACGCCGAGCTCGCCCTCGGCCTGGCCTCCCGGGTCTACCTGCTCGAGGTCGGCCGGGTCGTGGCCTCGGGCGACGCCGAGGGCTTCCGCGCCGACGAGTCCATCCGCCGCGCCTACCTGGGTCTGTGAGGGAGCCTGATGGACATCTTCCTTGAACGGCTGTTCGACGGGATCACCAACGGGACCGTCTACGCCATCATGGCGCTGGCCCTGGTCGTGGTCTTCCGCGGCACCGGCACGATCAACTTCGCGCAGGGTGAGATGGCCCTGTTCACCACCTACATCGCCTGGTGGCTGACCACGCAGGGCGTCTCGATCTGGATCGGCGCGCTCGTCGCGGCGATCGTGGGCTTCCTGCTCGGCGCGGTCGTCGAGCGGACGCTGATCCGCCCGGTCCGCAAACGCAACGACATGGCGACACTGATCGTCGCCCTGGGGTTGTTCACGGGGTTCAACGCGCTCGCCGGGCTGCTGTGGAACTCCGAGACCAAGCCGATGGACGGCCTGTTCCCCGGCGGCCAGGACGACTACGTCGGCGTCGGCGGGGCCCGGCTCTACTTCGACGCCCTCGGCGTCTGGCTGTTCGTGATCCTCATGATCGGCGCCGTGTTCCTGCTGTTCAACCGGACCAGGCTCGGGCTGAACATGCGGGCCGTCGCCGACAACCCCGAGTCGGCCGCCCTCAGCGGCGTGCCGACCGGCCGGATCCTCATGCTGGGCTGGGGCCTCGCCGGGACGATCGGCTCGCTCGCCGGAGTGCTGGTCACTCCGCTGTCGGCGCAGCAGCTCAGCCTGACGACCATGTTCCCCATCCTCATCTACGCCTCGGCCGCGGCCCTGTTCGGCGGGCTCGACAGCCCCATCGGAGCGGTGGTCGGCGGCCTGACGATCGGCCTCCTCGAGGCGATGATCACCGGCTACGTCGACTTCATCGGCGGCACCCTGCCGCAGACGGCCGCCCTGGTCGTGATCGTGGCGATCCTGCTGTTCCGCCCCACCGGGCTGTTCGGCACCCGGCAGATGGAGCGGCTGTGACGACCATGACGGAGAAGACCCGGCGGCCCTCCGCCGCCGGAGAGCGCGGACCCCGGTTCGTCATCGAGGAGGGCTCCGGCGCCCACTGGGCCGTCCGGGTGGCCGTGCCCCTGGTCGTGCTGCTCCTGCTGCTCGCCGGGGCCGGGCTCGAACCGTTCCGGGTCGGGCAGCTCACCAGCGTCCTGATCTTCGCGATCGCGATCAGCGGGCTCAACCTCGCGACCGGCTACACCGGGCTGCTGTCCATCGGGCACTCGGCCTTCTTCGGGCTCGGCGCCTACACCACGGGCGTCCTCATCGTGAAGTACGAGGTCGAGCCGCTGCTGACGCTGCCGGTCGCGGTCGTGATCTGCTTCGCGCTGGGCTTCCTCGTGGGCCTGCCCGCACTGCGGATCCGCGGCCTCTACCTGGCCCTGGTGACGCTCGCCGTCGGGGTGGCCTTCCCCGAGATCGTCCGCAGGTTCGCCGATCTGACCGGCGGCGCCGCCGGCATGGTCATCCGGTCGCGGCAGCTCGCCCCGCCGGAGTGGACCGGCCTGCGCCTGGGCGACCGCGGCGTGTTCCTGTACTGGGTCAGCGCGATCCTGCTCGTCCTGACCCTGCTGCTGGTGCGCAACCTCACCCGCAGCCGCACCGGCATCGCGATGATCGCGACCCGGGACAACGAGCTCGCCGCCGCGGCCAGCGGGGTGCGCATCGCCTCGGTCAAGACCCTGGTGTTCGGGCTGTCGGGCGCCATCACCGGCCTGGCCGGCGGGCTGTTCGCGATGTACGTGGGCGCGCTCTCACCCGACGGCTCCTTCACCCTCCTCAAGTCCATCGAGCTCATCACGGGCCTGTTCCTCGGCGGCGTCGCGACCCTGTACGGGCCGGTCGCGGGGGCCCTCGCCGTGGTGTTCGTCCCCTACTGGACGTCCGACGTGGTGTCCGGGCACGTGTCCGGCATCCTCTTCGGCGCTGTCCTCATCCTCATCGTCTTCCTCATGCCCGAGGGAGTCGTCGGCCGCCTGGAGCGGACCGCGCGGGGCATCGTGCGGATCGTTCCCCGAACTCATCCCTCCCCCACCCCGAAGCCGGACGGATCCGGCGATTCCATGGAAAGAGATCAAGCATGAAGAGGACCAGCCTGACCGCTCTGGGAGTCTCCGCCGCGCTGCTGCTGAGCGCCTGCGGGTCCGGTTCCGACGACGAGACCACCACCGGCGCGTCGGCCGCCCCCGGCTCGATCTCCGCCGCGGACTGCGCCGACCCGGACGCCGCCACCGCGAAGATCACCGGCACGCTCAAGGTCGGCTGGAGCGCGCCGCTGTCCGGTCCGCTCGCCGCCGCCGTGGGCGCCGTCATCGACGGCATGAAGGGCCGCTTCGCGGTCGCCAACGCCGCCGGTGGCATCGGCGGGGTCAAGGTCGAGGTCGTGGCCAAGGACGACGCGTTCAACCCCGAGCGCGCCAAGTCCAACGTCAACGAGCTGATCCAGAAGGACGGCGTGCACGTCCTGGAGACCTTCGGCTCCGGCCAGGTCAACGCGGTCGCCGACGACCAGAACGAGCAGTGCGTCCCGCTGCTGTTCGGGCAGGCCTCGCTGCCGGCGTACAAGGACGCCAAGAACTTCCCGTGGACCACCGAGTACCTGCCCTCGGCCGACGCCGAGATGAAGGCGGTCGTCGCCGGGCTGAAGGCCAAGTACCCCAGCGGCACCGACATCGCGCTCGCGGCCAACCAGACCGAGTCCGGGCAGTCCTACGCCGACGGCTTCAAGAAGGCGATCGAGGGCACCAACCTCAAGATCGTCAAGGAGGCGCCGCTGACCGACCCGAACGCCGCCGCGACCACCCTGAAGGCGACCGGCGCCAAGGTCCTCGTCGACGCGGGCGTCACCACCGACTGCCTCGCGCTCAGCCAGGCCGTCGGCCGTTCCGGCTGGAAGCCCGAGACGTTCGTGCAGCCCGCCAACTGCGTCGACGGCAAGACCCTCTACGAGCCCGCCGGCGACGCCGCCGACGGCCAGCAGGTCATGGTCTGGCTGAAGGACCCGGGCAACGCCCTGTACAAGGACGACGCCGGGGTCAAGCAGTACCTGGCCGACGCGCAGGCCCAGGGCGTGAAGCTCCCGCTGAACAGCTACACCGTCAACGGCTGGGTGATCGCCGACATGATGGTCGACGCCTTCACCAAGGCCGCGGCCTCCGGCGACGGCCTCAGCAAGCTGGGCATCATCAAGACCGCCCGCACCCAGACCTACCAGCCGCCGATGTTCATCGACGGCATCAAGTGGCAGATGAGCCCGGAGAACTCCCTGGGCATCGGCGGATTCCGGCCGTTCACCTGGTCGGCGTCCAAGAAGACCTTCGAGCCCGCCGGCGACGTCATCGACATTTCCGGCGCGAACTGATCGTTGGCCGCAGTATTGAGGGCGGGCCCCCACGGGCCCGCCCTTCCGAGCGCACCAGGAGGCACCGATGAACACGCGAGGTCTGCACCCGGCCGAGCGGGTGGCGGAGTACACCGCGAAGGGGTGGTGGAGCGAGGAGACCATGGACGGCCTGTTCCGGGCCAGGGTCGCCGCCGAACCCGATCGCGAGGCGCTGGTCGATCCGGCCGACAAGCAGGACCTCGTCGGGTCTCCTCCCCGGCGCCTGACCTGGGCCCAGGTCGACGATGAGGTGACGGCGCTCGCCGACGTCCTGCTCGCGCACGGCGTCGAGGCGGGCGACGTGGTGGGGCTCCAGCTCCCCAACACCGTCGAGCTCGTCACCGCCTACCTGGCGCTGTGGCGGATCGGCGCGGTCGTGTCGCCCCTGGCCGTCCAGTACCGGGAGCACGAGGTCGGCGAGCTCGGGCGGCTCGCGGAGTTCACGGCCTTCGTGACGGCGAGCCGGTTCGGCGACCGCGATCTCGCCGCCGACGTCCGGCGGGCGCTGCCGGAGCTGGACACCGTGTTCGCCTACGGCCCCTCCGGCGACGTCGAGATCGGCGGCCCGGCCGCCCCCGGCGCGCGGGAGCGGGTCGAGGCGCACGTGGCCGAGCATCCGGCCGATCCGAACGACTGCGTGACGATCTGCTGGACGTCGGGGACCGAGAGCACCCCCAAGGGCGTGCCGCGCACCCACTACGACTGGCTCGCCATGAGCTGGGCGACGGTCGACGCGCCCCGGCTGACCCGCGACGACGTGCTGCTCAACCCGTTCCCGATGGTCAACATGGCAGGGATCAACGGGATGTTCCTGCCGTGGCTGCGCGTCGGCGGGCTGCTCGTCCAGCACCATCCGTTCAATCTGCCGGTGTTCCTCCAGCAGATCGCGGCGGAGCAGGCCACCTACACCGTCGCCCCGCCGGCCCTGCTCAGCATGCTGCTGGCCCGGCCCGACCTGCTGGCCGCGACGGGCATCGGCTCGCTGCGGCTCATCGGCTCGGGCTCCGCCCCGCTGCCGCCGGCGATGGTGCGGGGCTGGCAGGAGGAGCACGGGATCGGGATCATCAACTTCTTCGGCTCGAACGAGGGCATCGGGCTGATGACCGACCCGCACGACGTGCCCGACCCCGAGGAGCGCGCCCGGTACTTCCCCCGCTACGGGACGCCCGGCGTCACCTGGACGTCGCGGCTGTCGGAGCAGATCAACGTCAAGCTCGTCGACGCGGACGGCCGGGAGGTCACCGAGCCCGGTGTGCCCGGCGAGCTGCGGCTGAAGGGCCCGGTCGTGTTCCCCGGCTACCTGGGCGGCGACCTGCTGCCCAGCCCGTTCGACGAGGACGGCTATCTGAAGACCGGCGACGTGTTCGTGATCGCCGGTGCGGACGACCGGTTCCTGCACTACGTCGACCGGGCCAAGGACCTCGTCATCCGCGGCGGCATGAACATCGCCCCCGCCGAGATCGAGGGCCTGCTCGCCGCGCATCCGGGCGTCGCGGACGTGGCCGTCGTCGGCTACCCCGACGAGATCCTCGGCGAGCGGGTCTGCGCGGTCGTCGTCCCGGCCGAGGGGGCGGCGCCGGAGCTCGCCGACCTCGTCGCCTTCCTCAGGGAGCGGAAGATCGCCTCCTACAAGCTGCCCGAACGCCTGGAGCTGCGGGAGGTCCTCCCGCGCAACCCGGTCGGCAAGATCCTCAAGCGGGAGGTCAGGGCGGACGTCCTGGCCGGAAAGGAGAGCGCGTGAGCGCCGAGATCGACGTCGTCCAGGAGATGATCACCGCCTGGAACGAACTGGACTGGCTCCGGGTGGAGGCGCTGTTCGCCCCGGACGGCGTCCTGCACAGCGTCATGCACGAGCCCATCGTCGGCCGGGAGGCCATCGCCGAGCGCCTGGCGCTGCTCGCCGAGGGGCTGATCCGGCTCGAGCTGCGGGTCGAGTCCCTCGGCGAGATCGACGGCAAGGTGTTCGTGCAGCGGGTCGACGTGTTCGACACCGAGCGCGGCGGCCATGCCGAGGTGCCGGTCGTCGGCGTGCTGACGGTCAGGGACGGGCTCGTCGCCGAGTGGCTGGAGTACTACGACCGGCCGACGCTCCTGCGCGGCATGGGCCTGGCCGCCGACTTCGCCGCCTGAGGAGGGCCGGGATGAACATCGAGGTCTCCCTCGGACTCTGGCAGGACAGGCCCGCCGCGGAGGTCCTGGACACCGCGCGGATCGCCGACGAGCTGGGCTACCCGGCCGTGTGGATCGGTGAGATGGCCACCTATGACGCCTTCGCTCTCGCGACGGCGGCCGGGGCGGCCATGCGCACCTCCTCGCTGGTGCTGGGGCCCTTCGCCGTCCAGGTGCGCGACCCCATGATGATCGCGATGGGGGCGGCGTCGGTGGCGGCGCTGACCGGGCGTCCCGTCCAGGTGGCGCTGGGCACGTCCAGCACGGTCGTCGTCGAGGAGTGGCACGGCCGGGCGCGCTCCGCGCCCGGCGCCGCCCTGGAGGAGGCCGCCGAGGCCGTCGCCCCGATCCTCGCCGGCGGGAAGTCGGGCTTCACCGGCCGTCAGGTCGGCTCGCGGGGCTACCGGCTCCGGCTGGCCGCCCCCGGCGCCGATCTGACCATCGCGGCGTTCGGCCCCCGCGCCATCGCGACGGCCGCCCGTCACGCGGCCCGGATGGTGGTGAACCTCGTCGATCCCACGACGGCGGGCGAGCTCGCGGAGGCCCTGGGCGAGGCCGCGAACCGGATCGGACGGGAGCGGCCGCGGGTGGCCGCGTGGATTCCCACCTGTGTCGATCCGGACGCCGCCGCCGTCGACCAGATCCGCCGCGGCGTCGTCGGTTACCTGGCCGCGCCCGGCTACTCGGACATGTTCGAGCGGGCGGGCTTCGCCCAGGTCGTCGAGTTCGCCAGGAGCCGTCCCCATCCGCGCGAGCTGCTGGCCGCGATCCCGGACGAGCTCGTCTTCGCCGTCACCGCCTTCGGCGACCGCGACGCCGTCCTCGCCCGGCTGCGCGCCTACGAGGCCGCGGGCGTCGACGATCTGGTGATCGTCCCCGCCTGCACCGACGCCGACCCGGCCGCCGCGCACACCCTCAAGACCCTCGCCCCCGGCGCGGGGTTCTAAGTACGGAGGAGCTCGAGCTCGGTGAACGGCAGATCGAGCTCGAGCCCTCCGCCGAGGTCGGCCGCGAGGCGTTCGCGGTGGACGGCGGCGATCTGGTAGCCGCGGCCGGACCAGTCGAGGCGGTACTCCTCGACCGAGTGGACGCGCTCACCGTCCATGACCACGATCAGATAGACGGGGATGCCCTCGAAGGCGTACTCGGCGCGTTTGTGCGCGAAATCGGTGAGCGAGTGCGGCCCCGAGATCTCGATGGCGGCGAGAACGTCCCGCGAGCCGACGGGGCGTTCCATCCGGACGCCCCGGAGCACGGCGACGTCGGGGCGGCGGACGGTGAAGCGCTGCCCGGTCTCGCCGGCCGGGGGCGCGAAGACCGAGGAGAACCGCATGTCGGGGCTCTGCACGATGTCGACGCGGGAGTCGCCGGGACGGGCCAGCCGCAGGGCGACGGTCAGGTTCCAGGAGACCCGCTGGTGGGCGGCGGGAGTGCGCTCGGCGTAGACCACCCTGCCGTCGACGACCTCGACGGTGCGGGCCACGTTCCGCGGCAGCGCCAGGTAGGCGTCCTCGGTGATGAGGAGGCCGCTCCAGGGATCGAGCGTCCACGGCGGCGGCTCCGGCTCGGCGGCCCGCCTCCTGGGCGGGTAGAACAGGGCGATGAGCACGCAGCCGCCCGCGAACAGGAGCGCCGCCCACGCGTAGACGGTGCCGTAGGCGTGGAGGGTGGCGCCCTCCCGGGCGGCCGGGCCCTCGTGCGCGGTCAGGTAGTCCGCCGCGGCGGTGGCGGCGAGGGTGTTGAACAGGGCGGTCCCGATGGAGCCGCCGACCTGCATGCTGGTGTTGACCAGGGCCGCGGCGACGCCCGCGTCGCGCGGGCCGACCCCGTAGGTCGCCAGGTTCATCGCCGGGGCCATGATCCCGCCGCAGCCGAGGCCGATCACGACCAGCGCGGGCAGCACCCCCTCGGCGTAGCCCCTCGACGGATCGAGCTGGGTGAGCCAGTACATTCCGGCCGAGCTCAGCGCCATGGCACCCGGGACCACGGCCCTCGGCCCGAGCCTGGGGACCAGCACGCCCGTCGCCAGCCCGGACGCGGCCATCAGCGCGGCGACCATCGGCAGGAACGCCAGGCCCGTCCGGATCGGTGAGTACCGCAGGTTGAGCTGGAGGTAGTAGGTCAGGAACAGGAAGACCGAGAAGAGCGCGGCGCCCACGATCGCGACGGACAGGTAGGACGCCGCCCGGTTCCGGTCGGCCAGCACCCGCGGCGGCAGCAGCGGCCGCCTGCAGGCCGCCTGCCAGAGGAAGAAGACCAGCGGAAGCACGATCCCCGCGCCGAGCAGCACCCGGGTCTCGGTCGCCGACCAGCCCTTCTGCTCGGCGTTGGTCAGCCCGTACACGAGCGTGAACAGCCCGCCGGTGATCAGCGCGGTTCCCGGGAGGTCCAGCTTGACCGTCCGGTCGCCCGGGGTGCGCGGCAGCAGCAGGGCCGCGCCCAGCAGGGCCGCGGCGATGAAGACGAGGTTGATGTAGAGGGTCCAGCGCCAGCCGAGGTACTCCGTCAGCGCCCCGCCGAGCAGGAGGCCGACGGCGCTGCCCGATCCCGCGAGCGCGCCGAACACCCCGAAGGCCCTGGCCCGGTCTTTGCCCTCGGCGAACGTGGTCGTGAGCAGGGCGAGCGCCGCCGGGGCGAGCAGCGCGCCGAAGCAGCCCTGAAGCGCCCGCGCGACGACGAGCAGCGGGAATCCCGTGGCGGCCCCGCCCAGCGCGGACGCGACCGCGAACCCGGCGAGCCCCGCCATGAACGCCGCCCGGCGCCCGATCATGTCGGTGATCCGCCCGCCGGGCAGCAGCAGGCTGCCGAAGGCCAGCGCGTAGGCGGTGACGATCCACGCCCGGTCGCCGTCGTCGAACCCGAGGGCCCGCTGGGCCGACGGAAGCGCGATGTTGACCACCGTCGCGTCCAGGACGACGACGAGCTGCGCCATCCCGATCACGCCGAGGATCCACCACCGCCGCCCCCCGGCCTCCTTCCGCCGCCCGGTCTCGGGAACAGCAACGGTCCTCAGCACGGATCCCCTCCCCTAGACGTCCCTCAAGAACTACCGCCCCCGCCACGTCACCTCATGTCTCTTTACCGTTACATGGAGTAGTCATCTCGGCCTCCGGGCCGTCGCCCCTCATGGAAAGACCTTTGACCGGGGCACCAGCGCCGTCGCTCGCCGCACGGGAGCGGACGGCCGATCATGTGGTCATGGTGAAGTCCTCGAAGCCCGCGCTCGCCGCCGTTTCCGCCCTGGTCGCCGCCGCGGGCCTCGCCACCGCCCTCGCCGCGAACGCCCATGTGCGGGCGGCGAGCAACCCCGTCGCGGGCGGCAACGGGTTCACCGTGGTCGTGGCGGGCGACGCCGAGGTCTCGGGGAACGAGAACGACGGCACGATGGCGATCGGCGGCGACCTGACGCTCACGGGCCGGTACCGGGTCGCCGGCGGCGGGGCGGGCTCCTTCACCGCCCCCGGCGACACGAACCCGACCGCGCTGGTCATCGGGGGAAGGGTGAACTGGCCGGCGAGCGCCTCCGGCGGCTCGCTCCAGGTCCTGTCCCAGGGGTTCGTGAAGATCGGTGACCTGGCGGCGAGCCGGGTCCTCAGCGTCGACGGCAACGGCGCTCTCGTGAACACCCAGGTCAACGGTGGTGGCGCCTACGATTCGGCTCCCCGTGTCGAGCTGACCACAAGGCAGGACACGTCCTCGGTCGGCCCCGGGCTGCCGTTCGATCCGGCCGCGCTGTTCGACGCCTACCGCGAGCGCGCCGACGAGCTGACGAGCTGCGTCTCGAACGTGAACCTGCGCGACGGCGACGGGGCCGCCCTGGCGCCCACCGGCATCCCCGCCGGCACCAACGCCAGGATCACCCTCGCCGCGGGCCGCACGAACGTCCTGCACCTCAGGGCGTCCGACCTCGCGAACATCTCCATCCTCACCTTCGGGAACAGGCCGACGGCCACCGCCCCGCTCCTGGTCGTCGTCGACACCTCCGACGTCGGTGACTCCTTCACCTGGGCGGCCCCGAACTTCGCCGGCATCGGCGGATCCGACGCGTCCTTCATCCTGTTCGACTTCCCGACCGCCACCCAGATCACGCTGCCCGCGGGGCAGGGCGGCACGATCGAGGGCACGATCTTCGCCCCGCGGGCGCGGCTCACCGACCTGAACTCCTCGAACATCGAGGGCAACGTCATCGTCGGCGGCCTCGTGCACGGCTCAGACGCCGGTGACGGCGGCGAGATCCACAGCTTCCCGTTCGCCACCACCCTGGACTGCGTGCCCGTGATCGCCACCGAGACCCCCACCCCCACGGTGACCATCACCCAGGTCACCGCCCCGCCCGGCCCGACTCCTGCGACCGGCCAGCCGAGTCCGCCCGCGCCGATCCCGAGGCCCGCTCCCGGCAGGCTCGTCGTCGACAAGCGGGTCGACCGGACGGCCGTCCGCGTCGGCCGCAAGGTCTACTACGCGCTGCGGGCCACCAACCTCGGCCCGGGCCCGCTCACCAGGACCTCCTTCGTCGACGACCTCTCCGGCGTCCTGCGCCACGGAACGGTCCTCGGCGGCTTCCGCTCGACGGATGGCAGAGCCCGCTTCTCCCGAGGCCGCCTCACCTGGGCGGGCTCCCTGGCCGCGCACCGCTCGGTCGTGATCACCTTCACCGTCAGGACGGCCCGGGTCGGCACCATGGACAACTCCGTCGTGTGGAGCACCGGCCGGGACCGCACCCGCACCTTCATCACGCCCCGCACCACGAAGTAGCGGGCGTGACACCGGTCCTGAAGGGGTTCTGAAGGGATTCTGAAGCGGTGGACGGGACCCTGGAGGTACAGCGCACAGCAACGGAGGGAAGACCGCGATGACCGCCCTGAAGTTCCACGCCGTCCTGGAGACCCACGGCAGGACCGCCACCGGCATCGAGGTGCCCGACGAGATCGTCGAGGCGCTCGGCTCGGGGCGGCGCCCCCCGGTGACGGTCACGCTCGGCGCCCACACCTACCGCAGCACGCTCGGCGTCATGGGCGGCAGGACCCTGCTGCCCGTCAGCGCCGAGCACCGCAGGCTCGCGGGCGTCGCGGCGGGCGACAGCCTCGAGGTGGTGCTCGAACTCGACACCGCCCCCCGCGATCTTCCCGTCCCCGCCGACCTCGCCGCGGCCCTGGACGCCGCTCCCGGCGCGGCCGAGGCCTTCGCCCGCCTGTCCCCCAGCGCCAGGAAACGCCACATCGTCGCCGTCGAGTCGGCCAGGCAGGCGGAGACCCGCGCCCGCCGCGTCGCCCAGGCGGTCGACGCGCTGCTCGCCTGACGCGCCGCGGATCTCCCGCGGGTCAGGCCTGGAGGGAGGCGAGTTCGATGACCGTGACGTCGGAGGGGGCGCCCACCCGGACGGGCGGCCCCCACGCCCCGGCGCCGCGGGTGACGTACAGCTGGGTGTCGCCGTACCGCTCGAGCCCGGCGACGGTCGGGTTCGCCAGCTCGGCCACGTAGGGTCCCGGCCACAGCTGCCCGCCGTGGGTGTGCCCGGAGAGCTGCAGGTCGACGCCGTGCTCGACCGCGTCGTGCACGACGACCGGCTGATGGGCCATCAGGACGACCGCCCGGCCGGCGTCGCGGCCGCCGAGCGCCCTTCCGAAGTCCGGGCCCTCGCCCGACGCCTCACCGCGCAGGTCGTTGACGCCCGCCAGATCGAACGCGCCGAGCGCCACCCGCTCGTTCACCAGCGGGGTGATGCCCAGCTCCCGCACGTGGTCGATCCACTGCCGCGCTCCGGAGAAGTACTCGTGGTTGCCGGTCACGAAGTACTTCCCCTGCCGCGCCCGCAGCCCGGCCAGCGGCGCGGCGGCCGACGCCAGGTCCGGAACGTCCCCGTCGACCAGGTCGCCGACGATCGCGATCAGGTCGGCCTGGGTCGAGTTGACCACGTCCACGATCCGCTTGCAGTGCTCCCGCCCCGCCAGTGAGCTCAGGTGGATGTCGCTGACGACCGCGATCCGGAACCCGTGCCCCGCGCGCGGAAGCTTGGCGAGCGGCACCGTGACCCGCAGCACCCGCGGCGGCCGCCACGCCTGGTAGGCCCCGTATCCGACGGTCCCCGCCGCGACGACCCCGGCCGTCAGCGCGATCCCCCGAGCGACCACCAGCCGCCGCGACACCTCCGGCGCGGCCTCCTCCCGTGCGGCCCCCTCCACTGCGGGTTCCGCCGGTGCGGGTTCCGCCGGTGCCTCCCCGGACGTCCTCCGCCCACGGCGCATCAACCAGGGCCGCACAAGCTCGGACGCCAGCAGCGCGAGGAACAGGTACAGCGCGACGGCCATCCAGAGGTATCCCGGCCACTCCAGCGCCCGTGTCACCGCCATCGGGGCCCCGGCCCGCCCGGCCGCCACCCCCGCCACCGTGAGCAGCGGCATCAGCACGACGGCGGCCGTCCCGGCCCGCCGCGCCCACCCCCCGGCGGCGGTCGTGTCCCGCACCAGCCGCGCCCACAGGTACCAGTGCAGCCCGACGACGAGGACCAGGATCAGCGACACCACAACGACGATCAACACTGCCCGATCCTAGGGCCTGGTCCACGGGGCCCGTACCGGGGCCGGTTCAGGGGTCCTGCTCAGGGGCCTGCTCAGGGGATGAGGACGAGACGGCCGAAGACCTCGCCGGAGTCCAGCAGGCGGTGCGCCTCCCTGGCCCGGTCCAGGGGGAGGACGGCGTGGATCACGGACCGGAGGCCGCCCTGGACCGCGGCGGCGAAGTGGGCGGCGCGGACGGCGCCGCGGGCGGGTGAGGGGACGGTCGCGGAGCTGAAGGTGGCGAAGGACATCGACTTCTGGAACGCCGCCATGAGGTGGGTGCCGAAGTCCGCCGGAGGCTGCCCGCCCCTCGCGCCGACCGCGACGAGACGGCCGTTCGGGGCGAGCCTCGGGAAGAAGGAGGGCAGGTCCGGGCCCGCCACCACATCGATGATCACGTCGTAGGCGCCGGGGGCCGTCCCGTCCCCCTCCCCCGAACGGTCCAGGACGTGGGTCGCGCCGAGGGCGCGCAGGCGCGCGCCGCGGCCGGGCGAGGAGGTCGTGACGGCCACCGCCGCGGCCCCGGCACGGGCCGCGAGCTGGACGGTCATGATCCCGATGCCGCCGGAGGCCCCGCGCACCAGGACCGACTCGCCGGGCGCGAACCGGGCGTGGGCCAGGCCGAAGTGGGCGACCGCTCCGGAGCCGCCCAGGGTCACCGCGTCGGCGGCGGTCAGTTCGCCGGGCAGCGGGACGAGCTCCTCGACCGGGGCGGCCGCCCGCTCGGCGTAGCCGCCGCCCACCCCGGTGAACGCCCAGACGCGCCGTCCGATCCAGCTCACGTCGACCCCGTCGCCGACCGCGGTCACGGTGCCCGCCACCTCGCCGCCGGGGACATGGCCCTCGGTGAAGCCGTAGGCGGCCAGGGCGCCGCTCCGGAGCAGCGTGTCGACGCCGCCGACCCCGATCGCCTCCGTGGCGATCATCACCCTCCCCGCGCCGGGAACGGGATCGGGAAGATCGACGATCTCCAGCCCCGCAGGCTCCCCGAACGTCCGGATCACGACCGCCTTCATGTTCTTCTCCTCCTCTGACCTGGCCGGATATCACCCTGCCGGACCCCTCCGGCCGATTCCTCCGGACGTTAACGGACACCCCCGTCCGTTTGGCTAAAGTGAGAGCGATGACCGGCCGCTTGCCTCACACCCTGCGCTCCGACGCCCGGGACAACCTCGAGCGCATCCTCGACGCCGCCAGGACCCTGTTCGCCGCCGAGGGCCTGGACGTGCCGATGCGGGAGGTCGCCCGGCGCGCCGGGGTCGGGCCCGCGACCCTCTACCGCCGCTTCCCGACCAAGCAGGCCCTGGTCACCGAGGCCTTCGCCGACCAGATGCAGGCCTGCCACGCCATCGTCGATGAGGGCGTGGCCGACCCGGATCCGTGGAACGGCTTCCGCCTCGTGGTCGAACGGCTCTGCGCGCTGCACGCCCGAGACCGCGGCTTCACCGACGCCTTCATGGCCGCCTATCCCGGCGCGATCGACTTCGCCGAGGGAAGACGGCGTGCCCTGACCGCGATGGCCGCCCTGGCCGAGCGCGCCAAGGACGCCGGCCGCCTGCGCCCCGACTTCGTCCTGGACGACCTGATCCTCATGCTCATGGCCAACAGGGGCCTCCACGCCGCCTCTCCGCCGGCTCGCGCCGCCGCCTCCCGCCGGTTCGCCGAGCTCATGCTCCGCGCCTTCGAGTCCCCCGGCTGACCGGGCCCGAAACGGGTGGCCGAATTTCCGCGCCCCCGGGAGTTTGCGCTGGGAGCCCCGGGTATGCGGCCAGGACCGAAACGAAAGGCACCCGTCATGATCACCCTCCTGATCGGCCTCTTCCCGTTCGGCATCCTGCTCGGCATGCTGGCTCTGGAGAAGATCGAAAGCGCCCTGCCCGCCGTCGCCGGCCCCGAGCCGGAGACCGCCGAGCCCTCTTTGGCGGAGGCGGAGATCATCTCGCTCCTCCCCCGGCTCCAGCAGCGCCTCGCGGTCGGCGAGACGCTCACCGACACCGCCTGAACCGCCCGGCCGGCGGGCAGGGCCCGGTCGATGGTGCGGTCCCGCTCGTACAGCTCGATGATCCTCGGGTCGATGTAGAAGGCGCGGGCCACCGCGGGGGTGTTCCCGAGGTGGTGGGCGAGTTCCCTGACGACCCGGCCGACCGCGTCCTTCGCCGCGGTGGAGCTCGTGTGATCGGCCTCCCTGGAGACGGCCGGCCCGATGGCGGCCGGCACGGTGCCGTGCCAGGTCCGGAAGTCCTTGGCCGTGAAGTCGCCGTCCGCCGCCTCGCGCAGGTAGGCGTTGACCTCGTCCGCGTGGACGGGATGCCGGCAGGCCGCTGCCCGTCTTCGGACATGCCCTCTCCCCTCCCCCTCGCCCGGGGAACCTCTGCCCGCCGGTCGCGGCGGGCGGTTCGCCGGTGATCTGGCGGGTAGTCCGGCGAGATGAGCTCACCCGCCTCCGCCGACGACTCCGCCGATGATTTCGTCGACGGCTTCGACTACCCGGTGCTCGTGGTGACCACCGTGGACCCGGGGACGGGCCACCGGGCCGGCTGCCTCGTCGGCTTCTCCACCCAGGCGAGCATCGACCCGTTCCGCTACCTGGTCTGCCTGTCCCGGAGCAACCACACCTTCGAGGTCGCCCGTGGCGCCCGGCATCTCGCCGTGCACGTCCTGGACCGCGACGACCCGGACCAGCGCGAGCCGGCGGAGCTGTTCGGCACCAGGACGGGCGACGAGATCGACAAGTTCGCCCGGTGCGCCTGGCGGCCGGGCCCGGCCGGCGTGCCCCTGCTGACCGGCGCCTCGCGGCGTCTCGCGGGCCGGATCCTCGACCGGTTCGACCTCGGCGACCATGTCGGCTTCCTCCTGGAGCCCGTCCAGGTCGAGGGCGACTCCGCCGCGGACCCGCTCGGCTTCCACGGCGTCGAGGATCTGGAGCCGGGCCACCCCTCGGGCTGACCGCGGGGCGTTCCGGTCCGGTGGTTCACCGCGGACAGGTCCCGGGGACGAGCGGATGACGGCGGATCAGGTCGCGGGCGGCGGACCTGGACAGGTTCGCCTCGGGCCAGGCGTCACCGTCGCCCAGTGCCTCGGCGTAGTGGCCCAGCAGGCATGAGCGGCGGGGTTCGGGGAGCCGGTCGAGCGCCGGGACGGCGTCGGCCGACAGCTCTCTCAGATATCCGGTGTCCAGGTGGCGGCCGTCCAGGACGCGGTCGACGTTCCGTCCGGCGATGAAGGCGTCCGGGTTGATCAGGCCCAGCACGAGCAGCCCGGCGGCCCCGGTGGCCGCGACGGTCCGCGGCAGCCAGGCGCCGCGGAGCCGGACCCCGGCGACTCCGATCAGGACGAACACCAGCCCGAGCCAGAGCTCGAAGGAGTGCACCCACAGCCGCAGCCGGGTCCAGCCCGACGCCTCCTCGTACAGGGACATCCGGCGCAGCGCCACCGCGACGATCACCAGGGTCAGCGCGCAGAGCAGGCCCAGCAGGACCCGCACCAGCACCCGGTCCCTCTTCTCGGCCAGCGGCGCGAAGCGGTAGGCGATCGCGACGACGGCCAGGACCAGGACGGTGACGGCCACGAGCTGGAAGAAGCCCTGCCGGGCGTACTGGGAGTAGCTCAGGCCGGTGGAGCGCAGCAGCGCGTCCTTGTCCCCGGCGAACAGGACGGTCGCCTGGACGGCGGCGAAGACCACGAACAGCAGGTTCAGCGCGGCCAGCGGAAACGCCCACGGCAGACGGCCGGCGGGTTCGGGCCGGGTGATGAGGCCGTCCAGGCTCGGCGGCTCGGCGCACTGGTGGGCCAGGGCCAGCGTGAGCAGCCCGATCGTCAGGAACAGGAAGCATCTGATGATCACCGAGGGGAGCGTGAGGTCGGGCAGCACGGCGGCGATGACGCTGTCGAAGGCGGCGTCCGCGCTGGCCAGCAGGGCTCCGAAGACGACCAGGAGGAGGAGGGCGGCGAGGCCGCTGCGCAGGGCCGTCCCGGCCCTGCCACGGCCGGCGCTCGCCTGCGCGCGCACTCCCCGTTCGAGCCAGGGCACCATCCGGAAGATCGAGGCGAGGGGCGCGAGGCCGCCGCCGGCCAGGTCGAGCCAGCCCTTTCCGCCGATCGTCGCGTAGGAGAGCAGCGGCAGCGCCAGGCAGACGGACAGGGCCACGATCCAGCCGGCGTCGCGGAGGGCGGCGATGCCCAGCAGCGCCACGGCCAGCGTCCCGAACAGCAGCGAGGTGCGGTCCATCCGCCGCTTCCGCAGGGGGGCGAGGGCGCCGAGGACCGCGAGCGCCGTGATGAGGAGGTTCGCCCCGACCCGCTCGTAGGCGAGGACCGCGGCGCCGGTCAGCGCGGCGACGAGCGCCCCGGCCAGGACGTGGACCGAGGCTCCCTCGCCCTCCGGCTCCGGGACGGCGGGGGGTTCCACGACCCAGACGGTCTGCGGGGGATGGTTCTCGGACATCGAAGCCTCCTGTTTTCGGCATGGGGGTAGTGCCAGAGGTGCTGCTGGACGGTGGGAGAGGAGTCAGGGCAGGGTGACGCGGATGCGGCAGCCGTGGTCGGAGTCGACCACCGCGATGCGCCCGCCGTGCAGGTCGACGACCCAGCGGGCGATCGCCAGCCCGAGGCCGGTGCCGCCGCCGGAGGTCCCGCCGCGCACGAAGCGCTCGAACACCCGGGGCCGTTCCTCGGCCGGGATGCCGGGGCCGTCGTCGGTCACCTCGATCCGCACGGCGCCGTCCTGGTCGAGGCCGGCCGTCACCGTGACGACGCCGCCGGCCGGGGAGTGCCGTCCCGCGTTGTCGAGGAGGTTGGCCATGACCTGGTGCAGCCGGTCGCGGTCGGCGTTGCAGGTGAGCCCGGGGAGGGTCTCGAGCAGGTACTCGGCCCGGTGGTTGGCGGCGGCCTCCGCGATCGTCTCCTCGGCGAGCGAGCGCAGGTCGAACACCGCCAGGTCGAGCTTGGCCACCCCGGCGTCGACCTTGGACAGGTCGAGGAGCTGCTTGACGAGGCGGCCCAGCCGTTCGGTCTGCTGGAGGGCTCCCTCGACGACCTCGGGCGTCGCCGGGGTGACGCCGTCGGCGACGTTCTCCAGGACGGCCTGGAGCGCGGTGATCGGTGTCCGGAGCTCATGGGAGACGTTGGCGACGAACTCGCGGCGCTGCCGCTCGACCTCGGCGAGATCGGCGGCCATGGTGTTGAACGCCCGGCCGAGCTCGCCGACCTCGTCCCGGGAGGTGACCCGCACCCGCTGGTCGTACCGGCCCCTGGCCATGGCGCGGGCGGCGGCGGTCATCTCGCGCAGCGGCGCGGTCATCCCGTGCGCGACGAGCTGGGTGACCATCAGCGAGCCCAGCACCGCGAACGGCAGCGTGATCCTGGCCCGGAAGCCGAAGTAGTACCCCCATTTGACGATCATCGCGGAGGTCGCCGCGGTGACCACGGTGACGATCCCGATCTTGACCTTGATGGAGCGCAGGGGATCCAGCGGGCGCGGCCGCTTCATGACGGCTCCAGGGCGTAGCCGACGCCGTGGACGGTCCGGATGAGCCCGGCCCCGAGCTTGCGGCGCAACGCCTTGACGTGGGTGTCGACGACCCGCTCACCCGCCGCGTCGGCCCAGTCCCAGACCTCGGCCAGGAGGACGGCCCTGGTCAGGACCGTCCCGGGGGTGCGGGCCAGGCAGTCCAGCAGGTCGAACTCGATCGGGGTGAGGTGGACCTCGGCGCCGTCCACCCGGACCCGGCGGGCGGCGCGGTCGATGGCGAGCGGGCCGAGGCTCTCGGCGCTCGCGGTCTGCGCCGACCTGCGCAGCAGGGCGCGGACCCTGGCGACGAGCTCGCGCATGCTGAAGGGCTTGGTCACGTAGTCGTCGGCGCCCACCCCGAGCCCGACGAGCAGGTCGGTCTCGTCGTCGCGGGCGGTCAGCATGAGGACCGGGACCGGGCGCCTGGCCTGGACCCTGCGGCACACCTCGAGGCCGTCGAACCCCGGCAGCATGACGTCCAGGACGATCATGTCGGGCCCGAAGGCCGCGTCCCGCTCGACCGCCGACGGCCCGTCCGCCGCGAGCGCGACCTCGAACCCCTCGGCCTCGAGCCGCGCGACGACCGCCCCCGCGATTGTCGGCTCGTCCTCCACCACGAGGATCCTCTGCTTCGTCACACCCCAGAGCGTAGGAGACGCCCACGGAGAGTTGGTGTGCCGCTTGTGTGGATTTCGTGTGGTTTCGCTGTTTCGGTGCCCTGACCCCGGGCATGCGCCGTGGGGTCAGCGAAGCGGAACACACCCACCGAGGAGGAAGCATGAGCACGATCGAGCAGTCGATCGACGTGGCCGTCCCGGTCAGAACCGCCTACGACCAGTGGACGCAGTTCGAGGAGTTTCCGCGGTTCATGGAGGGCGTCGACCGGATCGAGCAGGTGACGCCGACCCGGACGCACTGGAAGACCAGCATCGCCGGGGTCCACCGCGAGTTCGACGCCGAGATCAGCGAGCAGCTCCCCGACGAGCGCATCGCCTGGCACTCGACCGGAGGGGCGCGCCAGGCCGGTGTCGTCACCTTCCACCGGATCGACCCCTCGACCACCCGGGTCATGCTCCAGATGGAGTTCGCCCCCGACGGCGTCGCCGAGCAGGTCGGCGACAAGCTCCACCTGGTGGAGAGCCGGGTCAAGGGCGACCTGAAGCGGTTCAAGGAGTACATCGAGGGCCGTCCGGAGCCCTCGGGCGCCTGGCGCGGCGAGGTCCCGCAGGACCCCACCGGCTGACCGGCCCCTGCCGCGGCCCCGTCCCTCTCCTCGAGGAGCGGGGCCGCGGCACGCAGGCGCCGGTCAGCGGCTCAGGGCCTTCTCCAGCTGGGCCTTGGTCATGGAGGAGCGGCCCTTGATGCCGCGGTGCTTGGCCTCGTTGTAGAGCTGCTCCCTGGTGCGCCCCTTGGGACGGTCCGTGCCCGACCGCAGTCCTCCCCTGCGTCCGGAGGAGATGTCCTCCGTCGAGGATCGGCTGGAGGTCTCGGCCTCGCCGTGCCGCGCGCGTTCCTTGTTCACGGTGCGCGCGGCGATCTCCTTGGCCCGCTCGGCCGAGGCTCCCTGCTTCTTCTCGGAGTCCTTGATGTGCTCGTACTGGCGTTCTCGCTTCTCACTCCAGGCTTTCGGCATATCCGGCCCCTTCCCGCGGACCGGGGTCCAAACCAGGCGGACGGGCGGGCCCCGGCCAAGGATCCTCCCGCTTACATGACCCGTTCTTTCCCTGGCCGGGCGCCCTTGTTGCACCGATCCAGGGATGTTCGAAGGATCATAGAGGGGTGGGGAGGAGCGGCTTCGCGGTGAGCGGGAGGGCCGGGCGCCGGGCCGTCGCGACGGTGGCCGGCGTCTGGGGCGTGCTCGTCTCGGCGGCGTGCGCCGTGGCCCTGCTGAGGCCCCCGGACGATCTCCAGCAGTTCCTCGAGGGCGAGACGCTCCGCGAGGACACCCTGGTGTCCCTGCTGGTCTTCCCCCTGGCGGTCTCGATCGGCGAAGCGGCGGCGATCATGCTGGTGTGGTCGGCCGTCCGGAGTTTCCGGGTCGCGGACGCTCCCCTTCTGTGGTGCAGGCGCCAGCGCGTCGCACTGTGGGCCTGCGCCCTGGGCGCGGTCCTGGCGATCGGCTGCGCGACGACCGCCGACAACCCCTGGACGGGAATGCCGCCGGAAGCCCTCTACACCGGGCTGATCGCCCTGTGCTGCCACAGCGCCCTCGCCCTCACCATCATGATCGCCATCTCACTGAGCGGCTAGCGCCTCGTAGAAGGGCTTCATGGCCGGGTAGTAGTCGGTGAAGGGCCGCTGCGGGGTGCCCTCACGGGCCGCGGTGAGGAGGTCGAGGTAGTACTCCCAGCCCGCTCCCATCTCCCCGACGGGCGCGCCGGGCGCGAGATGGTGGACGAAGCGGAGTTCGGTGACGCCGCCGTCCTCGGTCAGCAGGAGTTCCAGGCCGCCGTCGCCCTCGCCGGCCTCACCGGTCATCGACAGAGCCAGCCGGTGCGGCCGCTCGCAGGCGTCGATGCGCATGTCGACCCAGGGCTCGCCGTCCTCGAACAGCATCCGCACCCGGATGACGGCGCCCGGGGCCGCCTCCCCCTCCCAGGGCCCGAACCAGCGGGCCGTGCGCTCGGGCTCGGTGACGCTGTCCCAGACGTCCTCGATCGGCGCCTTGTAGGCACGGGTCAGGATCAGGTCCCGCCCTCGTTCGGTGACGATCAGCCTTCCGGTCGGATTCATGCCGTCCTCTCCTGTTCTGCTCGTTCCGCTTCAGCTCGTACCGCTTCAGCTCGGTCCGGCGACCGCTCCCCGCGCCGTTCGCGGGTGGTCCGCCGCACCTCGGTGTCCAGCGCGTCGAGGTGGTGCGCCCATCCCGCCGGGCGGGTCAGCTCCGCCAGCCAGCCGGTCAGCTCCCCCAGCCCCTCGGTCCGCAGCGAGTAGACCCTGCGCCGCCCGACGAGCTCGTCGCTCACCAGCCCACCCGTCCGCAGGACCCGGAGATGACGGCTCACGGCGGGACGGCTGATCGCGAACCTCTCCGCGATCGCCCCCGCCGGAAGGCTCCCCCCGCGCAGCAGCACGAGGATCTCCCTCCGCACGGGATCGGCGATCGCCTGCACCACCTCGTCCATTCCTGAAGCGTAACCTACAGGTTACGCTTCAGGAAGACGCGGCGGCGCGCAGGGGAACCGGCAGACGGGCGCTCAGGGCGTCGAGGGTGATCCCGAAGGTCTCGCGGACCACGGCCCCGGACGGGCCGACGTCGATGACGGCGACGTCGGTGTAGACACGGCTGACACAGCCCCGGCCGGTCAGCGGGTAGGTACAGGACGGCACCAGCTTGGAGCGGCCCTCCCTGTCGAAGAGCGTCATCATCACGAAGACCTGCTTGGCGCCGATCGCGAGGTCCATGGCCCCGCCGACGGCCGGGATCGCGTCGGCGGCGCCGGTGTGCCAGTTGGCGAGGTCACCGGCCGCCGACACCTGGAACGCGCCCATGACGCACACGTCGAGGTGGCCGCCGCGCATCATCGCGAAGGAGTCCGCGTGGTGGAAGTAGGACGCCCCCGGAAGCTCGGTCACGGGGACCTTGCCCGCGTTGGTGAGGTCGGGGTCGATCTGCGCGCCCGTCGCTGCGGGGCCCATGTTGAGCATGCCGTTCTCGGTGTGCAGCACGATGCCCGATCCGGCCGGGAGATGGTCGGCGACCTTGGTGGGCCGTCCGATGCCGAGGTTGACGTAGGAGCCGGCGGGGATGTCGCGGGCGACGACGGCGGCGAGCTCGTCGGGGGTGAGGGCCATGTCAGCGTGCTCCTTCGACGGTGTAGTGCCGCTGCTCGACGGCGACGACGCGGTCGACGTAGATGCCGGGGGTCACGACGGCCTCGGGATCGAGGCTCCCGGCGGGGACGATCCCGCTCACCTGCACGATCGTGGTGGCGGCCGCGGTCGCCATGACGGGCCCGAAGTTCCGGGCGGTCCTGCGGTAGACGAGGTTGCCCATCGTGTCGGCGCGGTGGGCGCTGATCAGGGCGACATCACCCTTGATCGGGTATTCGAGGAGGTGGAGGCGCCCGTCGATGATCCGGGTCTCCCTGCCCTCGGCCAGCGGGGTTCCCGCGGCGGTCGGGCAGTAGAAGGCCCCGATGCCCGCGCCCGCGGCGCGCATCCGCTCGGCGAGGTTGCCCTGGGGCACGAGCTCGAGCTCGATCCGCCCGGCCCGGTAGAGCCCGTCGAAGACGTGGGAGTCGCTCTGCCGGGGGAAGGAGCAGATCACCTTCCGGACGCGTCCGGCCCTGAGCAGGGCGGCCAGCCCGACCTCTCCGTTGCCGGCGTTGTTGGACACGATCGTCAGGTCCTTCGCGCCCTGCCGGATCAGCCCGTCGACCAGGTCGAACGGCATCCCGGCCAGCCCGAACCCGCCGACCAGGACGGTGCTGCCGTCCTCGATGCCGCCGACCGCCTCCTCGACGGTCTCCAGGAAGCTCGTGCGGCTCATGCCCCCACCCCGGTGTTCTCCAGGACGACGGCCAGTCCCTGCCCGACGCCGATGCAGATCGCGGCGACGCCCCAGCGTTCGCCGCGCTCACGCAGCACCTTGGCGAGGGTGCCGAGGATCCGGGCGCCGCTGGCCCCCAGCGGATGGCCGAGCGCGATCGCGCCGCCCCGGGTGTTGACGATCTCCGGGTCGATGCCCCAGGCGTCGACGCAGACCAGCGACTGGACCGCGAAGGCCTCGTTGAGCTCGACCGCGCCGACCCGGTCCCAGCCGATCCCGGCCCTGGCCAGGGCCCTGTTGGCGGCCTCGACCGGGGCGTAGCCGAAATCCTGCGGGTCGAGGGCGAACGTGCCGCGCCCGGCGACGCGGGCGAGGGGCTCCGCCCCGATCCGGCCGGCGGCGGCCTCGGAACCGAGCAGCAGGGCGGCGGCGCCGTCGCTCAGCGGGGAGGCGTTGCCCGCCGTGATCGTCCCCTCGGCGCGGAAGCTCGGCTTGAGCCCGGCCAGCTTCTCGATCGAGGAGTCCGCCCGGACGCCCTCGTCGCGGGCCAGCCCCCCGGTGGGGACGACCAGGCCGTCGTAGAAGCCCTCGTCCCAGGCCGCGGCCGCCAGCCGGTGGGAGCGCAGGGCGAAGGCGTCCTGGCGGTCCCGGCCGACGGAGTACTTCTCCCCCAGGCTCTCGTTGGCCTCGCCGAGGGAGACCGTCCACTCGCGCGGCATCCGCGGGTTCACCAGCCGCCAGCCGAGGGTCGTCGAGACCGCGGCGAGGTCGCCGGGCGGGAAGCCCTTGGCGGGCTTGGGCAGCACCCACGGGGCCCGGGTCATCGACTCGACGCCGCCGGCCAGGACCACGTCGGCGTCGCCCGTCTCGATCAGGCGGGAGCCGGCCATCGCCGCCTCCAGGCTGGAGCCGCACAGCCGGTTGACGGTCGTGCCCGGAACGCTGGTGGGCAGCCCGGCCAGGAGCGCCGCCATGCGGGCGACGTTGCGGTTCTCCTCCCCCGCGCCGTTGGCGTTGCCCCAGACGACCTCGCCGACGGCGGCCGGGTCCAGGCCCGGCACCCGGTCCAGGAGCGCGGTGATGACCCCGGCCGCGAGGTCGTCCGGCCGCACGGCCGCCAGGGCGCCGTTGAACCGGCCGAACGGGGTCCGGACGGCGGAGTAGAGATAGGAGCTCATGATTCCGAGGCTAGTGAGCCGTCTTGATACAGTGAAGTATCAATATCCGACCCCATTGAGACCCTGCCGATATGGATCCTCCGCCGACATGGATCTTCGTCATCTGCGGTACTTCGTGGCCGTCGCCGAGGAACTTCATTTCGGCCGGGCCGCCGAGCGCCTCCACATGGCCCAGCCGCCCCTGTCGCAGGCCGTCCGCAGGCTGGAGGCCGAACTGGGCGTCGAGCTGTTGCGCCGCACGACCCGCCGGGTCGATCTCACCGACGCCGGCCGCGCCTACCTGGCCAGGGCGCGCCGGATCCTCGGCGAGGTCGACGAGGCCTCCCACGAGGCCCGCCGGGTCGCCGCCGGGGCGGTCGGCCGGCTGTCGATCGGCTGTGTGGGCTCCGCGACCTACAGCCTGCTGCCGGCGCTCTCGCGCGGCCTGTCGCTGGAGCTGCCCGGGGTCGACTTCTCCTTCCGCGGCGAGATGCTGGTGCCCGGCCAGGTGGCGGCGCTGCGCTCCGGCGAGATCGACCTGGCGCTGCTCCGGCCGCCGGTCGCCGACCCCTCGCTGACGGTCCTGCCGCTGCGCCGGGACCGGCTCGTCGTGGCCGTCCCCGCCGACCATCCGCTGGCCGCGCTGCCCCGGATCGGCGTCGCCGACCTGCGGGAGGCCCCCCTGATCGTGCACTCGGCGGACCGCCGGTCGGTGATGTACGGCATCGTCCTGCGGCTGTTCCGCGACGCCGCCGTCGAGCCCCGGGTCCGCCACGAGGTCGGAGAGACCTCCACCCTGGTCACCCTGGTGGCCGGCGGCCTGGGCGTGGCCGTGGTCCCCGAGCCGGTCACGGCCCTGGCGCTGGAGGGCGTCGCCTACCGTCCCCTGGACGCGCCCGAACCCGAGATCGGCCTGGCCCTGGCCCACCGGACCGACCGCACCGAGCCCCATCTGGCCCGCGCCGTCGCGGTCACCCGGCGGATCGTCCTCGGCCGGGCCCTACGCTGAGGCCGTGCGGCCCCTGGACGGAGCCGCCGTCACCACCGGGAGGGAACGGATCATGCCGTCCGAGGGAGCCGGCGAGCCGGGCCTCGTCAAGTCGGCGCAGCGCGCGCTGGAGATCATGGAGCTGCTCGGCGCCCACCGCGAGCCGATGTCGGTGGTCGAGCTCCACCGGCGCACCGGATATCCCCGCTCCTCCCTGCACCAGCTCGTGCGCACGCTGACGGCGATGGGCTGGGTCGAGCCCACCCCCGACGGCCTGTGCGTCGGCGTCGGCGCGAACGCCCTGCTGTGCGGCACCGCCTATCTCGACCGGGATCCGGCGCTGCCGTTCGCGGGGCAGACCCTCGAGGCGGTGCGCGACAAGGTCGGTTACACCGCCCACTACGCGCGGCTCGACGGCGCCCGGGTGATCTACCTCGCCACCCGCGAGGTGCTCAGGCCCGCGCGGGCGACGTCCCGGATCGGCCGCCAGCTTCCCGCCCACGCGACCGCCCTCGGCAAGATCCTTCTGGCCGAGCTGACGGCCGACGAGCTCGGGGCCGTCCTGCCCGGCGATCTCGCCGCGCTCACCGAGGCCACCCTCACCGCCCCGGACGCGCTGCGGCGCGACCTGGAACGCGCCCGCGACCGGGGCTACGCCACCGAGCGGGAGGAGAACACCGCCGGGATCTGCTGCGTGTCGGCGGCGGTCCCCTACCGGATCCCCGCCACGGACGCGATCAGCTGCTCGATGCCGGCCGCCGCCGCGACGGACCGCGAGATCGAGCGCGTCGCCGGGGTCCTCCTGGACCAGGCCGCCGGGCTCTCGGCCCGCCTCCGCCGCGAGGGGATCCGCTGAAGGCCCTGATCACCGCCCGGTGAAACCGCCGGTTTCCCCATGAAACCGGGATGAAGCCATGGTGAAGCCGGGCCGGGCGAAGCTCTTCTCATCCGCCGGGACGGTCCCGGCGAGGGGAGGAGGGATCGTGACGGACCTCAGCGCCGTCCGGGCCGAGGGTCTGGTCAAGGACTTCGGGGACTTCCGGGCCGTGGACGGGATCGACCTGCACGTCGAGCAGGGCGAGATCTTCGGGGTGCTCGGCCCCAACGGAGCGGGCAAGACCACCATGCTCAGGATGCTGGCCACCCTGCTGCCGATCGACGGCGGCCTGGCGGAGATCTTCGGCGTCGACGTCAGGCGGGAGCCGCACCGCATCCGGCAGCTCGTGGGCGTGACCGGCCAGTACGCCTCGGTCGACGAGGACCTGACCGCGCTGGAGAACCTGCGGCTGTTCGCCCGCCTCCAGGGCCTGAGCAGCGGCCGGGCCGGGAGCGTCGCCGGCGACCTGCTCGACCGGTTCGGGCTCCAGGAGGCGGCCGACCGCCCGCTGGCGCAGTTCAGCGGGGGCATGCGGCGCCGGCTCGACCTGGCCTCCAGCCTGATCACCCGGCCGCCCCTGATCTTCCTGGACGAGCCCACGACGGGCCTCGACCCGAGGACCAGGGGCCAGATGTGGGACACCATCCGCGAGCTCGTCACCGACGGCTCCACCATCCTGCTCACCACGCAGTACCTCGACGAGGCCGACCAGCTCGCCGACCGGGTGGCCGTGATCGACCGGGGCCGCAAGGTCGCCGAGGACACCCCCGACGCCCTGAAGACCCAGGTCGGCGACTCGACCCTCCAGCTCAGCCTGGCCGACGGCGCCGATCTCGGTGCCGCCGCGAACGTCGTCCGGCGGCTGCTGGGCGAGGAGCCGGTCCTGACCCCGGAGTCCGGCCGCGTCAACGTCCCCCTCCCCGACCCCAACCGGGCCGCGGACATCCTCATCGGCCTGCGGGAGGCGGGCCTCGGCATCGCCTCGGTGAGCGTCGACAAGCCGACGCTCGACGAGGTCTTCCTCACCCTGACCGGCCATGGCGCCGACGACGAACCCCTGAAGGAGGCGGCCCGATGACCGTCGCGACCCCCACCGCTCCCGCCGTCAAGCGGATCGACGCGGCCGCCGTGGCCGCCCGCACCACCCCCCGCAGCTCCCTCCAGGAGACCCGGGTCCAGATCTTCGCGATGGCGTGGCGGGCGCTGAAGAAGATGCGCCGCAAGCCCGAGCAGTTCTTCGACGTCCTCATCCAGCCGCTGCTGTTCACGGCGATGTTCGCGTTCATCTTCGGCGGCGCGATCTCCGGCAGCGTCTCGGACTACCTGCCCGTGCTGATCCCCGGCATCCTCGCCCAGACGGCCCTGACGGTCTGCATGGCGACCGGGGTGCAGTTGCGGGAGGACATGGACAAGGGCGTCTTCGACCGCTTCAAGTCGCTGCCGATGGCGCGCATCGCCCCGCTGGCCGGGCCGATGGTCGCCGACCTGATCCGCTACTTCATCGCCTCCACGCTGACGCTCGTCACCGGGCTGGTCATCGGCTACCGTCCCGGCGGCGGGGTGTTCGGCTGCGTGGCGGGCATCGCCCTCACCGTCGCGGCCGGCTGGTCGCTGGCGTGGATCTTCACCTGGCTGGGCACGATGGCGCGGTCGGCGCAGAGCGTCCAGGGCATCTCGATGATGATCATGTTCCCTCTGACGTTCCTGTCCAACGCCTTCGTCCCGGCCGAGACCCTGCCGGGGTGGCTCCAGACCTTCGTGAAGATCAACCCGGTGTCGCACGTCGTCTCCGCCGTGCGCGACCTGTTCAACGACGGTGCCGTGACGGCCGAGGTCGGCTGGGCGGTCGTCGGCTGCGTGGCCGTCGTCGCCCTCTTCGCCCCGCTGGCGGTCCGCTCCTACTCCCGCAAGATGTAGGGCGGGTCACCCCATCCGCTCGAGCACGGCACGCGCCTCGGCCAGCAGGCCGGGGCCGCGCCGTTCTCCGTACTCCGCCTCGATCCGGGCCAGGACCCCCGGCGCGACCCGTTCGGCGTGCGCCGACAGCACCGGCCACTGCAGCGACGGGGTGAACCGGTTGTAGGCGAACCGGTCGGCGAGGACGAGCAGGCGCACCGCGTCCTCGGCGGGCATCGCGTCCTTCAGAAGGCCCCAGATGCCCAGCCCGGCGAGCGCCATCCCGGCCATCGGGTAGTCGCGGAACGAGCGGTCCTCACCGAACAGGTTCCGGGCCCTGACCTTGAGCGACGCGAAGAGGTCCGCCCCGTCGTCGCCCTCGGAGTACTGCGCGAACACCGCGAGCGCCATGGCCTCGCCGAGGGCCGTCCAGGGCGTGGCGACGTCCTGGTCCCCGTGGAGGACCGTCGCGCCGCCGCCCGTCTCGGGCGCCCGGGGGAAGCGCACGTTGGCGAGGGCCTGGGCGGCCTCGCGGTGCAGCCGCAGCCCGGTCGGGATGTCGCCGTCGATGAGGGCGAGCTGGGCCCGGCCCGCGACGACCGAGATGATCTCGGCGTGGGTGGCCCGGCCCGCCCGGACCTCCAGCTCGTCGATCATCCGCGCGGCCTCGTCGCGGCGGCCGTCGACGAGGGCGGCGGTGGCGAGGACCGCGCGGATCTGGAGGGCGTCGTCGACCGCGTCGAGGCGGTCGAGCACGGCGAGGGCGGCCGCGGCGTGGCGGGCCGCCGCCGCGCTGTCGCCCACGTGCTCGTACAGGCCGAAGAGCTGGGCGTGCACCATGGCGCGATGCCAGGGGCCGCTCTCCTCCCCGATGAGCTCCAGCGCCGCCTCGGCCGCCTCGATCGCACCGGCCGGGTCGCCGGTGTTCTCGCGGCCGTGGCTGAGCCACTGCAACGTGATCGCCCGGATCATCGGGTCGGGGTCCGCCGCCAGCTCCGCGCACTCGTCCTCGGGGCGCCACACCATGGCCAGCAGCACGGTCACGAGGGCCCGGACGCCCGGCTGCGCGGAGTCGGTGCCCAGGTCCGTCAGCGGACGCGCCAGCGCCTCGATCTCCGCCGAGGAGGAGATGATCATGCAGTTGAGCAGGGCGATGCTCAGGGCCATCCGGGCGCGGTCGGCCAGATGCGGCGGGGGCGTCCAGCCGTCCACGACCGCGCCGACGGCAGGGCCGAAGGCGATGCTGCGCGAATGGTCGCCGCTGATCGACCAGTAGCCGCCCAGCGCGGCGAAGAGGATCACCACGGCCTCCGGGTCGGGCTCGGCGAGCACCTCGCGCAGGACGTCGGCGAGGTTGGTGTCCTCCGCGCGCAGCCGGTCCATCGCCTCGAACTGCTCGGCGGAGTACAGCAGGGAGCCGTACCGGTCGGCCTGGCCGACGGCCCACCTCCGGAACGCGGCCCGCGCCTCGGCGGTCTCGCCCTCCGCGTCCAGGCGCAGCCGCCCGAACTCGCGCACCGTCTCGAGCATGCGGTACCGGACGCCGTCCGCCCGCTCGACGACGGTCAGCAGGGACTGCTCGACGAGCTCCCCGATGTCGCCGAGAGCGCCTTCGCCGAGCACCTCCTCGGCCGCGTCGAAGGTGAAGCCGTCGGGAAAGGCCGACAACCGGCGCAGGGCCCGGCGCTCCCGCTCGCCCAGCAGGCTCCAGGACCAGTCGATCACCGCGAGGAGCGTCCGGTGCCGCGAGGGGGCGCTGCGGTCGCCGCCGCGCAGCAGGGCGAACCGGTCGTCGAGGCGACGGGCGATCTCGGCCGGGGACATCACCCTGACCTTCGCCGCGGCCAGTTCGATCGCGAGAGGCAGGCCGTCGAGACGGTCCACGACGGCGCGGACGTCCTCCTCGCGCAGCCCGACGCCGGGCCGGGCCGCCGTCGCCCGGTCGCGGAACAGCGTCACGGCGTCGCCGGTGCCGAGCTGCGGCAGCGGGTAGACGCGCTCGGCGGCGATCGCCAGCGGGGCGCGCGTGGTGGTCAGCACCCGCAGCTCCCGGGTGGTCGCGACCAGATGGGCGACCAGGTCGGCCACGGCCCCGACCAGGTGCTCACAGTTGTCGAGCACCAGCAGGGTCGGCGCGAGGTCGAGCTGGGCGGCGATCCGGGAGCGGACGTCGGCGCGCTGCCGGGGGGTGAGGGTGCGGCGGCCCGCCACCGAGTCGCGGACGCCCAGCGCCGACCCGACCTCGTCGACCAGGTCCTCCGCCGCGGTCACACCGGCCAGCTCCACGAAGTGGACCACCGGCTGGGGGGCCTCGCGGGCGACGACATGGGCGAGCCGGGTCTTGCCGAGCCCGCCGGGGCCGAGGATCGCCACCACCCGGGCGGTGGCCAGCAGCGCCCGCACCCGCCGGAGGTCGTCGTCGCGGCCGAGCAGCGGGGTGGTGTCGAAGCGGACGCCGGTGCGCACGGGGCTGTCGAGCGCGAGCAGTTCCCCGTGGACCCGCTTCAGCTCCGGCCCGACATCCGACCCGCTCCGCTCCCGCACCTCCACGCGGTGGCCTTCGAAGCGGTCCAGCGCGGCGCCGGGGCCGCGCACCGCGGCCTCGCTGCGCAGGAGATCGGCCAGCAGCGCCTCGTCCCCGGGACGGTCCCCGGCGGCCCGCTCGAGGCCGGGCAGGGCGGCCTCGTGGTCCCCACCACGGCTCCGCGCCCTGGCCAGTACCGCCCCTGCGGACACGAGATCGGCCTCCGCCCGCCGCCGCACCTCGGCGAGCGGCCCCTCCCCCTCCGCACGCGCCGTCCCGGCCCCGACCGCCAGAGCCTGCTCCGCCGCCTTCGCCGCCGCGGCAGGATCCCCGGCCAGCAGGGCCCTCGCCCGTCCGGCCAGGGTGCGCAGCGCGACGGCGTCGACGCGGTCGCCCACGAGGTCGAGCCGGTAGCCGTTGCCGTCGGTGACCAGCGCCCCGGCACCGACGACGGCCCGGGTCCTGGACACCAGCACCTGGAGCGCCTTGGCCGGGTTGGCGGGTTCGTCCTCCCCCCACACCTCGGCGACGAGACGCTCGGTGCTCACGGTCCTGCCGTGCAGCACCAGCACGGCGAGCAGGGCCTGAGCCCTCTCCCCCACCACCGGCCGCCCCTGCCACCGCACACCGTCGAGCAGGCAGAGATCGATGGGCATCCCCCAAGTCTAGGGTCCTCCGGCTCCTGGGGCGTGGATCAGGACCCTCCTAGCCGTCGCGGCGGAAGCCGTCGAGCCAGGCGGTGAAGTCCTCGCCCAGCTCGGGATGGTCGGCGGCCAGGCGGACGATGGCCTTGAGGTAGTCGAGCCGGTCGCCGGTGTCGTAGCGGCGGCCGCGGAAGACCACGGCGTGCACGGGCCCCGCGCCCGGGGACGTGACGACGGTCCTGAGCGCGTCGGTGAGCTGGATCTCCCCTCCCTTGCCCGGCGGGGTCGTGCGGAGCGCGTCGAAGATCTCCGGCGCGAGGACGTACCGTCCGATGATCGCCAGATTGCTCGGCGCCTCACCCGGCGCGGGCTTCTCGACCAGGTCGGTCACCCGGACGACCTCGGGTCCCCCGGCCGGTTCGACGGCGGCGCAGCCGTACAGATGGGCCTGGTCCGCGGGCACCTCCATGAGCGCCAGGACCGACCCGCCGTACCGCTTCTGCACCTCGATCATGCGGGCGAGCAGGGGGTCGCCCTCGTCGATGAGGTCGTCCCCGAGCATGACCGCGAAGGTCTCCCGCCCGACGTGCCGCTCGGCGCAGGCGACGGCGTGGCCGAGGCCGCGCGGATCGCCCTGACGGACGTAGTGGACGTTGGCGAGGTTGGTGGAGAAGCGCACCTTGGACAGGCGCGACGCGTCGCCCTTGGCCCGCAGCAGGTCCTCCAGCTCGTACGCCCGATCGAAATGATCTTCCAGGGACCGCTTGTTCCGCCCGGTGACCATGAGGATGTCGGTGAGGCCGACCGCGACGGCCTCCTCGACGACGTACTGGATGGCCGGCTTGTCGACGACCGGCAGCATCTCCTTCGGCATGGCCTTGGTCGCGGGCAGGAACCGGGTCCCCAGCCCCGCGGCGGGAATGACCACCTTCGTGACGCTCACGCCGCGTCCCCCTCCTCGATGAGGACCGCGTCCTCGCTCTTCCAGGTGAACCGGACCGGGAGCCCCGGTTCCACCGACGCCGGCCCCGGAACCGTGACCAGGACGGGCTGCGCCACCCCCGGCACCTCGACCGCGATCCGGGACGTCCCGCCGGTGAAGACGGTGTCGACGACCGTCCCGCCCGGCCCCTCCGAGCCGAGCACCACGTTCTCGGGCCGGACCGCGAGCCGCACCGCGCTCCCCTCGGCGCTGGCGGCCGGGGCGGGCACGACGCCGAGCCCGGGCACCTCGACCCCCGAGCCCCGCACGGTGCCGCTGAAGAGGTTGTTGGAGCCGACGAAGTCCGCCACGAACACCGTCGCGGGCCGCTGGTACAGGGCGGTCGGCGAGGCGACCTGCTCGACCCGCCCGTCGTTGAGCACCGCGATCCGGTCGGCCAGCGACATCGCCTCCTCCTGGTCGTGGGTCACGACCACGAAGGTGATCCCGGCCTCGTGCTGGAGCCGCTTCAGCTCCAGCTGCATCTCGGCCCTGACCTTCTTGTCCAGAGCCGACAGCGGCTCGTCCAGGAGCAGCAGCCGGGGCCGCTTGACGATCGCCCGGGCCAGCGCGACCCGCTGGCGCTGCCCGCCGGACAGCTGGTGGGGGCGGCGCCCGGCCGCCGAGCTCAGCCCGATCGTCTCCAGGGCCTCGGCGACCCTGGTCCTGACCTCCTCGCGCGGCAGCCGCTCGCGCTCCAGCCCGTAGGCGATGTTCTTCGCCACGGTCATGTGCGGGAACAGGGCGTAGGACTGGAACATCAGGTTGACGGGCCTGCGGTGGGCGGGCAGCGCGAGCAGGTCACGGCCCTCCAGCCGGACCTCGCCCGAGGTCGGCTGGTCGAATCCGGCGAGGATCCGCAGCAGGGTGGTCTTGCCGCAGCCGCTCGGCCCGAGCAGCGCGAAGAACTCCCCCTGGCGGATCTCCAGGCTGACGCGGTCCAGGGCGGTGACGTCCCCGAAGGAGCGGGTGACGCCCTCGATCTCGACCAGCGGGGCGCCGGAGGGGACGGCGGTCGGTTCGGGCTTCATGGCCTATCCAATGCTGTCGGTGAGGCGGGTCAGGCGCTGGGCGGCGATCACGACGGTGAAGCTGACCGCGAGCAGCACGGTCGCCAGCGCGTTGATCTCGGGGGTGACCCCGAACCTGACCATGGAGTAGATGACGATCGGGAGCGTCGGCTCCTTCGGGCCCGCGGTGAAGAAGGCGATCACGAACTCGTCGATCGACAGGGTGAACGCCAGCAGGGCCCCGGCGACGATGCCGGGCATGAGCGTCGGCAGCGTGATCCGGGCGAAGGTGGTGAAGGGGCCGGCGCCCAGGTCGCGGGAGGCCTCCTCCAGGGAGGTGTCGGCATGGGTGAGCCGGGTCCGCACGACGGTCGTCACGAACGCCATCCCGAAGACGGTGTGCGCGGCGAGCACCGAGTGCAGCCCGAGCGTGGCCTGGATCGCCGAGTAGAAGGCGAGCAGGCCGATGGCGAGCACGAGGTCGGGCAGGATCGCCGGGAGGGTGGCCAGCGCGACGAGCGCCCGCGACCGGGTGTGCCGGGCCAGCCCGACCGCCAGCAGGGTGCCGAGGACGGTCGCGAGCGCGGTCGAGCCCGCCGCCACGATCAGCGTGTTGACCAGGCCCTGCCGGATCGCCTCGTCGCGGGCCAGTTCCCCGTACCAGGACGTGCCGAACCCGCCCCAGGAATAGGGCGTGTCGGCCTTGTTGAACGACATCAGCACGAGGACGGCGATCGGGGTGTACAGGAACAGGTAGGTCAGCCAGAACGGGCCGCAGGCCCATCTCTTACGCACGGTCGGCCTCCCCGGAGAAGCGGCGCGAGGCCCATGCCTGGAGCATGAGCAGGACGACGAGGACGGCGACGAGCGCCAGCGCCAGGACCGACCCGAACGGCCAGTCGCGCGCCTTGAGGAACTGGTCGCGGACGAGGTTGCCGACCATGACCGTCCGGCCTCCGCCGAGCAGCTCGGGGATGATGAAGTTGCCCATGCTCGGGACGAACACGAACACGCATCCGGTGAGGACGCCCGGCAGGGTCAGCGGGAGCGTCACCGACAGGAACGTCCGGGCGGGACGGGCGCCGAGGTTGGCCGAGGCCTCCTGGAGCTGGGGGTCGAGCCGCTCGATCGCCGAGTACAGCGGGAGGATCATGAGCGGCAGGTAGGAGTACACGAGGCCCGCGATGATCGCTCCATCGGTGTACAGCAGCTCCAGCGGCTCGTCGATCACGCCGAGGTCCTTCAGCGCGGAGTTGACCAGGCCCTGGGAGTTCAGCAGGACGATCCACGCGTAGACCCGGATCAGGAAGTTCGTCCAGAACGGCAGGACGACCGCGACGAGCGCGACCGTCTTCCACCGCTTCGGCAGCCGGGCGATCACGTACGCGGTCGGATAGCCGACGGCCAGCGCGATCACAGTGGCGATCCCTGCGATCTTCACCGACTCCAGCAGGACGTTCATGTAGACGGGGTCGGCGGCGCGGGTGAAGTTGTCCGCGGTGGCCTCGTAGACGACGCCGCCGAAACGGCCCCGCCGGAAGATCGTGTAACCGAGCACCAGGGCCAGCGGGACGACCATGAAGACGGCCAGGTACAGCAGGCCGGGACCGAGCAGCACGAACCGCTCGATCCCGGAACCCCGCGCAGCGGCCTTTCGGGTGGGCAGACGCATCGTCAGCTCGCCGCGACCTCACTGGCCAGGGTGGTGAACAGCGTCGAGGCCTCGCCGAGGTCGATCGCCGTCTCACCCTTCAGCAGGTCCGCCGGGCTCATGTCGAGCTGCGGGTAGGACTTCAGCAGCTTGGCGTCGACGGTCTCCATCGCGGGCTTGTTCGGCACCTTGTAGAGGATGTTCGCCGGGGCCCAGCCCTGGACGTCCGCTTCCAGCATGTGGTTGACGAACGCGTGCGCGGCCTCCTTGTTCTTGGAGGACTTCAGCACCACCATCGTGTCCACCCAGAGGTCGGAGCCCTCCTTAGGCAGGACGAACTTGATGTTCTTGGTGTCGGTCGGGCACCAGCCGTCCCAGGCCTCGACCAGGGCGGCCTCGCCGGACTTGAGCCGGTCGCCGAAGGTGGTGTCGTCGAAGGCCAGCAGGCTCTTCTTCGTCTCCACCAGCTTGGCCTTGACCTGGTCGAGCTGGGCGGGGTCGGTGGCGTTGACCGAGAAGCCGAGCGACTTGAGCGCGGGCAGGGCCAGCCAGCGCTCGGTGGCCATCATGGTGACCTTCTTCTTCAGCTCCGGACGCGGGCTGAGCAGGTCGTTCCAGCTGTCGGGGGTGAAGCCGACCAGGTCGTCGCGGTAGCAGATGCCGGTCGTGCCCCAGGTGTAGGGCACCGAGAAGGCGTTGCCCTTGTCGTAAGCGAGCCCGGTGGCCTCGGGGTAGAGGTTCTTCAGGTTCGGCACGAGGTCGGCGTGGATCGGCTCCAGCAGGCCCTGCTCGTTGAGAGCCTGGGCGTACTGGCCGGAGACGAACGCGACGTCGATGCCGCTGTCGCCGCCCGCGGTCAGCTTGGCGACGATCTCCTCGTTCGTGGCGTGCTTGGTGACCGTGACGGACGCGCCGGTCTTGGCCTTGAACTTCGCGGGCAGGTCGTCGGCCATGTAGCCGTCCCAGTTGGAGACGGTCAGGGACTGCTTGGCCAGGTCGGCGCCCGGATCGAGCGTGTCCGGCGGGGCGGCTCCCTCGGAGGACGAGCCGCCGCAGGCGGCGAGGGAGAGGGCGAGCGCCACCGTGATCGTCGCGGCGGGCATGCTGCGCAGCACGTCGACCACCACCTTTCTGGTCGGGGGGAACAGATGGGACGTGAGTGTTGCATCTGAACTCAGGATGGACAAGACTCAAAAGCCCAGATCAGGTTTAATCCATGTAACGGATTTGAATATGGATTCAGAATCATCGGCGCTCATCGCCGGTCTCGCGGACGGGCCTGGAGGCCTGCCCGGCGTCCGGTGGTTCCGGGCGTTGCCGCAGCTCGGCGACCTGTCCGAGCGGCCCGTCACGGCCGACCAGACCCACCGGTCGGTGATCGTCGGCGAGCGTCTGGTGGTCAAGTGGTTCAGCCCGCCGCCCGAGGCCCCCCACCGGGCCCTCGACCTGCTGGGGCATCTGGCCGCGGTCGGCTTCACCGCGACGGCCGCCCCCTACGCGGCGGTCCTGGACGGGGACGGGCGGCTGAGCGCCCTGATCACCGACTACCTGCCGGACGGCAGGGACGGCTGGGAGTGGTGCACCGAGGCGGCGATCTCCGGTGAGCCCGCCGGGCCGCTGCTGGGGGCGCTGGCCGCGGACCTGCACGCGGCGCTGGCGACGCCGTCCGCGCTGATCCCCGAGCCCGTCTCGGCCTCCGCCGGGGCGGGGGCCGGCTGGCACGCCCGGGCCCTCGCCGCGCTGGAGGAGGCGTCGGAGCTCGACCCCTGGCCCGGGCCGCGCGCCGAACGGATGCGGGCCGAGCTCGCCCCCCTCGCGGAGCCGGGCCCCACGCCGGTGCTGCGCATCCACGGCGACCTCCACGTGGGCCAGGTGCTGGAGTGGCGCGGCGGTCACGCCGTGATCGACTTCGACGGCAATCCCACCGTCGCCGCCGCCGAGACGCCCCAGCCCGCCGCCCGCGACGTCGCCCAGCTCCTCACCAGCCTGGAGCACGTCGGGCAGGTCGCCGCCGGGCGCGGGGCCGACTCCGCCGCCTGGACCCGGGAGGCGTGCGCCGGCTTCCTCGCCGCCTACACCGGCGGCCTCGCCGCGCACGGCCGCTCGGAGCTGTTCGACGAGAGGCTGCTGCGCCCCTTCGCCGTCGAGCAGGAGTGCCGTGAGCTGATCTACGCCGCCCGCTTCCTGCCGCGCTGGCGGTACGCGCCGCTCGGCGTCCTGCGTTCCTGGTATGAGACCGAAGATCCGATCGAAGGAGGGGCATGAAGCCCGACCTGTTCCGCGCCGACCTGGCGGCCAAGCCCGAGGCGCTGGCCCGGCTGGCCGCCTCGCTGCGCTCCGCCGACCCGTTCGCGGAGCTCCCCCGTGACGTCCGCCGGGTGGTGTTCCTCGGCATGGGGAGCAGCCGGTACGCCGCGCGGGTCGCCGCCTACCGGCTGCGCGCCCGCGGCCTCGACGCCGCCGCAGAGTACGCCTCGGCGCCGGCCTACCCGCCCGTGCCCGGCACCCTGTACGTCGCGGTCTCGGCCACCGGCGGCAGCCGCGAGACCCTCGACGCGCTGGAGCCGCTGCGCGGGAAGGCCCCCCTCGTGGCGCTGACGAACGTGCCGGACTCCCCCGTCGGCGAGGCCGCCGACCTGGTGGTGCCGATGCTGGCCGGGCCCGAGGAGGGCGGGGTCGCCTGCCGCACCTTCCAGCACACCTCGGCCCTGCTCCTGGCCCTCGAGCAGAGGCTCACCGGCCCCGGACGCGATCTTCCGGCGCTGCTCGACCGGACCGCGGAGGCCAGCGCCGAGCTGCTGGAGGGACGCTGGCTCGACCGGGTCCTCCCGCTGCTCGACGGCCCCGACGGCGTCTACATGATCGCCCCCTTCGAGCGGATCTCCTCGGCGGACCAGTCGGCGCTCATGGTCCGCGAGGGCCCGCGCAGGCCCGCCGACGCCTGCGAGACGGGCGACTGGGCCCACGTCGACGTCTACCTCACCAAGACCCGCGACTACCGGGCGCTGCTCTTCCCCGGCTCGCCCTACGACGCCCAGGCCATGGAGTGGATCACCCGGCGGGGCTCGACCGTGGTCACCGTGGGCGGCGAGGTCGACGGAGCCGCCGCGGCGATCCGCTACCGCGGCGACGAGGATCCGGATCTCGCCCTGCTCACCGAGACGCTCGTCGCCGAGCTCGTCGCGGCGGCCTGGTGGAACGATTAACTGAAATGATCTTCAATTAGGAGGCGGGGGAACGGCCCTTGCCCTTGACGGGCCTGGGCTCCTCGCGCAGCGGGTGGCCGACCGACTGGCGGGCGTAGTCGAGGATGAGCTCGACCGCCTCGTCCGGGCCGATCAGCGGATGCCTGGCCACGATCCGGTAGCCGTAGGCGTCCTCCAGGGCGACCAGGTTGCGGGAGATCGTCTGGGAGTCCCCGGCCAGTGTGAACACGCCCTGGGCGGCGCCCGTCTCCAGGATGAGCTGGTACATCGAGACCTGCCGGTCGTACAGCGTGGTCAGCAGGGTGGCGTAGATCCGGTTACGGCCCGCCGCGCCGCCCAGCTCGCACAGCAGCCGGACGTCGAGGTCGTCGGCGCCGTCGGGGAGACCGGAGCGGACCGTCACGATCAGCTTCTCGGCCGGGTCGGCGATCCCCGCGATCTTCTTCATCCGCAGGTCGTAGAAGCGCTCCATCCCCGCGTGGTGCGCCTCCAGCAGCAGGTCACCGATCTCGGGGTAGTGATAGAGGACGGCGCCCGAGGTCAGGCCGGCCTCCGCGGCGATCTCCTTCAGGTGCACCGAGTCGGTGCCGTGCTGGATCATCGCCCGGCGGGCGGCCTCGATGAGGTCACTGCGGCGCTCGGACCGGGATTTACGCGGTGTCATGGCGCCTCTTTCGGATGGGGGGCGGACGGATCGGATCCATTGTCGGTGCCGACAAGGTGTTGACGCGATGACCCGGATTCTATTTGAATCAGTCTTCAACAAAACAAGCCCCCACACAAGGAGTCAGCGTGGCCGAGCCGAAGCAGCTCACGGTCCTCTTCATGCCGGAGAGCGCCTACGGGCCCACCAACAACTGCGTCGGCATCGGCCATGTCCTGCGCGGCCGGGGCCACCGCGTGGTGTTCGCCGCCGAGGCGTCGTGGAAGGGCAAGCTGGCCCCGCTCGGCTTCGAGGAGGACCTGGTCGACCTCGCCCCGCCCACCGAGGAGGAGCAGGACGCCGGGCAGTTCTGGAAGGACTTCATCCGCGACACCGCCCCGGAGTTCCGCAAGCCGACCCTCGAGCAGCTCGACACCTGGATCAAGCCGGTCTGGGAGGAGCTGATCACCGGCGCCCGCTACTGCGAGCCGCGCCTGAAGGAGATCATCGAGCGGGTCCGTCCCGACGTGATCGTCGAGGACAACGTGCTGACCTTCCCCGCCCTGCTCACCGCGGGCGTCCCGTTCGTGCGGATCGTGTCCTGCAACCCCCTGGAGGTCAAGGGCGGCGACCTCCCCCCGGCCTTCTCCGGCTACCCGATCGACGACCGTTCCGGCTGGGACGGCTTCACCGCCGAGTACGACCGCACCCACCGCGAGCTGTGGGCCGGATTCAACGCCTGGGTGATCGAGCAGGGCGCCCGCCCGCTGCCCGACCTGGAGTTCATCCACGAGGGCGATCTCAACCTCTACGTCTATCCCGAGATCGCCGACTACACCGCCGAACGCCCCCTCGGGCCGTCCTGGCACCGGCTCGACTCCTCCGTCCGCGCCACCGACGAGGCCTTCACCGTCCCCGCGGAGATCGCCTCCGGCGAGGGCTCGCTGATCTACTTCTCCCTCGGCTCGCTCGGCTCCGCCGACGTGGAGCTGATGCGGCGCGTCATCGACGTCCTGGGCCGGACCCCGCACCGCTACATCGTCTCCAAGGGCCCCCTGCACGCCGAGATCGAGCTGGCGCCGAACATGTGGGGCGCGGAGTTCGTCCCGCAGACGCAGGTGATCCCGCAGGTCGACCTGGTGATCACGCACGGCGGCAACAACACCACCACCGAGGCTCTGCACTTCGGCAAGCCGATGGTCCTGCTGCCGCTGTTCTGGGACCAGTACGACAACGCCCAGCGGATCCACGAGCTCGGCCTGGGCGTCCGTCTCGACACCTACCGCTTCACCGACGGCGACCTGGCCGGTGCCCTCGACCGGCTGCTCGGCGACACCGCGCTGCGCGCCCGCCTCGAGGCGGCGGGCGCGGCGATCAGGGCCGCGGACGGCGTCACCCGCGCCGCCGACCTCATCGAGGGCGTGGCCCGCCCGTGAGCTTCTGGACCGGCAGGGACGGAGACCGTCCCGGCCCCTTCCCCCCGCCGCCGCCCGGCACCGAGGCCGACCTCGTCATCGCCGGTGGCGGGTACACCGGGCTGTGGGCGGCGATCCTGGCCAAGGAGGAGGCGCCCGGCCGCGACGTCCTGCTGCTGGAAGCCGAGACGATCGGCTTCGGCGGCAGCGGGCGCAACGGCGGCTTCGTCTCCGACTCCCTCACCCACGGCCTGTCCCACGGCGAGGCCATGTGGCCGGGCGAGCTGCCCGCCCTGGTCCGGCTCGGCCGGGAGAACCTGCGTGACCTCGCCGCGACCCTCGACCGGCACGGCGTCGACGCCGGGCTGAACCTCACCGGCAAGACGACCGTCGCGGTCAGGCCGCACCAGATCGGCGAGCTCCGCGCGCTGGAGCGGCTCCATCTGCGGCACGGCGACGACGCCGTCTGGCTCGACGCCGAGCGGATGCGCGCCGACGTCGACTCCCCCACCTACCTGGGCGGGCTGCGGGTCCGCAGCACCGGCGGGCTCGTCGATCCCGGCCTGCTGGTGTTCGGGCTGTGCCGGATCGCGGCGAAGCTGGGCGTCCGGATCCACGAGGGCACGCCGGTCACCGGGGTGGAACGTTCCGGCCCGGGGCTCGCCGTCCGCACCCCGGCCGGGACCGTCAGGGCGGGCCAGGCGCTGATCGCGACCAACGCCTACCCGTCGCCGCTGCGGCGGCTGCGCCCGTTCATCCTGCCGGTCTGGGACTACGCCATGGTCACCGAGCCGCTGAGCGCCGAACGGCTCGCCGCCGTCGGCTGGCGCGAACGCCAGGGCCTCACCGACGCCGGCAACCAGTTCCACTACTACCGGCTCACCTCCGACGACCGGATCCTGTGGGGCGGCTACGACGCGATCTACCATTTCCGGGGCCGCACCGACGAGGCCCTGTCCTCCCGCCCCGCGACGTTCGCCGCCCTGGAGACGCAGTTCGCCGAGACCTTCCCCCAGCTCGCCGACGTCTCCTTCACCCACCGCTGGGGCGGTGCCATCGACTCCACCAGCCGTTTCACCGCCATGTTCGGCACCGCGCTGGACGGGCGGGTCGGCTACTCCCTCGGCTACACCGGCCTCGGCGTCGCCGCGTCCCGGTTCGGCGCCCAGGTCGCCCTGGACCTGCTCGCCGGCCGGTCGACCGAGCGCACCCGGCTGGAGATGGTCCGGCGCTCACCGCTGCCGTTCCCGCCCGAGCCGCTGCGCTGGCCCGTCGTCGAGCTCACCCGGCGCGCCCTGATCGGCTCCGACGACCGCGGCGGCCGCCGCGGCCCCTGGCTCCGCCTCCTCGACCGCTTCGGTGTCGGCTTCAACTCCTGAAGGACTCTTCCCATGACCAGTTCCCGCATCCTCATCGACCCGGCGACCGGGCTGCCGACCGCCGAGATCCCGGACACGCCCGTCGCGGACGTCCCGCGGATCGTCGCGCGGGCCCGCGCAGCGTTCGGGCGGTGGCGCGACACCGTCCCCGCCGACCGGGCCCGGGTGCTGCTGCGCCTGGCCGACCTGCTGGAGGAGAACGCCGCCGAGCTGACCCGGCTGGAGGTCGAGGACACCGGCAAGCCCGCCGCCGTCTTCGCCGACGGCGAGCTGCCCTTCGCGGCCGACAACCTGCGCTTCTTCGCCGGAGCGGCCCGCTCCCTGGACGGCACCGGCGCCGGAGTCCTGTCGGCCGGGTACACCTCGGTGCTGATCCGCCGCCCGGTCGGTGTCGTGGCGTCCATCGCCCCCTGGAACTTCCCGCTGGTCATGGCCGTGTGGAAGATCGGCCCCGCGATCGCCGCCGGAAACGCCGTGGTGATCAAACCCGCGCCGCAGACGCCCCGCACCACGGTGCGCCTGGCCGAGCTCTTCGCCGAGGCGGGCGCCCCCGAGGACCTCCTCCAGGTCGTCACCGGCGACGCGGCCGTCGGCGAGGCCCTGGTCACCGACCCCGGCGTCGACATGGTCAGCGTCACCGGCTCGACCGCCACCGGCAAGGCCGTCATGCGCGGCGCCGTCGAGGGGCTGAAGCGCGTCCATCTGGAGCTCGGCGGCAAGGCGCCCGCGCTGGTGTTCGCCGACGCCGACCTGGACCAGATGGCGGGCGGCCTCACCATGGGCACCACCTACAACACCGGCCAGGACTGCACCGCCGCGACGCGCGTCTACGTGGAGCGCTCGGTGTACGCCGACGCCGTGGACGCGCTCCGCACCTCGATGGAGACCGTCCGGGCGGGCTCGCCGTGGTCGGAGTCCACCGACATCGGCCCGCTGGTCTCCGCCGCCCACCGCGACCGGGTCGACGGCTTCGTCCGGCGCGCGGTCGCCGCCGGGGCAGAGACCCTGACGGGCGGAGTCCTCCTCGACGGCCCCGGCTTCTTCTACCCGCCCACCCTGCTGGTGGGCGCCCGCCAGGACAGCGAGATCGTCCAGGGCGAGGTCTTCGGCCCGGCCCTGGTCGTCCTGCCCTTCGACACCGAGGACGAGGCCGTCGCCCTGGCCAACGACACCCCCTACGGCCTGGCCTCCTCGGTCTGGTCCACGGACGTCTCCCGCGCCCTGCGCGTCTCCCACCAGCTCGACGTCGGCGTCACCTGGGTCAACGACCACCTCCCGATCGCCTCCGAGGCTCCCCACGGCGGCGTCAAGGGCAGCGGCTTCGGCAAGGACATGAGCCAGGAATCCCTCTCCGACTACTCCGTCACCCGCCACCTCATGATCAAGCACACCGCTCCTGCCCCCCACACCTCCTTCCGCCCCGCCTGACCGGCGGGATGTCTCGGTTCGGGAACGCCGCTCCCGGACCGGGCGCCGCCCGGTCTACCGTCGCGGGGTGACGGTGGTTCTGGGTGGGCGGTATCGGCTGGTCGAGGTTCTCGGGGCCGGGGCCATGGGGGAGGTGTGGCGGGGGCGGGACGAGTCACTGGACCGGGAGGTGGCGGTCAAGCGGGTGCTGCTGCCCGCGCGGCTGTCGGACGGGCAGCGGGACATGCTGTTCCAGCGTTTCCAGCGGGAGGCGCGGGCGACCGCGCGGCTCAGCCATCCCGGGATCGTCACGATCCATGACGTCGGGACCCACGACGGGGTGCCCTTCCTCGTCATGGAGTACATGCGGGGGCGGTCGCTCGGGGCGGAGATCACGGCGCGGGGGCGGCTGGAGGTATCCGAGGTCGCCGCGATCGGGGCCACCCTCGCCGACGGGCTCGCCGAGGCGCACCGCGCGGGGATCGTGCACCGCGATCTCAAGCCCGACAACGTGCTGCTGGCCGGGAGACGGGCCGTGATCACCGACTTCGGGATCGCGAGCCTCATCGACGCCACCGCGCTCACCACGCCGGGGAGCCAGCCCGGCACGCCGCTCTACATGGCGCCCGAGCAGATCGAGGGACGGCCCCCGACGTCCGCGGCCGATCTGTGGTCGCTCGGCGCGACCCTCTACACGGCCGTGGAGGGGCGGCCGCCGTTCCCGCTGGGCACGTCGATGGCGGCGCTGTTCCACGCGATCCTGTCCGGTTCACCGCGCGCACCCGAGCGCGCGGGGCCGCTCGAACCCGTCCTCGCGACGCTGCTGCACCGGGATCCCGGGCGGCGGGCGTCCGGGGAGGCGGTCGCGGAGATGCTCGGCGCGCTGGCCGGGCCGGTGCACGCCCCGCGTCCCGGTGCGGCACCGGCCGGGCCCGCGGCGGGTCCCCGGGCCGCCTCCGCCTGGCCGGGGACCGACTCCCGGCCCGGTCCGCACCTTCATCCGGCGCGGCTCGCCTGGGAGTGCGGACGGATGATCGTCCGGGGTGCGGAGACGGACGCCTGCGCCTGGCTGGCCGACCGGCTGGCCGCCGAGCTCGGGCCGTCCTACCGGGAACGCCTCGCCGTGACCCGTTCCAACGTCCATCGCGCGGACTCCGCCCGTTACAGCGAGGCCGGGGCCTGGCGGGCGCACCTCGACCGGCTCTTCTCCGAGCGTCCGGGGCTCGTCACGGTCTTCGCCGAGCTGCTCGACGAGCTCACCGCAAGGCTGCCCCGCTGACATCGCGGCACCGGCGGACTTGACCGATCGCGAAGTATGCCCCACTATGTAACTCGAGTGCCTAAGACGCAGGCACGCCCTCCGGTGGCAGGTTTCTGATCTGCCGAAGTATCAATCCGGAGGCGCGTGAGCGCGTCCTGACGGCACTCTTTCGTCTTTCCGGGACTGCTCCTGCGCCTCCAGCTGGGAGCCTCTCATGAAGATCTCGATGATCGCCGTCGACGGTATCGACCAGGTGACCCCGCTGGCCCGTGAGCTGGGCGAGCAGGGGCATCACGTGACCATTCACACCCGGAGCGAGAAGCCGGGCAAGCGCCGCACCACGCTGGCGGCGAACGTGGTGGTCGACCCGATCCCGGCCGGCCCCGAACGCCCCCTCGACGGCGCCGAGGTCCTGCCGCACCTCGCGGAGTTCGGGACCGCCCTCGCCCAGCGCTGGTCCAGGAAGGGACAGGGCCCCGACGTCGTGCACGCGCACGGCTGGACCTCCGGTCTCGCCGCCATGACCGCCTCCCGCACCCTCGGCGCCGACGCCGTCTCCCCCAGCGCCTCCCCCGAGCAGCTCGCCTCCGGGCGGCGGCTGCCGCTGCTCCAGACCTACGGACCGCAGGCCTCCCACGGCGCGCGGGTCGACCCCGCCGCGCAGGCCCGTCTCGAGCGCGCGCTCGGCCGGTCCGCGGCCGCCTCGACCGTCCCGTGCGACGAGAACCGCGACGACCTCGTCCGGCTCGGCGTTCCCCGCACCCGCATCGCCGTCGTCCCCGCCGGCATCGACACCGAGGAGTTCACCGAGCGCGGCCCCGTCGCCCCGCGCGGCGAGCGCCACCGGATCCTCGTGCTCACCGGGCCCGGCGAGAGCGCCCACCTGGCCGTGCGGGCGCTGACCCGGCTGCCCGGCACCGAGCTCGTCATCGCGGGCGGACCGCACGCCGCCGACCTGGAGACCGACCCCGACGCCACCGAGCTCCGCACGCTCGCCAAGGACCTCGGCGTCGACGACCGCGTCATCATGCTCGGCGAACTCGCCCGCAAGCAGGCCCCCCGGCTCATCCGCTCGGCCGACCTCGTCCTGGCCCTGCACCACGACCCCTACGGCACCATCGCCCTCCAGGCCATGGCCTGCGGCGTCCCCGTCATCGCCCACGACTCCGGCGCACACCGCGACACCGTCCTCGACGGCGTGACCGGGCTCCTCATCAGCGACCTGTCCCCCGTCGCGCTCGCCCGCCGCGTCCGCGACCTGCTCGCCAACCCCGTCCGCCGCGAGGCCCTCGGCATCGCCGCCGCCGACCGCGTCACCTCGCGGCACAGCTGGGACCGGATCGCCCGCGAGACCGCCTCCCTCTACGACAAGATCGCCTGATCCTCCCCGCTCTCCCCTCGGGCCCGTCCTTCGACGGGCCCGAAGCGTTTCCCGTGAGCGGGACGGCGGTCAGGGGTTGAGGGAGTTCCAGAACTCCTCGAAGGACAGGACGCCGTCGCCGTTGGCGTCCTTCTTGTCGAAGATGGCCCGCACGGTGGCCTCGGAGAAGTCACCCAGGTTCGCCATCACCTCCCGGTACTCGGCGACGCTGATGAACCCGTCGCCGTCCTTGTCGAACCGGTCGAACTGCAGGCGCGCCTTCGCCCTGCGCTCCTCGATGTCGGACATGCGTTCCTCGCCTTGTTTCGTGATACTTGACCGTAAAAGACTAGCCATGACCGGTCCGGTTCCGAGGCCGTAAGTACCGCGACCGTTATCTTTTGGCGCCATAATTCGGGCGTGGATCTCGCCCCCTTGAAGAACGAAGACCCGGCGCTGCTCGCCGGGTACACGCTGCGCGGACGGCTCGGGGAGGGCGGGCAGGGCGTCGTCTACCTCGGTGAGGACGGCGCCGGACGGCAGGCGGCCGTGAAACTGCTCCGTCCCGGGTTCACCGAGGACGCCGGGATGCTCGAACGGTTCATCCGGGAGGCCGAGACCGCCCAGCGGGTCGCACCGTTCTGCACGGCCCAGATCCTGGACAGCGGGACCTTCGAGGGACGCCCCTACATCGTCACCGAGTTCATCGACGGGCCCTCCCTGCACGACGCGGTCGTCGAAGGCGGGCCGAAGAGCGGAGCCGACCTGCACCGGCTCGCCATCGGCACGATCACCGCGCTGACGGCGATCCACGAGGCCGGGATCGTCCACCGCGACCTCAAGCCGCGCAACGTCCTGCTCGCCCCCGACGGCCCGCGCGTCATCGACTTCGGCATCGCCAAGGCGCTGGACGTCACCTCCAGCCTGACCGGGGCGCCGATCGGCACCCCCGCCTACATCGCGCCGGAGATCCTCGCGGGAGAGCCGGCGGAGTCCGCGTGCGACCTGTTCTCCTGGGGCTGCACGATCGCCTTCGCCGCCCAGGGCGGTTCGCCGTTCGAGGCCAACTCCCTCCCCGCGGTGATCAACAAGATCCTCAACCTGACGCCCGACCTGTCCGGGATGAGCGAGCCGCTGCGGTCCATCGTCGGTTCCTGCCTGAGCAAGGAGCCCGCGCAGCGTCCGACGGCGGAGCGGGTGCTGCTGTCCCTGCTCCAGCGCCCGACGCTGGCTCCGGGCGTCCTGGCCGAGGCGGCGGCCGCGGCGAGCCAGGCCGCTCCTCCCCCGGCACCGGCCCCGACCTTCAAGACGCCGGAGCCCGCCGGGACGTTCCCGCCGCCGCCCGCCACGACCATGCCCGGTGGCCGGCCCTACCAGCAGCACTACCAGCCCGGCCCGCAGTTCCCCGGCCCACCGCAGTCCGGCTGGACCCCGCCGCAGACCCACCCGGCCTCCTGGCCGGCGCCGCGACCGCCCGGAAGGGCCGGAAAGGGACCGCTGGTCGCCGTGGCGGCGCTCCTCGCCCTCATGATCGGCGGAGGCGCCTACTACGTCTCGACGACGAAGGGCGACGACAACCTGCTCGGCGGCTCGCTGCCCACGACGCGCGTCACCACCGGCGGGGACAGGCCCGGCCGCACCGCGTCATCGTCCCCGCGGGCACAGGAGCCGGGGAAGACCGCCTACTTCTCGGACGCGACCGGCCTGTCCGGCGCCTTCACCAGCGCGATCGGCTCCCCCTTGAAGATCAAGCGGCTGGTCATCTACCCGGACTACGCGATGCTGACCGCCGAGGACCCGAAGAAGAAGGGGAACGTCGACAGCTACCTCCTGCGCGGCACCGTCGGCGAGCCCCGCCCCGAGATGCTGGCCGGCGACGAGAAGACCCAGCTCACCAAGTACCTGTTCCCCATCACCTCGGTCGACTTCTCCGTCGTCCCCAAGCTGGTGAAGGACACCACCAAGCGCCTCGCCTACGACGACCTGAAGATCAGCCACATCATCCTCGAGGTCGACCTCCCCTGGTCCAGCGGCGTGACCTGGAAGGTCTACGGCGGCAGCGAACGCGAAAGCGGCTACGTCAAGTACACCCTCAAGGGCAGATTCATGCAGTCCTTCACCTGACGCCCTGGGGGTGCGCGAGGCCGTCGCGGGTCGAGGCGACGGCCTCGCGACGGGGCCTTTACATAGTAAGTTCCGGGTGGGCGGCGTGGCCTTCGACGAAGGCCGTGATGTCGCGGGTGACGACCTCGGCGAAGCCCCTGCCCTCGTACTCGCCGGTGGCCCAGTGGCGGGTGCCCGCCTCCAGCAGGGACTGGGCGCCGCGGGCCACCTGCAGGACGTCCAGGGACGCGGGGAGCTTCCCGTCGGACCGTGCCCGGCGCAGCAGGCCGAGCAGGAGGTACCGGGTCTCGTGGTGCTCGTCCGAGCGGCCCTCCGACAGCGCCCTGACCTCCGCCCGGTGGCCTTCCAGGACGGTCTCGACGAGGAGTTCGGGAGGGTTGCGCAGCATGGTCCGCTCCAGGGCCTCCAGCACGGCGGCGATCACCTCGGCGAGCTCGTAGGGCCCCTCGACCAGCTCCCGCCACCGGTGCCTGGCCTCCCGGGTGGACACGAATCCCGCCTCGAGGAGGGCGTCCTCCTTGCGCGGGAAGTAGAAGTAGAACAGCGCCTTGGAGACCCCCGCGGCCCGGCAGATGTCGGCGACGGTCGTGGCGGCGAACCCGTTGGTCCGCCACAGCGCGATCGCCGCCTGCACCAGTGACCGCTTGGTCTCGCGGGAGCGCGACTGCGCGAGATGCGCCCTCCGCTGACCCCGGTCAGCACTTCTGGATCCCCGTCCCTGTGCCGATGCGCTCTCCACACTGGGCAGCCTACCGAACCTGACAGCGCAGAAAATGTTGACCCGGGTCAGATTCCGACCCTACTCTCGGGCGACATCCGAGGCCCTTGGAGGCAAGAGTGCAACGCAGCGCCGACCACCGTCCCCTCCGCGTCGTCCAGTGGACGACGGGGAACGTCGCACGCCAGTCGGTCGCCGCCGTCGTCGAGCGTCCGGATCTGGAGCTCGTCGGCGTGTACGCCCACGGCAAGGAGAAGGCGGGCCGCGACGCCGGGGAGCTGGCCGGCCTCGGCCGAACGCTGGGCGTCCTCGCCACCGGCGACATCGAGGAGATCATCGCCCTCAAGCCCGACTGCGTCCTCTACATGCCGCTGCACCCCGACGTGGACCATCTCACACGGCTGCTGCGGGCGGGGATCAACGTCCTGACCACGGCGTCGTTCCTCACCGGACGGGCCTACGGCCAGGCCGCGCGGACGGCCCTGGACGAGGCCGCCAAGGCGGGCGGCGTCAGCCTGTTCGGCAGCGGCATCAACCCCGGCTACGCCGACCAGCTCGCCGCGGTCGCCTCGGGCATCTGCCGCAAGGTCGACCGGGTGACCGTCTTCGAGTCCTTCGACATCGGCATGTGGGCGGGCGACGCCAACCAGGACGAGCTCGGCTGGGGCCGCCCCGCCGGCGACCCCGGCCACGCCGACGACGTCGTCAAGGCGACCGCCCCGTTCGGCGACGCCGTCGAGGCCCTCGCCGAACTGCTCGACGCGGAGCTCGACGACGTCCGCTGCGAGGTCGAGTTCGCCCACGCGACCCGCGACCTCGACGTCCCCGGCCGCACCGTGCTCGCGGGGACCGTCGCCGGTCTCGACATCCGGTGGATCGGCTCCACCGCCGGAGCCGACGTCGCCGAGGCCCACATCCGCTGGACGGTGACCCCCGAGCTCGATCCGGCCTGGGAGGTCTCCATGGCCTACCTCATCGAGATCAACGGCCACCCGCAGGTCAACCTGCGCGTCGAGGTCCTGCCACAGGACATGGAGTCGATGACCCTGGAGGAGATGCTGGCGATCGGCTCGGTGATCACCGCGATGCCGGTCGTCAACGCGATCCCGGCGGTCGTCGCCGCGCGTCCGGGCATCGTCACCTACGCCGACCTGCCCACCCAGTCCTCCCGCCACCTCCCCTAGGGGTCGAGGGAGGCCAGGAAGTCCAGGAGCGCCGCGTTCACCTCGTCGGGGCGCTCCTGCTGGACCCAGTGCCCGGCGCCCTCGACGACGACGTGGCCGCGCAGGTCGGTCAGGACCTCCGCCAGCTTCCCGGAGGGCATGAAGTCCGCCACGACGTCGTCGGCGCCGATGAGGAAGAGGGACGGCCGGTCGATCGTCCGGCCGGCGGTGTGCTCGGTGAGCGACCAGTTGCGGTCCATGTTGCGGTAGTAGTTGAGGCCGCCGGTGAAGCCCGTGCGCTCGAACGTCCGCAGGAAGACGCCGAAGTCCTCCTCGCTCTGCCAGGACGGAAGCCCGGGGACCGGCCCGGCGGCCGTCCAGGCGGGGGCGTGGGTGCCGCCGCCCAGCAGGGTGCGGCGCACGTCCCGGTTCAGGACGGCGTCGGCGACGCCCGGCTCCTGGAACCAGCAGATGTAGAAGTCGTCGCCCAGCCTCCGCCGCAGGATCGGCAGCGGGGGCACCGGCGGCCGGGGCGAGACCGGGACGCTCAGCCCGGCCACCGCCCTGACCCGCCCGGGATGCAGCAGCGCCATGCTCCACACGATGGACGCCCCCCAGTCGTGGCCCACGAACACCGCCTCGTCCGCGCCGATGTCGTCCAGGAGGCCCGCGAGGTCACCGCAGATCGTGAGGATGTCGTAGTCGCCGGCGGCTTCCGGCCGCGAGCTGGCGCCGTACCCGCGCATGTCGGGTACCAGGACGCGGTGTCCGGCGTCCGCGAGCGCGCGGACCTGGTGGCGCCAGGAGTACCCGAGCTCGGGGAAGCCGTGGCAGAGCACGACCGGCGGCCCCTGCCCGTGGTCGACGACCGCGAGCTCGATCCCGTTGACCGCCGCCCGCCGGGACCCCAGCGCCTCCCAGTCCGCCAAGCTCGACCGCGCCACCATGTGCCCACCTCTCACAGCCGGATCATCCGCACCATCGAATCCGACATTGTGGAGCAGACACCGCGCCTCCGGCAGACCCGCCTCCGGAAGCGGTCACCTCGTGCCGTCAGGTCACCGGCCGCTTCAGGTGGGCGGTGACCGTCTTGCCCTGGCGCCCGGGGCTGGTGGTCGTCGCCCAGTTCCCCTCCGTCAGCAGGTCGACGATGAACAGGCCGCGTCCGCTCTCGGACTCGCCGTCCGCGTACTCCGACCGCTGGACGGGCAGCTCGTCCACCGGGTCCCAGATCGACAGGACGATCTCGTTCGGCTGGATGCTCAGCCGCAGTTCCACCCATTCGCCGTCCGCGTGCCGGACGGCGTTGGTGACCAGTTCCGACAGCACGATCAGGACCGTGTCGATGAGGTCGTCGTCGAGCTCGCGGGCCTGCATGGTCGCCTGCGCGGCGAGGCGGCACGACCGGACGAGGTCGGCGCTGGCGACGAAGGCGACGTGGAAGTCCTCGTGGAGCGACGCCCGGCCCGAGGACGCACGGGGTGCATCGGTGACTGTGATGACGATCGCCTCCGTTGGGCACGGGACTCCTGGGCGTCCTCGTGCGGTCCGGTGATGCCGTGGTGATTGTGCGTCATCATGCACCTCGTGGTTTGCAGATGCAACGGCTGATGCACGTGCATTTGCCAGAGCACCAAAAACTTTCGCTCTGGAACGGGCCAATCCGAGCGTCGCCACCATCCGTGGCCGGGACGTTCCGCAGGGTGGACGCGACCGATCGCGGGTACGGGACGTTGAGCGACGGCAGACGGGCGATCGGAGGGTGGGGCCGTGGAGGTCACTGCGTTCGAATGGGCGGTCACGATCGGGGTGATCCTCGCGCTGTTCGCGTTCGATCTCGCCTGGGGGGCGCTGCGGCCGCACGCCGTCGGGTTCAGGGAGGCGGGCCTGTGGTCGGTCTTCTACATCGCCGTCGCCGTCGTCTTCGGGTTCGTGCTCGCGTCCCACTGGGGGTGGGGGTTCGGCGGTGAGTACTTCGCGGGGTACATCGTCGAGAAGAGCCTGTCGGTCGACAACCTCTTCGTCTTCGTGATCATCATGACGACGTTCGCCGTGCCGCGTGAGCACCAGCACAAGCTGCTGACGTTCGGCATCCTCGCGGCGCTGGTCCTGCGGGCGATCTTCATCGCGCTCGGCGCCGCGCTGCTGTCGATGTTCTCCTTCATGTTCCTGCTGTTCGGCCTGCTGCTGATCTGGACCGCGGTGCAGCTGTTCCGGCACCGCGACGAGGACCCCGACGTGGAGAACAACCTCCTGATCAAGACCGCCCGGCGGGTGCTCCCCGTCGCCGACGACGTGTCCGACGGGAGGATGTTCGCCCGGGTCGACGGGCGCCGCATGGTGACGCCGCTGTTCGTGGCCTTCATCGCGATCGCCGGCTGCGACCTGCTGTTCGCGCTCGACTCGATCCCCGCGGTCTTCGGCGTGACCGAGGAGCCCTACATCGTGTTCGTGGCGAACGCGTTCGCGCTCCTCGGGCTCCGCGCCCTCTTCTTCCTCGTCACCGGGCTGCTGGACCGGCTGGTCTACCTGTCGACGGGTCTGGCGATCATCCTCGCCTTCATCGGCGTGAAGCTCATCCTGCACTGGGCCCACGGCCTCAACGACGCCATCCCCGTCATCAGCACTCCGTTGTCCCTCACCGTGATCATCGGCATCCTGGTCGTCACCACGGTGGCCAGCCTCGTGAAGTCCTCCCGCGACCCGTCGGCCAAGGCCCACCCCGGCTCCCTCCGCGCCACCCCCTCCGCCCGCCGCGAGGACGAGGCCTGACCGGCGCCCGTCAGGCGGCCAGGGCGACCTCCGAGGGGAGCGGAGCGGCGACGACGGGACGGGCCCCGAAGACGAAGACCCTCAGGACGAGGAAGCGGGCGAGCCCGGCCAGCCCCGAAGCGCCCAGATAGACGACCTGGTCGAGGACCACGTCGGGGGCCGGGTGCGCGCGCCGCAGCACCAGCATCGCCCCCGTGGTGAACAGGTAGGCGACGGCGATCGTCAGCGCCGACTGCGCGTGCACCCGCCACCCGCCCTTCTCGCTCCTGAACGAGAACCGCCCGTGCAGCTCCGTCGCGAGCAGCGTGGTCGCCAGCGTGATCAGGGCGTTGGCGGCCACCAGATCCATCCGCGCCGACGCCACCGCGAGCAGCCCGCTCGCCAGCAGGGTGGTCCCCACCCCGACGGCGACGAACCGCCCGAACGCCTCGGCCGCCCCGGGCGCGGCGGTGGGGGGAACGGCGGCGTTCACGGGGGGCCGAACGGGCTTCGATCTCATGTGATCAAGTCTCCTCATGACCCGGCTTCCGGACCATCGGGGCCACCCCTGGCAAACCCCTGAGCCCGCCCCTGAGCCCGGCCCCGGGCTCTTTCGCCGGACCGGTCACAACTATCCGGAAACGGCTCGGACGGGTGATCCGCCGGGCTGGCATACTCCCGATCGCTCTCGCCGCCGGTGCGAGAAACGGCGAGGAGCGTGAAGATGGCAGGGACGCCTGTTCGGGGCCTGGTCCAGGGGATCCGGCGATCGAAGCGCAAGTCCGTCGTGGCGGGGTCGGTGGCGGCCGTGCTGATCGGGGCGGCGGTGACCGTCCAGGTGCTGGTGGCGCAGGCACTGATCGTCGAGTCCGGGGGAAGCTGCGGGAGCGGCGGGTCGCGCGGGGTCAGCCACGGGGCCTGCCCGGAGGGCATCGGGTGGCTGTTCCTGATCTCGTTCGTGCCGCTGTTCGGGCTGGTGCCGCTGGCGCTGTGGGGGGTGGCGGCGGCCGGCCGGAAGGCGGGGTGCCTCGGCGGGGCGGTGCTCATGCTGGCCGGGATCTGGCCCGGCGCGCTGCTGTTCCGGCTGGGCCACGGCGACAGCCTCGATGTCGCCTGGAGCGTGCCGCGCGTCAAGGGCGACATCACCGCCCAGGGCTTCTGGTTCGGCGACGGCCTGGCCGTGCGCGCCCGCATCGACGGCCTGTCCGCCTACGACACCGCGACCGGCGCGCCGAAGTGGACACTGCCCGTCCCCGGCCGCGAGGTGCTCTGCGCGATGAGCCGCGGCACCGACTCCGGGGTGGGCGTCATCGCCTACGGCCCGGAGGGGCAGCCCTGCGGGCACTTCGTCGGCGTCGACCTCGCCACCGGTGCCAAGGCGTGGGACAGGGTCCTGCCCGGCGGCGAGTTCCTCAGCTCCGGGCGGGACGCCGGCTCCGTCGCGGCCGGCGGGGGCACCGCCGTCATGCGCCTCGGCCAGGGCGCCCGGCTCACCGGCGTGGCCCTCGCCGACGGCCGGGACCGCTGGACCGCCGCCGCCCCCGAACGCTGCCACTACGAGAAGGTGAGCGCGGGACCTGACCAGATCGTCGGCCTCCTCCGGTGCACCGATGCCCTGCCCGAGCTCGTCGCCCTGGAGCCCGCCTCGGGCAAGGTGGCCTGGAGGACCCCGGTGACCTCCGAGTCCCCCGTCGCCGCCGTCGACCTCTACACGGCCTCGCCCGCCGTCGCGAAGGTCCGCGAGAGCGGCGCCCGGGGCCGCACGATGATCCAGGCCTTCGACCGGACGGGCCGCGCCACGATCGTCCACACCTGGTCCGACGACCACGACCTGACCCTGTCGGAGCGGGGCTTCGGCGCGACGCCCCTGCGGGACTTCGCCGTCACCGGCGACATGATCGTCGGCGCGACCCGCGTGTCCAACAAGGACGGCCTCACCGCCTTCCGCCTCAGCGACGGTGCCCGCCTGTGGCTGACGAGGCTCGATCATGGCCTGGAAGCCCTCACCGTGGCCGGCGACGCCCTGATCGTCCTCGGCGACGGCGGTGCCGTTCCCGACCTCACCTCCGTCGCCCTCGCTACCGGGAAGAAGACCAGGCTCGGCGGCTTTCCCCTCCGCCACCTCGCCGACAAGGTCGCCCTGTCCGCCGAGCCCGCCGGCCGCTACACCCTGGTCGCCGAGTCGACCAATCCCTTCTACGACGCCCTGGTCGGCGTCAGGCCCTGAGCTTGGCATTTGGCCGGTCTTGACCAGGTTTGTCCCTGGATGACTTGTGACGGGTACCACAGTGTGCTGCTATATGGCGGGACGCTGATACAGAGATGCGCAATGCGTATCTGCGTATCGGATCCATCACCGGTTCGAGGAGGGACAGAACATGGAAGAACCCAGCAGACGGAACATCCTGTTGGCCGGTGGAGTGCTCGGGGCGCTCGGTGCGATGAGCGCCGCGACCCCCGCCCAGGCCTCCCGGCTGTGGACGTGGTCGCCCGCGGGATCGGTCGTCGGCGCCGGTGCCGGAGCCGACCCCCGGTGGGTGTGGGACGCCGAGGCCGACCCGCTGGTCGCCTCACTGATCGACAGCGGCGCCGTGCCCCAGGTCAACAAGCTGCTGAAGAGCTGGACCAAGAACGGGCAGACGCTGCCCGCCGGACTGCCCGCCGACCTGAAGGCCTTCATCGAGAAGGCCCGCCAGCTGCCCGCGTGGACCGACAAGGCCAAGCTCGCCAAGGCCTACACCTTCAACCAGAAGCGGGGCACCTACCTCGGTGTCTCCTACGGCTTCGCCAGCGGCATGATGAGCACCGTCATCCCGCACGAGGCCCGCGCGGTCTACTACTCCCAGGGCGGTGCGGACATGAAGGACCGCATCACCAAGACCGCCAAGCTCGGCTACGACGTCGGCACCAAGAACGCCTTCGAGCCCGGTGGCGAGATGATCGTCACCTGCGTCAAGACCCGCCTGGCCCACGCGGGTGTGCGCCACCTCCTCCCCCAGTCCGCGGTCTGGAACAAGGTCGCCGACGAAGAGATCCCGATCAGCCAGGCCGACATGATGGTCACCTGGCACAGCCTGCCCACGACCGTCATGCAGCAGCTCGCCAAGTGGAAGGTGTCGGTCCCGGCCGACGAGTCCGCGGCGTTCCTGCACTCCTGGCAGCTCACCGCCCACATGCTCGGCATCCTGGACGAGTACATCCCCGCCTCGTGGGACGAGGCCAACGCGCAGGCCGCGCAGGTCCTCACGCCGATCCTCGCCGCCACCCCCGAGGGCATCAAGCTCGCCGACATCCTCCTCAACCTCGGTGCCGTCCTGGACGCCGGCCTCCTCACCACCCACATCCTCGGAGCGCTCACCCGCTACGTCCTCGGCGACGAGATCGCCGGCTGGCTGAAGATCCCGCGCGAGCCCGTCTGGGACGCCGCCTTCCGGGAGCTCTGGCCGATCTTCGTCGCCGTCAAGGAGGGACTGCTCAAGATCACCGACGCTCCCCCGGCGCTGCTGGGCGTCTACTGGGCGTTCGACGAGATCCTCCGCCTGGGCGCCCTGCTCTTCCTGTCCGGCGCCGACTTCCCGATCAGCATCCAGATCCCCGTCGCCAACAACCCCAAGCCCTGACCGTCGCGTGTGCGGCCCCCCGGCTCCCGGCCGGGGGGCCGCACGCGTTCCCCGCGGTCACGGCCGGGGGGCCTCGGCGATCGGGGTCCTGATGCCGAGGATGCGGCGGGCCGCGGTGTACAGGTCGCGGCGGAGCTGGTCGTCGTCGACGTGCGCGAGATAGGGGCTGCCGGTCGCGAAGGCGAGGCCTCCGCTGAGGATGAGCGTGATGACCAGGGAGTGGTTGTTGAGATCCGGCCCGATCATCAGGAGGCCGACGCGCTCCCGCAGGTCCTTCATGTCGGGGCGGCCGTCCAGGTGCCGCTGGATCGTGGGGTCGAACTGGAGCGCCGCCTGTTGACGGCGGGCGTCGACCATCAGGTCGATGAGCCCGTCCAGGAGGGTGTCGACCCGGGCGGTCCGGCCGCGCCTGCTCTCCGCCGCGACGACGACCTCGGCCAGCCGCCGCATGTAGGGCGTGACGGCCGCGTCGATGAGGTCTTCCTTGCTCTGGAAGTGGTAGTAGACGGCGGCCTTGGTGACGCCGACATGATCGGCGAGCATCTGCAGGGACGTGCCGTGGACGCCCCAGCGGGTGAACAGGTCGGTGGCGGCGTCGATCAGCTGCGTCCGTACGCTTCCGGCGGGGTGCTTGGCGGCCATTGCAGGGAGGTTACCCCGATGTCAGCGGTGGAGCGTGGCGGAGGCCGCCTTGGGCCGCCAGCGTGAGGGACCTTTGCGCCGCGGCCGGGACGGCGGGCGCTGGCCGAGCTGCCGGGCCCGCAGGACCAGCAGCATCTCGAAGCGCCAGTCGGGGTCGTTGAGGCGGCCGGGGAACATGTCGGTGAGGCGCCGGATGCGGTAGCGGACCGTCTGGGGATGGACGTGCAGGAGCTCCGCGACGCCCAGCACCGAGCTTCCCGCGCCCAGCCAGGCCAGGAGCGTCTCGCACAGCCGATCGCCCTGGTCGGGGGTGAGCTCGGCGAACGGGGCCAGGGCGCGCTCCGACAGGACCCGCATGCACAGTTCGTCGTTGAGCAGGTGCATGGCGACGAGATGGTCCTCGCAGCGGATGTGCTCCTCACCGGACAGGGCTCCGTCCGACAGCATGATGAGCGCCTGGCGGGCGAGGCGGAGCGAGGAGGCCGACTCCTCCAGCGCGACGGTGGGCCCGAGCGCGAACCGCACCCCCTGGAGGGACCGGTGGAGCGTGCCGAAGCGGGCGGCCGACGGCTCTCCGGGGATCATCAGGCAGGGGTCGGACCGGTCGAGGTCGGCGAGGATGTCCTCGTCCAGCGCGGGCGGGATCGCGAAGCGGGTGGCGTAGTCCTCGCTGATGGCGACGCACGCGACCTGGCCGGGCAGCGGCCAGCGGGCCTTGTGGGACAGGTCGGCCAGGCGGGTGCGCATGGTCGGCCCCGGCTCCACCAGAAGGAGCTGCAGCAACCGCTGCCGGGTGCGCTCCAGGACGTTGTCCTGCCCGCTCAGCTCGGTGAACGCCCGGACCGACAGGGCCGACATCTCGTCGGTGAAGCCGAAGACCGCGTCGGCCAGCTGGTACATCCGGGCGGGCGCGACCCCGGAGTCCTGCCCGACCTCGGCGAACCTCCGCCAGGCGGTCCGCCCGGCGATCCGGTAGGCGGCCTGGAGGGCGTCCAGGCTCCGGCTCTCCCGGTACTCGCCGCGGCCCAGGCTGTGGAAGAACCTGGCGTTGAGGTCGCCGACGGGCATGCCCGCGTTGAACTGGGCGAGCAGCTGGTGCAGCGCCTTGGCGATGCCGGCCCTGACGGGCTCGCCGTGCTCTCCGGCCAGCACCACGGTGAACTCCGGGACCTGCTCCCTGATCTCGTCGATGATCTCGACGGCGAGGTCCGGCAGGACGGGGAGCAGCAGGGCCGCGATCTCCATTCTCTCTGGATCGGGGTCCGCCGCTTCGTTCTGGGACTTGGTCATGGTCGTCCTCTCGACTGAATGAGCCAGAGGCTAGACGATCGGCTAGGAGAGCTCTAGCCGATCGTTTAACAGAAAACCCGGAGAACGCGTGAGTCACACTATGCGCGAGGGTCAGCGGAGGCGGTAGCGGGAGACGAAGTCCCAGATGACGGCGTTGGCGTCGATGTCATAGGTGGTGCCGCCGAGGAACGGCCCGAGGAAGGGCGTCCCGCCGGGCCAGTTGTGGCCTCCGCCCTTGATCTCGTAGAGGATCACCGGTGCTGTCGCGGGACAGCCGGTGTAGTCGTGGCGGACGACCGTGGTGTTGTCGCCGGGGGCCTTGTCCGGCAGGTTCGTGTCGGTGGTGGTGGCGGCACAGCCGTTGTTGCGGGCCCAGAACCTGGCGGAGTCGGGGGCCTGGCCGTAGGGGACGACGAAGTCGCCGTCGCCGTGGATCAGGACGATCGGAACCGGCCGGCCGGGATGGCAGGCGTCCCTGGCCGCCTGGTCGGTGAGCTGCCCGGAGACGGGGACGTAGGCGGCGAAGCGCCTGTTCTCGCAGGCCATCTTGCTGGTGAAGAAGCCGCCGTTGCTCATGCCCGAGGCGTAGAGCCGCTCGGGGTCGGCGTTGAAACGCTGGACGAGGATGTCCTGGAGCCGGTTGACGAAGCCGGGGTCGTCGAGGGCCGGGGAGGGCGTCCCGGCCAGGACGCCCTGCCAGCCGATCCCGTAGTGCTCGGGGGTGATCATGATGAAGCCGCGGGTCTGCGCGTAGTCCGACATCCGGCCGTAGTACTCGGCGATGCCGGGCGACTCGCCCAGACCGGGGAAGTGGAACAGCACCGGACGGGCGGTGCCGTCGTAGTCGTCGGGCAGCCGGAGGATGGCGTTCCTGGCCTGCCCGGCGTGGGTGATGCGGATGGCGTGGTCGCCCGGGTCGGGCCGCCGGTCCTGGACGGTGACCGTGACCCGCTGACGGGTCGTGCCCGCCGCGCGCCTGACCGAGGCCTGCCCCTCCCACCGGACCGTGGCCTCGGCGGGCGTGGTGACACCGCCGTCGACCGCGGCGGTGATCTCCACACCCGCGCCGGGGTCGGCCAGGGTGAAGGTGCCCTTGAGGGAGCCGTTCCGGGCGATCTTGAACGTCACCGAGGCCTGGCCGCCCGCCGAGCCGGGGAGCGTCCCCCCGCCCTGGATCTTGTCGGTCTCGAAGGTCGCCACGTTGTCCAGGACCGCGATGGCGCCGGACGACAGGTCACCCGCCAGCGTGTAGGCGGGGGTTCCCGCCACGCTGACGGTCAGGCGGTCCTCCGCGGGGGCCGCGGCCTGGGCGCCGCTCGCTGGAACCGCGCTCAGCACGGCCCCCGCGAGCAGCAGCGCGGGCAGCGCGCGCGAGGGAGGGAAGCGATGCAGATCCACGATGGATCCTTCCTGTGCACCCGGGCCGCGGGCCGGTCCCGCGGCCCGGAGTCGCGTCACAGTAGGACCCGCACAAAACACCCGCATACGCCCAAACGTCAGTCATCTCGTGCGCGCTTTTGCGCATCCGGACGACCACGCCGCCATCTCCGCAGGCAGCGCCCCGCTCACGGACCGGCGGTGGAGATGGACTTGGTGTCGAGGCAGGCCTCGATGCCCTCACGCCCGAGATCCCGGCCGAGGCCGCTGTCCCTGACGCCGCCGAAGGGGGCGGCGGGGTCCATGGAGTAGGGCTGGTTGATGCCGAAGGTGCCGGTCCGGACGCGGCGGGCGATGGTGAGGGCGTGGCCGGTGTCGGAGGTCCAGACCGACCCGGACAGCCCGTAGCGGGAGTCGTTGGCGAGGTCGACGGCGTGGTCCTCGTCGTCGTAGGGGATGACGGTGAGGACCGGCCCGAAGATCTCCTCCTGGGCGATGCGGGAGCCGTTGGCGACTCCGGCGAACAGGGTGGGGCGGACGTACCAGCCGCGTCCGGCCCCCTCCGGCGGCGCGTCCCCGCCGGTGACCAGGACGGCGCCCTCCGTCCGGCCGAGGGCGATGTAGTCCCGCACCCGCTCCCGCTGGCGGCGGCTGACCAGGGGGCCGACCTCGGTCGCGGGATCGGCCGGGTCGCCGACGACCAGGGCGTCCATCATCGCGGCGAGGGCCTCGGCGTGCTCGTCGTGCCGGGAGCGCGGGACCAGGATCCGGGTCTGGGCGACGCAGGCCTGGCCGCTGTTCATCAGTCCGGCGACCTTGATTCCGGCCGCTGTCGCGGCGGGGTCGGCGTCGTCCAGGACGATCGCCGCCGACTTGCCGCCGAGCTCCAGGCCGACGCGCTTGAGCGCGGCGCCGCACACGGCGGCGACCTTGGCGCCGACGGCGGTGGACCCGGTGAAGGAGACCCGGTCGACACCGGGGTGGCCGACCAGGTGCGCGCCGAGTTCCCCGTCTCCGGGCAGGACGCTGACCACGCCCGGCGGGAACCCCGCCTTCTCGGTGAGGTCCGCCAGGAGGTAGGCGTCCAGGGGCGTCTCGGGCGCGGGCTTGAGGACGACCGGGCAGCCCGCCAGCAGGGCGGGGACGAGCTTCATCACCGCCAGCAGGGTCGGCATGTTCCAGGGGACGATCGCGGCGACCACGCCGACCGGTGTGCGCTGCAGCAGGATGTCCCGGCCGTACCGGCCGGGCCTGCTCTGTTCCCATTCGACGGTCTCGGCGATGTCGGCGAACGCCCGCATCATGACGCCGGGCAGCGCGGCGTGGGCGGACCTGGCGAAGGTGACCGGCGCGCCCATCTCGTCGCTGATCAGCCGGGCGACCTCCTCGCGGCGCGGGTCGTACAGGTCGGCGAGCCTGCGGACCGCGGCGATCCGCTCGGCGGGCGGCAGATGCGGCCAGGGCCCGTGGTCGAACGCCGTCCGGGCCGCGGCGACGGCGGTGTCGGCGTCGGCCGGCGCGGGGGCGGCGATCCGGGCGATGGGCCGCTCGGTGTGCGGCGAGATCACCTCGATCGTCCGGCCGGTGCCCGGCGGCACCCAGGCGCCTCCGACGAACAGGCGTTCTTCCACGTGCATGAGGTCCTCCGGGCTTTCGGGCCGGTCAGGCGGAGTGGGCGGAGAGCTCGCGGCAGAACCACATCCGGGGCGGCGGGTCGGTGGCGACGCCGACGGGCGCCGCCAGCCGCCCGGTCCTGGCCGCCTCGCCGATCCTGGCCTGGACGGCGGCGATGTCGTCGGCCTCGAGCTCGTACACCGCGACGTAGGGGGCGTCGTCGCCGAGCGCGGCGAACCGGCGGGCCGTGACGACGCCCTCGATCTGGAGCATCTCCTTGAAGTGGGTGCCCTCGTACCAGGCGTGGTAGGCCTCGGCCTCCTCGGGCGAGGCGGGGCGGGACTCGACGTACAGGATGCCTCGGGTCATGGGCGGGTCCTTCCGGGACGGTGGTGATCGGTGATCGGTGATCCGGTGATCGGTGATCCGGTGATCGGTGATCCGGTGATCGGTGATCCGGTGACTGGTGCTCGGTGATCGGTGGTCAGGGGGCCGGGGTCTTGTGGACGCGGCCGTCCTTCATGACGAAGCGGACGTCCTGAAGGAGGGTGATGTCGGTGGCGGGGTCGCCGGGGACGGCGATGATGTCGGCCAGCAGGCCCTCGGCGAGGCGCCCCCGGTCGTCCACGCCGAGGAGGTCGGCGCTGACGACCGTCGCGGCCTGGATGGCCTGCATCGGGGTCATCCCCCGGTCGACCAGCGCCCACAGTTCCTTGGCGTTGTGGCCGTGCGGGACGGCGGGCGCGTCGGTGCCGCAGGCGATCCGCACCCCGGCGGCGATGGCCTTGGTGAGGGTGGCGCGGGCCCGGGGGAAGACCTCCTCGGCCTTGCGGCGCAGCGCGGGCGGCGCCTGGGAGAGGTCGAGGCCCTCGGACAGGTAGCTGGTGGGGACGAGGAACGTGCCCTGGTCGACCATCATCCTCAAGGTGTCGTCGCTCGCCAGCGAGCCGTGCTCGATGCAGTCGACACCGGCCCGCAGGCACGCCCTGATGCCCGCGTCGCCATGGGCGTGGGCGGCGACCCTGAGGCCCGCCCGGTGGGCCTCGTCGACGATGGCGGCCAGCTCCTCGTCGGAGTACTGCTGGGCGCCGGCGGCGGTGCCGTGCGACATCACCCCGCCGGACGCGGAGATCTTGATGACCCCGGCGCCGTGCTTGATCTGGTAGCGGACGGCCTTGCGGACCTCGGGGACCCCGTTGGCGATCCCCTCCTCGACGCTCAGCGGCATGATGCCCGGCGCGAGCCGCTGGAACATCGTCGGATCGAGATGGCCGCCGGTCGGGGTGATGGCGTGGCCGGCCGGGACGACGCGGGGGCCCTCGACGTAGCCCTCGTCGATGGCGCGGGCGAGGTCGGCGTCCAGGAGATGGCCGCCGGTCTTCACCATCAGCCCGAGGTTGCGGACCGTGGTGAAGCCGGCCAGCAGCGTGGTGCGGGCGTTGGCGGTGGCCCGCAGGGTCCGGTAGACCGGGCCGTCCTGGACGCCGTGCATCGGCTTCGGCAGGCCGTTGGGGGTGTCGGGACCGCCGATGAGCAGGTTGATCTCCATGTCCATCAGGCCGGGCAGGAGCGTCATGTCGCCCAGGTCGACACGTGTCGCTCCGGGCGGGACGGCGGGCGGGTCGACGGCGGTGATGAGGCCGTCGTCCACGACGATGACCGCCGGGGACCGGACCTCGCCCTTGCCGGTCTCGATCCACCGGTCGGCCGTCAGCACGATCGGTGCCGTCACGGGACGGGCTCGATCAGGCAGTCGAGGGTGGCGGCGCCGGTGTCGGGGACGCGCTGCTGGCTCCAGGCCTCGACGCAGAAGGAGATCGTGACGAGGGAGTACAGCAGATGCATCAGCCGCAGGACGTCGTCGGGGAGGTCGTCGAGCGGGTGGAGGTCGCAGTGGGCGAGCGCGGCCTCGGCCCGCGGGGTGGCCGCGTCGTAGAAGGCCTGGATGTCGCTCATCGGGGTGGCCAGGCGCCTGGCGTACCGCTCGGCCTCGGTCGGCAGGCACCAGACGGCGGCGAACGGTTCGAGGTCGGCGAACGCGGCGGGCAGCAGTGCGGTCATCGGGTCACGCCTTCCCGGTCCTGGCCTGGTGGTCGGCGATCCAGTCGGCGGTCACCTTGTGCAGGTGCCGGCAGAGGATCTCCTGGTCGTTGAGGTGGAAGCCGGTGACGGCACGGGACTCGAGCATCATCTGGGTCGCCTCCAGGGTGTTGCCGTCCTGGAGGGCGTACTCCTTGAACGTGACCGCGGCCATCTCGCGGGCGACGCGCTCGCGCGGCGTGCGGGAGGGGACGAAGTAGAGATTGCCCTCGAAGGTGTGGCTGTTGTAGGAGGTCGGCCAGTACTGGTAGGTGAGGTACCAGCCGCCCGACCAGATGAGGATCGTGAAGTTGGGCCACAGCTGGAAGGAGTCGAGCCCCCAGGGGTCGCAGCCCGCCGGGTTGAGGCCCGCGGGCATCTTCTCCACGCCCAGATCCGGCTTGTCCCACGGGCCGAACAGGCCGCTGCGGGTGATGTCCTCCATCGGCTTGCGCATGTCGGGAGCCAGCTCCCAGGCCACGATGCCGGAGGTGCTGACCAGGCGGTGCGGGCCGTCGAGCCGGTAGTGCGGGGCCTCGAATCCGGCCTGGGCCGCGGCGGCGGAGAAGGCGTCCGGCGTCTGGCTCGAGTGCAGGACGGGCGCGTGGTAGAACTCCTGGAAGGCGTCCAGGAACAGCTTCCAGTTCGCTCCGACCTGCGACCGGTAGCGGAACCGCTCGGTCATGCGGTCGAAGGGGTAGCCCTCCAGCGCGGTGACCATCGGGCCGAGGAACTCCGTCAGCGACTGCTCCGGCTCCGCCGCGAGGTTGACGAACACGAACCCGGCCCAGACCTCGCAGTGCACGGGCACTAGCCCGGTGGCGCTCTTGTCGAGGTCGAAGAACTCCCCCTCCTGCTGCACGAAGGTCAGCTCGCCCTCGAGGCCGTAGCGCCAGCCGTGGTACTTGCAGGTGAACTGACGGCAGGTACCGGACGTCTCCTCACGCGGGAAGTCGTTCCACACCAGCTTGTTCCCGCGATGGCGGCACACGTTGTGGAACGCGCGCACGGTGTCGCCGGTGCCGCGGACGATGATCAGGGACGTCTTGGCGACCTCGATCTCCCGGGTGAAGTAGGAGCCCCGGCGCGGGATCTGCTCGACGCGGCCGACGTTCAGCCACGCCCGCTTGAAGATCGCGTCGCGTTCGAGGGCGAAGTACTCCGGGGAGATGGAGTCCTCGTAGGACATCGGTGCGGTGCCGAGCTCGGGGTAGTGCTCGGTCCAGCTTCCTTCGGCGGGTTTGGGCCAGCGGGCCATGGGTGTTCCTCCTGGGGTGGGGGCGGACGTCACTGGATGGGTTCGTCGCCCAGGACGGTGGTGCGGAGCATCTCCCGGGGAGAGGCGGGGTCGTAGGGGGCGGCGCGGTGGATCACGCCGCGGTTGTCCCAGATGACGGTGTCGCCGACGCTCCACTCGTGCCGGTAGATCCGGTCCGGGGTGGTGCAGCGGGCCAGGAGGTCGTCCAGGAGGGCGCGTCCGGCGTCGGGGTCCATGTCGGCGATGTGGTCGGCCGAGGCCCCCAGGACGAGGGAACGGCGTCCCGACGTGTGGGTCCAGACCAGGGGGTGCTCCCTGACGGGCCGCCGGCGCCAGACCGCGAGCTGCTCGGGGGACGGGTCGGGGGTGACGCGCCGCTGGGAGGCCTCCAGGGAGTGCACGACCCGCAGCCCGGCGAAACGCTCCTGCTCGGCGGCGGTCAGGGTCCGGTGGGCGGCGTAGGAGCTGGCGAACTCGGTCTCGCCGCCGCTGGCGGCGACCTGCCGGGCGGTGAGGACGGTGGCCTTCTGGGGGCAGGTCTCGTCCTCGGGGGTGCAGCCGTCGATGTGCCAGTCGAAGGTGGCGCGCAGGTAGGCGGCGGCGGAGTTCTTGGCGGTGTCGAGGCTGACCCGGTAGATCCCGGCCACCTCGTGGTGGCCGGGCGAGGTGTCGATGTCGCCGAGCCTGCGGCAGAACGCGACCTGGGTCTCGGGGTCGAGGTGGAGGCCGCGGAAGACCAGGACGCCGTGGGCCTCCAGGGCGTCCATGAGGAGCGGGGGCAGGGCGGCGTCGGCCATCAGGCTCTCGGCGTCGACGCCGTGGACCTCCGCTCCGACCTCGTGTCCGAGCCTGTCAACGGTGATCGCCGGCATGGGGTTCCCCTTTCGATCGCTGCCGTCCGGGCGGCGGGTTCGTGGTCACGGGACCGGCTCCCCGGTCCGGTGCAGTTCGGCGTCGGCGGCGTCGGTCGCCTTCACCTGCTGGAAGATCTCCACCGACATGGAGACCATGACCAGCGAGTAGACGAGCTGGAGCAGCCGCAGGACGTCGTCGGGGAGGTCGTCGAGCGGGTGGGCGTCGCAGTGGGCGATCGCCTCCTCCAGGCGCGGGAAGCACGCGTCGTAGAACTCCCGCAGCACCGGCATCGTCGAGGCCTGGCGGCGGGCGTAGCGCTCGGCCTCGGTGGCCAGGCACCAGGTCGCGGCGTACGGCTCGAGGCCGGCGAAGGCCGGCGGCAGCAGCGGCGCGGTCATGACGCCGCCCTCCGCCGGTGCGCCTCGACCCACTCGCCGACGACATGGTGGAAGTGGCGGACCAGCACCTCCTGGTCGTTGACGGGGAACGAGCCGATGATCCCGTTGGCGTAGGCCGACTCCAGCGCGGACTGGGTGCCGGTCAGCATCCCGGCGTCCTGGAGCGCGAACTCCTTGAACACCACCGCGGCGACCTCGTGCTCGAGCCGCTCGCGCACCGTCGTGGCGGGCTGGAAGCACAGCATCCCCTCGAACCGGTGGGTGCCCGGCGAGGTCGGCCAGTACCGGTACATCAGGTACCAGCCGCGGTAGATGAGGATCTCCAGATTGGGGAAGATCTGGAAGTTGTCGATGCCCCAGGGATCGATCTTCCCGGGGTTGAGACCGGGCGGCGGCTCGCCGATGTCGGGCGACTCCCACGGGCCGACCAGGCCGCTGCGCGTGGCCCGCTCGATCGGGTACATGTACTCCGGCGGCAGCGTCCAGCGGCGTGCTCCACCGGTGGAGACCAGCCGGTGCGGGCCGTCGAGCCGGAAATGCGCGCACTCGAATCCCGCGCCGGTGCGCACGGCGCCGGGGATCTGCTGGGAGTGCAGCGACGGCACGTGGTAGTACTCCTGGAAGGCGTCGGCGAACAGCTTCCAGTTGCTGTCGTTGTCGGCGTGGAAGACGTACCGCTCGGTCATGCGGTCGAAGGGGTAGCCCTCCAGCGCGGTGACCATCGGGCCGAGGAACTCCGTCAGGCTCTGCTCGGGTTCGGGGGCGAGGTTGACGAACACGAACCCGGCCCAGACGTCGCAGTGCACGGGCGCCAGGCCGGTCGCCGGCCGGTCGAGGTCGAAGAACTCCCCCTCCTGCTGCACGAAGGTCAGCTCGCCCTCGAGACCGTAGCGCCAGCCGTGGTACTTGCAGGTGAACTGACGGCAGGTACCGGACGTCTCCTCACGCGGGAAGTCGTTCCACACCAGCTTGTTCCCGCGATGGCGGCACACGTTGTGGAACGCGCGGATCTCCCCGTCCAGACCGCGGACGATGATCAAGGAGGTGCCGGCGACCTCGATCTCCTTGGTGACGTAGGAGCCGCCGCGCGGGAGCTGCTCGACGCGGCCGACGTTCAGCCACGCCCGCTTGAAGATCGCGTCGCGTTCGAGGGCGTAGAACTCCGGGGAGACCGAGTCCTCGAAGGAGATCGGTCCGGTACCGAGCTCGGGGTAGTGCTCGGTCCAGCTGCCCTCGGGGGGCTTGGGCCAGCGTGTCACGCTCGTTCCTCCATTCCGGGAAGCGGGGGCGCGGAGGCGGGGTCCATGTCCGCGTCGAGTTCCAGTCCGACGCTGCTGAAGACCATCGCCAGGCACAGGTAGCTGCCGACGACGAACGGGATCTCCAGGAGCTGCCGGGCGTCCAGGTGCGCCGCCAGGCCGTCCCATGTGGCGTCGCCGATGTGGTGGTCGGTCAGGAGCTGGTCGGCCGCGTCCAGCAGCAGCCGTTCCAGCGGTGTCCACTCCACCGACTCCAGGTCTCCGGCCAGCGCCTCGAGATGGGCGTCCGACAGGCCCGCGGCCCTGCCCATCCGCACGTGCTGGAGCCACTCGTACTGCGAGCCGGTGCGCCGGGCGACCCGGAGGATCAGCAGTTCCCGCAGCCGCGGCCCGAGCGCGGGATCCTCCAGGAGCACGCCGTTGTAGCCGAGCCAGGCCCCCGACAGCCGGGGATGGTGCCCGAGGATCCCCAGCACGTTCGGCAGGGGCGGCGTGCCGGCGGCGCCGGACAGGAAGCGGTCGGCCTGCCGGACCCGGCCGCGCAGCATCGCCACCGCCTCCTCGTCCCACAGATGCGCGGCCAGCGGGGCCAGCCGCCGCGTTCCGGGGCGCGCGCTCATATGACGGCACCTCCGTTGACGCCCAGGACCTGGCCGGTGATGTAGCCCGCCTCGTCCGAGCACAGGAACGCGCACGCCGCGGCGATGTCCTCGCCGCTGCCGAGCCTTCCGACCGGGATCGCCCGGGTCATCACGTCGCTGCCCGGAAGATCACCGGAGGCCTGTGAGGCGCGGGACATCGGGGTGTCGATCCCGGACGGCGGGATCGTGTTCGCCGTGATCCCGTGCGCGGCGTACTCGCGGGCCAGCGCCTTGGTCATCGCGATCACCGCCCCCTTGGACGCGGTGTAGTGGACCATCCGCGGTGAGCCGCGCTGCGCGCTGGAGGAGGAGATCGTGACGATCCGCCCCCACCGGCCCGCCAGCATGTCCCCGATGACGGCCTGGACGCAGTGGAAGGTGCCGGTGAGGTTGACCTCGATGACACGGTTCCAGGAGTCGGGCGAGATGTCGGCGAACGGTTCGAACGCCACCAGCCCGGCGCTGGTCACCATGATCTCCACCGGGCCGAGACGGTCACGGACCTCGGCCAGGGCCCGCTCGACCGCCGCCCTGTCGGTCACGTCCGTCTCGCACGCCAGGGCGCGGTGGCCGGCGGCCTCCAGCTCCTCGGCGGCCTTCCGGGCGCCGGGGCCGTCGCGGTCCAGGACGGCGACGCGGTGGCCCTCCTCGGCCAGGCGGCGGCAGATCGCCAGGCCCATCCCCGACGCGCCGCCGGTCACGACGGCGGTCCTGCTGCTCCTCACACGGTGATCCACGGCTCTCCTACTCATAGACCACGCGCACCGACGGGCTCGTCGGCACGGCCTGGCAGGTCAGCACCCAGCCTTCGGCGACTTCATCGGAGGTCAGCGCCTCGTTCTCGCGCATCCGCGCCGATCCCTCCACGATCCGGGCCATGCACGTCGCGCAGCTTCCGCTCTCGCACGAGGCCGGGGCCCGCAGCCCCAGGGCCCGGGCCGACTGGAGGAGCGTGGCGCCCGGGCGCGCCTCCCCGGAGACGCGCCGGTGGCCGAGCCTGAACGACACCTGGACCGGCGCCCGTACGGACGGCCCCGCGTCGGCCTCGGCCTCGGCCTCGGCGGGCGGCGCGGGCGTGAACCGCTCCAGGCGGATCCTCGCCTCCGGCACGCCCGCGTCGGCCAGCGCATCGAGCACGCAGTCCATGAACGGCTCCGGCCCGCAGACGAAGAACTCGCCGGTCGCGGCGGCCGCGAACTCCCGGGCCGTCTCCGGCGTGAGGATCCCGCGTTCGGAGTCGTCGTGGAACGTCACCGCCAGCCGCCCGGCGGAGCCGCGGGCCAGCTCCTCGAGCTCCGACCGGAAGATCGCCGAGGAGGGGTCCCGGTTGGCGTACAGCAGCCGCACCGGCCGGTCCCGTCCGGCCAGCACGGTTCGCACGATCGACAGCACCGGGGTGATCCCGCTGCCGCCGGCGAACGCCACGATCTCGCCGCCGGGCCCGCCGACGACGAAGGTCCCGGCCGGGACCGACACGGCGATCTCGTCGCCCGGCGCCAGCGCGTCGTTCATCCAGTTCGACACCACGCCGCCCGGCACGCGCTTCACCGTGACCCGCGGCCGCTGGTCGAGCAGCGGCGAGGAGGACATCGAGTACGGCCGCAGATGGGCGACCCCGTCGAGCTCGACGCGGAAGGTCAGGAACTGGCCCGCCCGATAGGAGAAATCTTCCGAAAGAGCGTCGGGAACGTCCAGGACGAATGATTTGGCGTCCGCCGTCTCATGAATGACCTCGGCGACCACCAAGGAATGGACGGCCCTTCCCGGCGGCGAAGTCCCACCGCTCATCCGACTCCTCGATTCGACAGGAAAGCGAGTAATTAGTCGACTGACTAGAATGATTTCTAGAGGAGGCCGTAGAGGATGTCAAGAGGGGCTGATCGGCTCTCCTACGCGACAGAACGGGTGCACGGCGTGACGGTTCGGCCCCGGACCCGGTGCGCCGTCGGCACGCGGTAGTCTCGACGGGCGCGGGACAGGGCGCGCGCGAGGGAACGGGACCGGCCGGTAACGGCCGTCTCCGCATCTGAGAGGAACTGATGAAACCGAGTCGCACGAGCAGCGCCGAAAGCCTGCGGACTCGCGAGACCATTCTCGACGCGGCGGAGCAGATCATGTTGGAAGAGGGCTACGCGGCGGTCACCACCCGCCGGGTCGCCGCCCGCGCCGATGTCAATCAGGGAATGGTCTATTACCACTTCGGCGTCATGGACGACCTGTTCACCGAATTGTTCCGGCGGGGCGCCGACGAGACCTTCCGCCGCCAAACCGAGGCGCTCGCCTCACCCCAGCCCCTCTGGGCCCTGTGGGACCTGATGCAGGACCAGTCCCACAGCGCTCTGACCATGGAGTTCGTGGCCCTCGCCAACCACCGCAAGGCCATCCGCGGCGTCATCGCCGACTCCTCCGGCAGGTTCCGCCGGCTCCAGGAGGAGGCGGTCACCCGCATTCTCGAGGAACGCGGGACCCCGCCCGGCACCTGGCCTCCCCTGGCCCTGGTCCTCTTCCTGTCCAGCGTCTCCCGGTTCCTGCTCATGGAGCGGTCTTTCGAGCTCTCCGCGGGCCACGACCAGATGACGGCGATCGTCGAGGAGCAGCTGCGGCGGGTCGAAGGCGAACGCCTGCCCTGAGAGCCGGTCCTCAGGGCGGCCGCGGCGCCGAGAGGTGCCGGAGGGCGGAGAGGAACAGCGTGTCCATGCGCGGGCTCAGTTCGGCCAGGGTCGCCGCGCCCGCGTGACCGGCCGCACCGAAGACCCGCTCGAGGACGTCGCCCTCCGTCGCGGCACCGAGGGAGAGGCAGAGGCAGGCCACGCCGTCGGCGTGGAGCTCCTCCAGGGCCTTGGCGACGTCGGCCTCGGCGTAACGCCCCTCATAGCCGTCGTCGTAGGGGAACCCGTCCGAGAGGACGACCAGGAGCCGATGCCGCGTGCCCGCCTCGGCCCTGAGGATCCGTCCCGCGTGGCGGATTCCGGCGCCGAGGCGCGTGTAGCCCGACGGCTCCAGCCGGTTGAGCCTGGCCCGCCCGACCGCGCCGAACCGCTGCCCGAAGGTCTTGACGGCGGGCAGGTGGACGGCGTGCCGGCCGTGCGACCGGAACGCGTGGACGGCGACGCGGTCCCCGAGTTCCTCGAGCGCGGCGGCCAGGCACGCCGCCGCCCTCCGCTGGTGATCGTGCACGGCGAGGCCGCCGGGATCGGCGTCGACGGCCGACCCCGAGGCGTCGAGCAGGATGAGGACGCCGAGGTCGCGTTCGAGCTTCCGGCGGTCCAGATAGACGTGCTCGGGCGGCGAGTGCCCGGACCGGAGGTCGGTGAACAGATCGACGAGCGCGTCGGTGTCCACCTCGTCGCCGTCCCGGCGGCCGCGCAGGATCGTGGGGCCGAGACCGACCCGGGACAGGCTCCGGCTCAGCACGGGGTCCCGTGCGACGCCCGCCGCGGAGAGGTCCGCGGGGACGGCCAGCGGGAAGTCGAGGACCCGGCACCAGTCCGGCCGGTACCGGTGGCGGTGGGCGTCCCATTCGGGGTGGAGGGCTCCCCCGACGCCCAGGGCGGCGCCGGGCCTGCCGCCGTCGAACCGGATGCGGGTGGCCACGGGCCTGACGTGGTCTCCGGCCTCGTGCGCCCGCCGGATCGAGCGGACCGTCGCCTCGACGCCCGCGGGCCCGTCGGCGGGCGTCCGCGCCCCGCCGGCCAGCTTCCGGAAGAAGTCCGCGACGGTCCGCGAGGCGAACAGCGGGTTCTGGAACAGCTTGAGGATCCTGCTCTCCTCCGATGGCCCCTGATCGGCATCGTCCTCGTCCTCGGGGTCGTCGTCCGGGACGAACTCCAGGCGGAGGTCGTCCCCGGCGGCCTGGGCGCCGGGTCCCGCGGCCGGGGCGGGCGGCAGGCCGGGCCGGATGACGCCGAACCAGCCGGGCGGGCCGGGGATCGCCGTGCGGCCCCTGGCCAGGTCGAGCGACTCTCCCGCAGTGGTGGTCCGCGGCTCACCGCCGAGGCTGAGCTCGGCCGCCAGCGGATACCGCCCGGCGAGCCCCGCGAGGACCCGGCGGCCTTCGAGCGCCAGGTAGCGGCGGGCCGTCGAGGGGCGTCCCCGGAGGGCGCCGGTCCATCTCCGGTCCAGGCTGCCCGCGCCGAGGAGGGCGCTCTGGGCCAGGACCTCGTGGCGCTGCCGCTCGGCGGTGGCTCCCGCGGTGACGTAGATGACGTGGCCGTCGGTGTGGGCGGCCGCCCCCGCCTCGGCCTCCGCGACATCGACGGCCCTGCCCGCCACGGCGGTGGCGAGGAACCGGAACCGTCCGGTGCCGGTCATGGCCGCGGCAGGACGGCGTCGGCGAGCTCGCCGAGGGCGTGGACGACGTCGGGATCGTCGGAGAGGACCTGGACGATCGCGGACCTGGCGGCGCTGCGCAGGCCGAGTCCCTGGGCGACCAGGGCCCCGGCCAGGATCAGCATCCGGGTGGAGGACACCTCGCGCAGCGGCGCTCCGTCCAGGTTCCGGATGGCGTTCCCGAGCCGGACCAGATCGCCGGCGGTCCGGACGTCGATCCCGGCCTCGCGGGCGACGATCTCCGTCTCGATCTCGGCCGGGGGGAAGCCGAGCTCGATCGCGACGAACCGCTGGCGGGTCGACTCCTTGATGTTCTTCAGGACGCTCTGGTAGCCGGGGTTGTAGGAGATCACGAGCTGGAACCCGTCCGCCGCGGGCAGGGTCGTGCCCAGCCGGTCGAGAGCGAGTTCGCGCCGGTGGTCGGCGAGCGGATGGATGACCACGATGGTGTCCTGGCGCGCCTCCACCACCTCGTCGAGGTAGCAGAGAGCGCCCTGGCGGACGGCGCGCGTCAGCGGCCCGTCCACCCACACCGTCTCGCCCCCCTTCAGCAGGAACCGGCCGACCAGGTCCGCCGACGTCATGTCCTCGTGTCCCGCGATGGTGATCAGCTCGCGGCCGAGTTCGTGGGCCATGGCCTGGACGAAGCGGGTCTTCCCGCAGCCCGTGGGCCCCTTCAGCAGCACCGGCAGGCCGCCGCCGGCCGCAGCGCGGAAGACCTCCGCCTCGTCACCGGCCGCCCGGTAGAACGGCGCCTCCTGGGCGACCCTCATCGGACCGGCTCCGTTGCGGTACTGCCCCATCTGGCGCTCATCTCCGTCCAGGGATCGGCGTGCGGGCCGTCCGTCTCATAGGGGGCGGACCGGCGCCGGAGGTAGCCGCGCAGCGCCGGGGCGATCAGGCTCAGCGGCCTCCGCCGCCAGCCGACCTTCGTCTCGATCTCCCTGAAGGTGTCGGGGAGCGGGTGGCGCTGGAAGGAGAGGACCTCCTGCGCGCGGGTGGTGTCCATCCAGTCGGTGGCGAACCAGGCCTGGTCCCGGCCGGGGTCGCCGGGCCGTCCCGGTGGCAGGCCGCCGCCGAGTCCCATGACCGCGGCGATGGCGGGCGCGAGATCCCCCTGGCGGACGCGGTGGGTGGGGTCGCCGCCGATGAGGTAGACCTCGCGCGGGACGCCGGCCGTCGCCGCCGTGCCGAAGGCCCGTGCCGCGTCGCGGGCGTCCACCGTGTGGATGCGGCCGTCGACGGGCAGCATGCCCTGGAAGGTGACGAGGTCGAGGTCGAAGTGCCAGTGCGGCTCGGGGACGATCACGCCGCCGATCCGCAGGATCGCCCAGTCCAGGCCCGACGCCATGAGCCGCTCCTCGACCCGGGCCTTGTGCTCTCCGTACACGTCGGACGGGTTGAGCGGCGTCGTGGGCGTCAGGAGGCCGGTGTGCCGGTGGGGATTGCGGGGACCGTGGACGGCGACGCTGGAGGCCTGGACGAAGCGGGGCGGGGACGGAAGATCGCGCGCCCCCTGGATCAGCGCGGCGGTGGCGTCCACGTTGACCCGGTGGGCGAGCCCGGGACGGGCGTAGCAGAACGGCGGTATCACGGCCGCGAGGTGGATGATCGCCATGGGTTCGGTGCGGGCGAGGAGACCGTGCACCTCGTCGTCCCGGGTGAGGTCCGCCCAGCGCACCTCCGCTCCCGCCCTCCGGAACGAGGCGGCCTTCCTCCGGTTCGACGGAACGTCGAGGTCGGTGGCCGTCACCCGCCGGCCCTGGCCGGTCAGATGCCGGACGACTTCGGCGCCGACGGAACCGAACGCTCCGGTCACGAGGATCGTGTCGCTGGTCATGGGGGTTCCGAGCCCTTCTCGTAGCGCTGCGTGGTCGGGCTCAGCGGCCCTTGTCGAAGGGGATGATCTTCGGGAGTTCCCTGCCGGGCGGGAGGACGACCCTGCCGTCCGGCGTGATGGTGGCGACGTCGTTGCCCGAGATGGGCAGCGAGGGATCGGGGCACAGCCGGCCGGTTCCGTCGCCGCAGATGCCCATCATGAAGTAGGAGCGCTTCTGGATGTCGGCGGGCCAGGGGTCGGTGTGCATCGCGAACCACTGCGCCGGAAGGTTGTAGAAGACGAAGAAGAAGACGCTGCACGCCGCGAAGACCGCGAGGAAGCGGGTGCCCTGCTGCCGAAGGAAACCGCCTCTGACCTGGTCGAGGCCCCGTTCGACGAAGGTCCGGCCGCGGTCGTCGGTGAAGTACCGCAACGCGCACAGGCCCGCCTGGACGCCGCCCCACATCAGCCCCTCGTAGACGGGCCACTGGTAGTAGGTGCCGGCGTTGATCGACAGCGACCTGATCGCGCCCGGATAGGTGAACAGGCCCATCGGCATCAGGAACAGGCCCTCGATGACGAGGTCGAAGAAGAACGTCCAGACGATGAGCACGCCGATGAGCCCGGCGTTGCTGATGCCCGGCCACCGGGCCTTGGCCCGGCGCATGACCCAGCAGCCCAGGATCGTGCACAGCAGGACCCCGTAGGAGTAGCCGGGCGCGTTCATGAGCAGCGGTTCGGCCATCATCCGGCCGGGTTCCCCGAAGGACCGCCACCCGGGGACGTCCAGGACCCAGGAACCCTGGTTCCACATCCAGGTGTTGTAGGTGCTCCAGGTGTTGAAGTAGTTCAGCAGCGGGTCCTGGAAGAACAGCAGGCCGCAGGAGACCAGGAGCATGCCGTCCAGCGTGATCCGCCGTTCCCGCCGCCAGGGCCGGACGATGAAGAAGTAGACGCCGGCGGGCAGGCCGAGGATGATCACCACCGTCCAGGTGATGAGCACCGCCTTCATCAGCGTCGGCGGATCGCTCGGTCCGGCGGGCACCCGCTCGAAGTTGGGCCCCGAGATCCACCGGGCCCACACGGAGATCTGGAAGAGCAGGATCGCGCCGCCGAGCAGGGCCCACATCCGTACGGGCCTGCTCTTCGGACGGACCCTCGATCCGAGTGCGGCCACCGCCTCCGGCGGCTCCGTCACCACGGACGGCCGCTTTTCTCCCTGCTGTCCACTCACGGTTCCCTCTCCTGTTCCGGTCGTTCGAAGGGGACGGCCCCGGGCAGCTCCGCACCGGACGGCAGGACGAGCCCGCCGTCGGTGCCGATGTGGCCGGAGCGCTTGGTGGGGAGCGGCAGGGCGGGATCGGGGCAGGGCCGATCCGAACCCTCGCCGCAGACGGGCCCGCTGAAGTACGAGCGCTTCTGGACATCGGCGGGCCAGGGATCGGCGTGCATGCCGATCCACTGCGCGGGGACGTCGTAGAAGACGAAGAAGCACGTGCTCCGGATCCGCACGTACAGCGGCAGCCCCTCTGACGGCTCGCTCACGGCACGGCCTCCCGGGCCCTCTGGAATTAATTGATCAGTTGATTGATTCGTAAGTATGGGTTCGGTGCCGGAGGTCGTCAAGGGCCCCTCATCCGGGCGTGCGCGCCCCGGGGGCCGTCGTCCGCGGCGTACCATGGCCCGAGGTCGGCTGGTCGAGGGGGACGCGGTGTCGGAAGGTGTGGCGTCGCTCGGGCGGCCGGTGGGCTCTCGCGGCGAGGACACCCGCGAGCGGATCATCGCGGCGACCATGCAGTGCGTCGCCGAGATGGGGTACGCCCGGGCGACGATCCGGGAGATCGCCCGCGCGGCCGACATGACGAGCGGCAGCCTGTACCACTACTTCCCCAACAAGGCGGAGATCGTCAAGGCGGCCTACCTGGAGGTCGGCCAGGCGACCATGCCCGGCCTGGCCGCGGCCGTGGACCGTGCCGACGGCCTGGTCGGCAAGCTGGTGGCCCTCATCGACCAGGGCGCCCAGATCGTGCAGGACTACCCCCACGCCGTCGCCTTCGACCGGGCCGTGCGCGCGCCCGGCACCGACCGGGCGGTGCTGTCGAAGATCAGCGACAGCATCTTCGCGTCGCTGCGGGAGATCGTGGAAGCCGTGATCGTCCAGGCCCACCGGGACGGCGAGCTGAACCCGGACGTGACGCCCGGGGGCGCCGCCAACGCCGTCTTCGCCATCATGCGCGGGCTCTACGACGACGCCGCGCTGACCGGCGCCCGTGACTTCCGCGCCACCGTCCAGGCGCTCCAGCTCCTGTTCCAGGGGCGTCTGATCACCGGGCCCGGCTTCCCCTCAGGAGCCGGGGGCTGAGAGGACCCCGCCGGGGTGGCGCACGGTGCGTTCCGTGCCGTGCATGTCGTGCGGGAGATCGGCGTAGGCCCACTGGTGCACGCGGGCGTGCAGGCAGGCCGCCTCCAGGTCGCCCTCCTCCAGGACGGCCAGCAGCTCGCTATGCTCGTCGGCCACATGGGTGAGGTCGGGATCGGTCACCACGAGGGCGATGGCCGTCCGCGCCTCGATCTGCAGGCTCTCCCAAGCCCGCTCCAGGAGCCGGTTGGCGGCGGCCACGATCACCCGGCGGTGGAACCGGGTACTGGCCAGCCCCATCGCCCGGACGTCCCCCGCCGCCGCGTTCCGGTACATCTCCTCGACGTCGCGGCGCATGGCCTCCAGCGGGAGGCGTCCGCCGAGCATCGCCAGCCGGGTGGCCGTCTCCTCCAGCGCGGCCCTGACCACATAGGCCTCGCGGATGGTCTGCTCGACGAACGGCACCACGTGCCGTCCCCGCCGCGGCCTGCTCTCGACGAGCCCGAGGCCCTCCAGCTCCCGCAGGGCCTCCCGCACCGGGGCCTGGCTCGTGTTGAAGTCGGCGGCGATCCTCGTCTCGACGAGGCGCTCGCCGGCCTCCAGCCGGCCGGACACGATCATCTCCACCAGGCCGTCCCGGATGTTCGAGCTGAGGAGCGGCTTCGCCCGGCGGGGTGCGGGGGTGCCGCCGGCCGGTCCTTCGGTGGTCACGCGCCGTCCTCCGTGAGCTCGGGCGGACCGTCGCGGCGACGGTTCGCGGATCTGGTCTTGACCATCATAGTGAGACCTCCTTAGTCTAATTATCGATATCGATAAAAGGAGCCGCCCCCATGCTCACCGAGGTTCACGTCCCTGACGGCACCGCCGCCGTCGTCGGCCTGATGGCCACGGGCGCGCGGGTCCTGGCCGGCGGCACGAGCCTGATGCCGTCGCTCAACGACCACGCGTCGCCGGAGACCGAGCTGATCTCGCTGCGCCGCGCGGGCCTCGGCGGGATCCGGGTCGACGGCGGAGTCGTGCGGCTGGGAGCGGCGGCGACGCTCTCCCGGATCGAACGCGACGCAAGGCTCGCGGTCCTGCGTCCCGTCGTGCGGTCGATCGCCTCGGTCCCCGTGCGCACCCTGGCCACGGCCGGAGGCAACCTGTTCGCCCGGCGGCCCCACGGCGACCTGACGGTCGCGCTCGTCGCGCTGGACGCCCGGGTCACGCTGGCCGACTCCGGCGGGACCCATGAGCTGCCGGTGGAGGACCTCCTCGCCGGCACCGCTCCCCCGGCCCTGGTCACCGAGATCGTCTTCGGGCTCCCCGCGGCCGGCTCCTTCCGGTATCTCAAGGCCTCCCGCCGCCGCTTCAACTCCGCGTCCCTGGTGACGGTCGCGGCCACCGTCACCGAGGTGGACGGCGTCGTCTCCGCCGCCAGGGTCGCCCTCGGCGGCGTCGGACCCGGGGTCGTCCGCGCCGTCGCCGTCGAACGGGCGCTGATCGGCTCCCCGCTCGACGTCCCGGCCGTGCGGCGGGCCGCCGAGGCCGGGCTCGGCGAGATCTCCCCCGCGGACGACGCCTACGCCTCCGCCTGGTACCGCGCGCGGGTCTTCCCCGTGCACCTCCGCCGAGCGCTGCTCGGCCACTGACAAGAGAGCGAGGACGAGCGGCCATGACGATCAGAATCGTCAGTCTGAAGGTCAACGGCGTCGGCAAGGCGCTCATGGCCGAGCCCGGGACGACCCTGCTCGGCGCGCTGCGCGAGCATCTCGGGCTCATGGGCGCCAAGCGCGGCTGCGCCCAGGGCGCCTGCGGTTCGTGCACGGTCCTGCTCGACGGCGAGCCCGTCGTGTCGTGCCTGGTGCCCGCCGTCACCGTCGACGGCGCTTCGGTGGGCACGGTGGAGGGCCTCGCCGACGGGCAGCGGCTCAGCGATGTCCAGCAGGCGTTCCTCGACGGGTTCGCCACGCAGTGCGGCTTCTGCACCCCGGGGATGATCATGTCGGCGGAGGCCCTGCTGGAACGGAACGCCGATCCGACGGACGAGGAGATCAACGAGGCGATCAGCGGGAACGTCTGCCGCTGCACCGGCTACGAGCCGATCGTCAGCGCCATCCGGACGGCCGCCGCGGTCCGGCGGGCCGCCTCCCCCGCCCGGAGCCGGGAGGCGCAGGTCTGATGGCACGCGTCAACCCGATCGACGGCGAGTACTTCAAGGACGAGCGCGCCGCGGACTTCACCGTCATCGGCACCACCGTCCAGCGTTCGGACGCGCTCGGCCACGTGACCGGCCGGACGGAGTTCTTCGAGGACCGGACCTTCCCCGACCTCGCCCATGTCAAGATCCACCGATCCGTCCACCACCACGCGCTCATCACCGGCGTCGACTGCTCCGAGACGCTGCGGGTGCCCGGGGTCCTGCGGGTCATCACCCACGAGGACGTGCCCGCGAACTGGTACACCGTCCTGCGGCTCATCGGCATCGGGCCCGACGACGAGCCCGTCCTGGCCGAGGACCGCGTCATCTACGTGGGCGAGCCGATCGTCGCGGTGGTCGCGGACTCGGAGGCGGCCGCGATCGAGGGGGCCGCCCGGGTCAGGGTGACCTACACCGAGCTGCCCGCCGTCCTCGACGTCGAGGAGGCCATGTCCCCCGACGCGCCGATCATCAAGAAGGCCGGGACGAACTACTTCGTCTACGAGGGCCACCATGCTCGGCGGATCCGCTTCGGCGACGTCGAGGCGGGCTTCGCCCAGGCCGACCACGTCTTCGAGTGGCGGTACTCCTCCGCCCCGATCGAGCACGCCCCCACCGAGACGACGGGCTGCGTGGTCGTCCCGCAGAGCGACGGCCGCCTTCTCATCCACACCAACACCCAGGCGGCGTTCTTCACCCTCGACAACACCGCCCTCATCCTCGACCGGCCGTTCACCGACCTCCGGGTCAAGGGCGGGACGGTCGGCGGCGGGTTCGGCGGCAAGGTCGACGTCATGGTCGAGCCGCTGGCCTGCATCGCGGCGACGCTCACCCGGCGGCCGGTGAAGTTCGTCTACACACGCGAGGAGGAGATGCAGGTCTCCTCACCACGGGCGGCCGAGCGCATCTACATCAAGGACGGCGTCATGGACGACGGCCGCATCGTCGCCCGCAAGATCATGCTCTATGTCGACGCGGGCGCCTACGCCCGCCACTCCCCCTACGGGGCGACCAAGGCCTCGGCCCATCTGCCCGGCCCGTACACGATCCCCAACGTCCACGCCGACTGCCACTGCGTCTACACCAACCGGACCCCGTCGAGCGCGATGCGCGGATTCGGGGTCACGATCGCCGACTTCGCCATCGAGTCCCAGATGGACCGGATCGCCCGCGCTCTCGGCATCGACCCGCTGCAGTTCCGCCTGCGCAACGCCTACCGCGACGGCGACATGAAGGCCCACCGGAAGGTCGCCTCCGGCACCGCCCTGATCGAGGTCATCCAGCGGGCGGCGGCCCTCGTCGGGCACGAGCTGCCCGAGGAGTACCTGGCCCTGTCCTCCGACCTGCCGAGAGAAGCCTGAGATGACCCTGCGCCACGGCCGCGGCTACGCCTCGGTCAACTACCCGACGGGCATGAATCTGGGCGGCGACCCGTCCCAGGCCCTCATCCACGCGACGACCATGGGCGGATTCGTCGTCAGCCTCTCGTCGGTCGACCTCGGCCAGGGGCTCAGGACCATCGCCGCCCAGTGCGCGGCGGAGGTCCTCGGCGTCCCGATGGAGAACATCATCGTCGACACCGCGGACACCGACACCGGCCCGCACTGCATGGGCACCTTCGCCAGCCGCGGGACCCACCGGGTCGGCAACGCCGTCATCATGGCGGCCCGGGAGGCCCGCGAGGTGATGCTCCGGGTGGCGGCCGACGAGCTGGAGGTCGACGCGGGCGACCTGGAGACCGACGGCACCGGTTACGTCCTGGTCAAGGGGAGCCCCGAGACGCGGATCCACGTCCAGGACGTCGCCCTGGCCGCCCACTTCAAGCAGGGCAGGACGATCTCCGGCCGCGGGATCTTCCTCAAGGAGCGGAGCTATCCCGTCCCGGAGACCGGCGAGATGGACCCCGACTCCTGCCAGGCCCACGCCTGCACCGTCGCGGAGGTGGAGGTGGACGACGAGACCGGGGTCGTCACCGTCCTGAGCCTGCACAACGCCTACGAGATCGGCCGGGCCCTCAATCCGGCGATGGCGACCCAGCAGGTCGAGGGCGGCGCCTGGATGGGCGTCTCCCACGCGATCTTCGAGTCGACGGAGCCCTACTACCCGGCGTCGCGGGCGCACGGGCCCATCGACTTCTGCGAGTACCTCATGCCGGGTCCCGCGGAGATTCCGGTGCAGACCAGCGTGATCCTCGAACGTCCGGCGGCCGACGGGCCGTTCGGCGCCAAGGGCATCGGCGAGATGACCGCCAACGCCCCCATCCCCGCGATCGCCAACGCCATCTTCGACGCCTGCGGCGTGCGGCTGACGACCATGCCGTTCACCCCGGAGTCGATCCTGCGCGGACTCGACGCCCTGGACGACGAGGACCGCCCGTGACGCTGATCGACCACGAGAGCATCGGCCGGAGGCTGCGGGAGCTCGGGTACTTCGCCGACGACGGCCTGCTGACCGCGATCCGGCTGGCGATCGGCCTCGGCCGCCCCCTGCTGCTGGAGGGGGAGCCGGGGGTCGGCAAGACCCGGGTCGCGCACGTCCTGGCCGGAGTCCTCGGCCGTGAGCTCATCCGGCTCCAGTGCTACGAGGGCATCGAGGTCTCCCAGGCGCTCTACGAGTGGGACCATCCCCGGCAGCTCCTGAGCCTGCGGGCCGCCGAGGGCGAGCACGGCGCGATCGGCGACCTGTACTCGGCAGGGTTCCTCCAGGAGCGTCCGCTGCTGCGCTCGCTGCGCTCGCCCTCGGGCGCGGTGCTGCTCATCGACGAGATCGACCGGGCCGACAGCGAGTTCGAGGCCTTCCTCCTGGAGTTCCTCGACGAGTTCCAGATCACCATCCCCGAGCTCGGCACCGTCACGGCGGCCGTCCCCCCGGTCGTGGTGCTCAGCTCCAACCGGACCCGGGAACTCCACGACGCGCTCAAGCGGCGCTGCCTCTACCACTGGATACCCTTCCCCGATCCCGAGCGGGAGCGGATGATCGTCGAGGCGCAGGCTCCGGGGCTCGGCGCCCGCGCCGCCGCGCAGCTCGTCCGTTCGGTCAACGTCATCCGCTCCCTGGGGCCGATGAAGCGGCCGGGCATCGCCGAGACCATCGCCTGGGCGCAGGGCTCGCTCGCCCTCGCCGGGGAGGGCACCGCCTGGACCGAGGCGCTGCGCGCGTCGCTGGGGCTGGTCCTGAAGAACGAGGAGGACGGCGCCCTGGTCGCCGCCCACTCCGCCGAGGTCTTCCCCGATGACGGCCTCTGACATGGGCGCCGGACCGGACTCCCGGCTGGTCGCGCGGGCGCAGGACCATCTGTTCGGGTTCCTGCGGGCGCTGCGGACACGGGGCGTCGGCGTCCCGGCGGGCAAACAGCTCGACTTCCTGTCGGGCGTCGAGCTCCTCGCGCCGTCCACGACGGGCCGGCTGTACTGGATCGCGGTAGCGACGCTCGTGACCGCGCGATCCGATCTGCCGGCCTTCGACGAGGTGTTCCACCGGTACTTCGGGACGGCCGAGGACGCCGTCGTGACCGCGGACGAGCCGCCCGGCGAGACCGAGGACGACCGCGGCGAACCGGGCCCCGCCGAGAGCGGGGACGAGCCGGGCGACCTCGCGGCCGCGCAGGCGGGCGGGCCGGGGCTCGAGGCGAGCACGTCCCGCCTCGACGCGGTGCGCGTGTTCGCCCCGACCGGCGCCCCCGCCCACGCGCTGCTGCGGCTGATCCGCCGTGAGCTGCCCGCGGCGGTCCCGGGGGTGCGTTCGCGCCGCCACCGCAGGGGCGGCCGCGGGGTCCGTCTCGACCTGCGGGCGATCTGCCGCGCCTCCCGGCGGACGCAGGGCGAGTTCGTCCATCTGTACTGGCGGCACCGGCCGCCGCGCCGGCGCCGGGTGCTGCTGCTCATCGACGTGTCCGGGTCGATGAAGCGGTACAGCCCCGACCTCCTGCGGTTCGCCCACGCGGTGGTCGCGTCCTGCGACCGTGCGGAGGTCTTCACCTTCGGCACCCGCCTGACCAGGGTCACCTCGACGCTCCGCGACCCCGGGGTGGACACCGCGCTGGCCTCCCTCGCCCGGCTGGTGCTGGACGCCGACGGGGGCACCCTGATCGGCGAGAACCTCCGGGCGTTCCTCGGCGACGACCGGTTCGTGACCATGGCCAGGGGGGCGCTGGTCCTCGTCCTGTCCGACGGGCTCGAACGCGGGGACTGCGCGGCCATGGCCGGGGCCGTGCACCGGCTGGCACGGCTCTCCCACCGGCTGGACTGGTGGTCCCCGCCGGCCTGCCATCCCGACTACCGGCCGCTGACCAGGGGGATGTCGGCGATCCTCGGCGACCTCGACGCGCTCACGGGGGTCCGGGACCTCGAGACGGCGCTCGCGGCCGTCCGGGAGGGATTCGCCCATGCCCCGACGAACAGAGAGAAGAGCCGTGTCCGAGTACTCGGGTGACATCGTCGACTCCCACCACCACGTCTGGCGGCGGGCCGACATGCCCTGGCTGTCCGGGCCGATGGTCCCCCGGATCTTCGGGCCGTACGAGCCGATCCGGCGCGACTACCTGATCGGTGAGTACCGGGCCGACGCCGCGTCGGCCGGGATCGTCTCCTCGGTGTACGTGCAGCCGAACTGGCCCATGGACCGCGTCGTCGACGAGGTGCGCTGGATCGCCGGCCTCCACGCCGAGACCGGCTGGCCGACGGCGATGGTGGGCTGTGCCGACCTGTTCTCCGCGGACGCAGTAAAGGTCATGCGGGCCCAGCGGGAGATCAGCCCGCTCGTGGTGGGGACCCGGCTCCAGCTCCACTGGCACGAGCGCCCGGAGTTCCGCTTCGCCGACGGCCCCGACCGGATGAGGGACCCGGTCTTCCGCCGCAACATCGCCGCGCTCCGGGAGCTGGGCTGGCTGTTCGAGCTCCAGGTCTTCCCCGGGCAGATGCGCGACGCCGCCGAGCTGGTGGCGGAGCATCCCGAGGTGACCTTCGTCCTGGTGCACGCCGGGATGCTCACCGACCCCGAGGACGCGGCGACGGTCGCCGGATGGCGGGCCGGGATGCGGGAGCTGGCCGCCCTTCCGAACGTCGTCGTCAAGCTGACCGGGCAGGGGACCTTCGTCCACCGGGTCGACCCCGGGCTGCTCCGGTTCGTGGCGGACGAGGTCCTCGGCGCGTTCGGGTCCGGGCGGGCGATGTTCGGCACGAACCTGCCGGTCGAGAAGCTGTGGACGTCCGCCGCCGAGCTGACCGGGGCGTGGAGGGAGGCCCTCGCCCACCGGAGCGCCGGGGAGCAGGCCGACGTGTTCTCCCGCACCGCGCGCCGCGTCTACGGGCTCGGGGATCGCGATGCGTGACATCCTTCCCTCCCTCCAGGACTGGGCGGCCGCCGGTGACGGCTTCGCCGTCGGGACGGTCGTCGGCACGTGGGGCTCGGCTCCGCGCCGTCCGGGAGCCTCGATGGCCGTCCGGGCGGACGGTGAGGCCGTCGGGAGCGTGTCCGGCGGCTGTGTGGAGGGGGCGGTCTACGAGGAGTGCGTCGAGGCGATCGCGACCGGGCGGCCGCGGCTGCTCCGCTACGGGGTCTCCGACGACGAGGCGTTCGCGGTCGGGCTGACCTGCGGCGGGATCCTCGACGTCTTCGTGCGGCCGGTCACCGGGGAGCTCCGGACGGCCGTCTCCCGGGTCGCGGCGGCCGTCCGGGAGCGCACGGCGGTCTGCGTCGCGACCGTGGTCGCGGGACCCGGCGCCGGACGGCAGGTCATCGTCACCCCCGGCGAGGTCCTGGGCGGCCTCGGGGACGACCGGCTCACCGAAGCCGTCGCCCTCGACGCGCGGGGCCTGCTGGCCCGGGGCATGAGCGCCGCCCTCGGCATCGGCCCGCACGGCGAGCGACGGAGGGACGACCTGACCGTGTTCGTCGAGTCGTTCGCGCCGCCGCCGCGTCTCATCGTCTTCGGGGCGATCGACTTCGCCTCCGCGGTGGCCCGGATCGGGAAGTTCCTGGGCTACCACGTGGTCGTCTGCGACGCCCGTCCCGTCTTCGCGACGGCCACCCGGTTCCCGGAGGCCGACGAGATCGTCGTCGACTGGCCGCACCGCTACCTCGAACGCGCGGAGGTGGACTCCTCGACCTCTCTGTGCGTCCTCACCCATGATCCGAAGTTCGACATCCCGCTGCTCACGGCCGCGCTGGAGACCCCGGCCGCCTACGTCGGGGCCATGGGCAGCCGCCGCACGCACGAGGACAGGCTCAGACGGCTGCGCGAGGCCGGGGTGCCGCCCGCCTCGCTCGCCCGCCTGCGCTCCCCCATCGGGCTCGACCTCGGCGCCCGGACGCCCGAGGAGACCGCCGTCTCCATCGCGGCGGAGCTCATCGCCGACGCCCAGGGCGGCAGCGGCCGCGCGCTCACCGGTCTCAGCACCCCGATCCACGCCCCCGTCCCTTCCTGATCCAGGAGAACCACGACCATGGAACTACTGCGGCTCGGCCCGCCCGGCGCCGAGATCCCGGCGCTGCGAGCGGCCGGAACGATCTACGACCTGAGCCCCGTGACCGGCGACATCGATCCGGACTTCCTCGGCTCCGGGGGGATCGAGCGGGTCCGCACGGCCTACGAGGCGGGCGGGCTCCGGGAGCTGCCGGGCGCGGCCGGCCTGCGGACCGGCGTCCCCGTCGCGCGTCCGGGCGCCGTGCTGTGCATCGGCCAGAACTACGCGGCCCATGCCGCCGAGTCGGGCAGCGCTCCGCCCCGGGAACCGATCCTCTTCTTCAAGCATCCGAGCTGCCTGACCGGCGCCGGCGACGACGTGGTCCTGCCGCCGGGCAGCGTCCGGTCGGACTGGGAGGCCGAACTCGTCGTCGTGATCGGCGCTCAGGCCGGCCGGCTGGCCTCGCCCGGCGACGCGCCCGCGGTCATCGCCGGATACACCATCGGCAACGACGTGTCCGAGCGCGACCGGCAACTCGGCAAGGACGGCGGCCAGTGGTCCCAGGGCAAGTCCTTCCCGACCTTCGGCCCGCTCGGCCCGTCCCTCGTCATCGGCCCGGTGGATCCGGGCGCCCTCGGCATCCGCTCCTGGGTCAACGGCGAGCCCCGGCAGAACTCCGCGACCAAGGACATGATCTTCGGCGTCGGCCATCTCGTCTGGTACCTCTCCCAGGCGATGACGCTCCGGCCCGGCGACCTGATCTTCACGGGCACCCCCGAGGGCGTGGCGCTCTCCGGCCGCTTCCCCTACCTGAAGGCGGGCGACGTCATCGAGATCGAGATCGACGGCCTCGGCCGCCAGCGCCAGTCCGTCAGCACGGGCTGACCCCGTATCCCCCGGCCCCGCCGGACACCCGCCCACCCGAAAGGAACGAACCGATGGCCCACTTCATCCTGACCTACGGCTACAACGACACCCCGCTCCGCGCCGAGCACCGCCCCGACCACCTGGACCACCTGGCCAGGCTCCAGAAGGACGGCTCCCTCGTCCTCGCGGGCCCCCTCGCCGACCTGACCGGCGGGATCATCGTCCTGTCCGCCGAAGACCAGGACGCCGCCCAGGCCCTCGTCGACCAGGACCCCTACACCCGCCTCGACGTCACCAGGGACCGCTCCCTGAAGGAGTGGAAGATCACTGTGGGCCTCCCGGCCTGACCGAGCCCGCACGGTGCCGCCCGGCGACGCGCCCGTCGACCGCTCCCCCGTCGGCGAGGGGACCTTCGACGCGTCCCGCGAACCCCGGGCCGGCATCGTGCGCCCCGGCCCCCGGGGAAGAGCGGGGGGCGGCTTTGCCTGTCATCGCCGCCGGACGGTGCCCTGACCTGCTGTGATGACTCGGCGTCGGATGCCCGGGTGATGACACGGAGATGATGGTGGCGGGGAGCGGGCGGTGGGGGCGAGCACGGGCCCGGATGTTCGATTCGGTGCGGGGGCGGGCCACCGTCGTGGCGGTGACGCTCACCGCCGTGGTCGCGGGGGCGTGCGCGGTGCTGGCGTGGTTGCTGGTGACGTCCCAGCTGCGAGATGAGGCCACCGGCCAGGCCGATGCCACCGCCCAGCGGGTGGCGGTCCTGGTCCGCGAGGAGGTTCCGGGCCGGCCGATCGCGGTACGGCCCGGTGAGAGCGACCTGGTCCAGATCGTCGACGGTGACGGGACCGTGCTGAACGCCACCGCGCGGCTGCAGGGCGAACCGCCCCTGTCGGGGGAGCGCCCGGTGTCGCCGGAGATCCGGGTGGCCTCGACCGTCTGCCCGGCGGACACCGGGGAGTGCCGTCAGCTCATCGGCTACCAGGTGCGCCACTCGGCCTACGGGAAGCCCGTCATGGTGTACGCGGCCGCGCCACTGCCCATGCTGGCCTACGGGCCCTCTCTCGCGGTGCTCCTGCTGGCCCAGTTCCTGCTGACCCTGCTGATCGTCGCGAACCGGACCTGGGCCACGATCGGGCTCACCCTGCGCCCGGTCGAGGAGATCCGCGAGCGCATGGCCGACATCACGACCACCGTCGACCTCGCCCGGCGGGTGCCCGTCCCGCCCACCGGCGGGGAGATCCAGCGCCTGGCCGAGACCGTCAACGACACGCTGCACCGGCTGGAGAACGCCACCGAACGCGAGCGGCGCTTCGTCTCCGACGCCTCCCACGACCTCCGCAACCCCATCGCCGGGCTGATGACCCGCCTGGAGGTCCTCGTCGGGGAACCGGACGGCACCGACTGGCGCGACCAGGCCCGGGCGGCTCTGCACGGCGCGGAGCATCTCCACGCGATCGTCGACGACCTCCTCGAACTCGCCCGCCTGGATGCCGGTTCCGTCCAGCCCACCCGCCCGATCGACCTGCACGACCTCGTGACCGCCGAACTCGGCCGCCGTGACTGGCGGGTGGCGGTCGAGCCGGTCCTCGAGGAGGGCGTCATGGTCACCGGCAGCCCCGTCCGGCTGGCGCGCGTGCTGAACAACCTCCTGGCCAACGCCGACCGGCACGCCGCCACCCGCGTCGGCGTCCTCCTCACCACCGATCCCGGGGCGGGCCAGGCCGTCATCGAGATCACCGATGACGGCTCCGGCATCGCGCCCGCCGACCGCGAGCGCGTCTTCGAACGCTTCGCCCGCCTCCCCGAGGGCCGCCGCCTGGACTCCGGCGGAACCGGCCTCGGCCTGCCGATCGCCCTCGAGATCGCCCGCGCCCACCACGGCACCCTCTCCCTCGCCGACAGCCCCGCCGGCGCCCGCTTCGTCCTCCGCCTCCCTCTCTCCGCCCCGAGCGCCGCGGCTCCCGAAACGCGGCCCGGCGATCAGGCCGGGACGTAGGGGGTCAGGCGGTCGCGGAGGTCGGCCTCGTCGAGGGCGAAGTCGGCGGGGGTGTACCGGTGGGCGCTCGCGGCGGGGCGGGGGTGGGCGGCGTTGTACCGTCCGACCAGGGCCGGAGGGTCTCCCGGTGGCAGGCCCGCGGCCGCGTAGACGCGGTGCAGCACTCCCGCGGTGTCGGCGACGAGGTCGTCGTAGGCGAGGTCGACGAGGGTGACGTCGCCCGCGGACGGGCCGTGGCGGAAGGCGTGGGCGCGGCGGAGCCAGAGTTCGGTCTGGGCGGACTGGAAGCGGCCCACATCGGCCGGGTCCACCCGGTCGCTGTAGGTGGAGCGGAAGGTGCAGAACAGGCTGCTGCCCGAGGCGACGGTCTCGACCGGGTCCCGGTGCAGGAAGATCACGCAGGCGCCGGGGAAGGCCGCGGCGAGGGCCGGCAGCTCGGCGGTGTGGGCGGGGGCCTTGAGCAGCCAGCGGCGCCCGTCCGCGGCGTCGAGGGCGGACAGGACCCGCCGGTGGTGCCGGTAGGTGCCGGTCAGGTCCTGGCCGGCGAGCCAGCGGCTGTAGCCGTCCAGCCGGACCGTGGCGCTGAAACCCCAGTTGCGGAAGGTCGGGGCCATCGCCACGACGCACTCCTCGGGCAGGCGCGGGCCGAAGTCGTGGACCGCGGCGAGGCCGGGGTTCAGCAGGTGCAGCAGGTCCTGGGCACCCGCGCTCGCGTCGATCAGTTCCTCGCGGCGGGCGGCGGTGGCCCCGGCGAACTTCCAGGGCAGCGCGAGCTCCGCGGAGACCGGCGCGCGGAGCCGCGGGTCGGCGGCGAGCAGCCGGAACAGGAACGTGGTCCCGGTGCGCCATCCCCCGGTGATGATGATCGGCGGGCTCTCCGGAGCCCGGTCCCGGCCCGTCAGGCGGGACATGGCGAGACGGGCGCGGAGCGCGGCGACGGCGGAGCCGCGGATCATGCGTGCTCCGACGGCGTTGAGGTGCCCGTCGGTGTCCGCCGACTCCAGGTAGCGGTCCAGTCCCTCGCGCCAGAGCGCGGGGTCGCCGAGGCCGGCGGGATCGGCGTCGCGGACGGCCCGGGCGATGACCGCGTCCGGGTCGAGGGCGTAGGCGTGGGGGCGGGCGGCGCGGTCGGCCTCGGCCGCCGCGTGGACCTCCAGTGCCGGCCCGGTGCGCCGCGGCGGGCTCCAGGCCGTCATGACGGCCTCACTTCCGCGAGGGGGACGACCCTGACCGAGGGCAGCGGCGGTTCCTCCGCGGCGTGCAGCCAGCGCAGGACGAAGGAGCCGTCCCGGCGCCCCTCGGTGTCGAGCCAGCCGGGTTCGCCGGGATCCTCGGCGGCCAGGACGAGCCGGTAGCGGCCGTCGCGGACACCGGCGGTGGCCCCGGTGCGCGACACGGTCCTGTGCCGGTAGTCGAGGGAGTTGAGGTACCGGCTGTAGAGCAGGGCGTTCCAGTGCCGGCAGGGCACGGTCTCCCCCTCGACGACCAGCGCCTCGCCGGGTCCGAGCCGCCAGGCGCCGCGCAGGTAGTGGATGCCGGGTTCGGTGTAGGCGGCGCCGCCGGCCATCTCCGCCCAGTGGTGCACGGAGTTCGGCTCGACCCGGCCCTGGACGGCCGAGAACACGACCGGCATCATCTCGACGCTCTTGGCGAGGCGCCCCAGCTGGTGGCCGAACCGGGCCGCCTCGATCGGCGGGGGCGGCGGCGGTGCCGTGACGGGCTCGATCGCGCACCGGCCCGGGTCGCCGGAGGCGATGTCGTCGTGGAAGTGCCGGACCCAGAGCTGCCCGTTGCCTTCGGGCAGCGGCAGCCACGGCCCTCGCTCGGGCTCCGGGCCGCCGACGGCCAGCGTGTAGCCGCCGGAACCGTCCAGGACGAGGTCGTCGAGGTCGATCCGGGACGCGGCCGCGACGTTCCCTCCGCCGCCCGAGTAGGCGGTGACCGAGAGGTAGACGGCGTCACCGGGATGCCCGGTGATCCGGTACCGCCGGTCGCCGCGGACGTCCGCGACCCAGTAGCGGGTGTCGGGATTGTCCATGAAGAACTTCTGCCGCCACCCGTTGAAGGGCACCAGCTCGGGCCGGTCGCGATCGACCTCGAACCGTCCGAGCTGGTTGTGCAGCCCCCGCAGCAGGGCCCGGTACCCGTCGGCCCGCTCGTCGGCGCCCAGCTCCGCGGTCTCCTCCTCGAGCCTCCGCCCGGCGGCCCCCAGCGCCTCCACCAGCCCGGCCCAGGCCTGTCCCTCCGGCGTCATGCCTTCCCGCCGCTGAGGACGCGTTCGTCGTGGACGTAGTGGGGTCGGGGATCGTCGATGAGGATTCCGGGCCCGGCCGCGCACACGGCCGGGAGGGCGTCGAGGATGGCGCGCACCGAGCCGCCGGTGACGGGGTTGGTGCGGGCGGCGTTGACGGCGGCCGGGTTGGGGTCGAAGGTCAGGCGGGTCCGCAGCACCGACGGATCGCCGGTGATCTCGAGGGTGTAGTCGATGGGGCTGGGGCCGTCGCGGTCGGGGTAGGGCAGGTCGTCGCCCCGGTAGGCGTTGGCGGCGCCGAGGTACCAGCACTCCTCGTTGGTGAAGAAGTGGTGGTCGCCCAGGTAGCCGCGGTGGGTGAGGTGGATCGCCGCGGTCCGTCCCGGCTCGACCACGAACCCGGAGGCCGCCGTGAACACCTCCTTCGCCGGGATGCCCCGCAGGTCGTGCACGACCCTGACCTCGTCCATGCGCGCGCCGAACAGATGGTGGGCGACGTTGCCGGTCAGGTCGCCGTAGTACAGGTCGCCGAACAGCGCGAGCGGCTTTCCGGCCGTCAGGTCCGCGGGGTCGGAGCCGAACCCGATGCGCCGCAGGCCGCCCCACATGTCGCCCCTGGCCGCGCCGAAGTCGACGGCCTCCACGCACCGGACGTGCGTGACGTCGGTCAGGGCGCGGGCCATGGTCATCGCGACCCGCTCGACCATGAACGTCGGGTGCACTCCGGTGCCGTGCAGGGTCGCGTTCCCGGTGCGGCAGGCCTCCAGCAGCCGGGACGGCGGCGGCCGGGTCGCCGACAGCCAGTTCGGCATCGCCGCGTTGTGGTACGAGGCGGTCGAGATGACGTTCTTGCCCGACTCGAGCAGCGCGATCACGTCCCGGTCGAGGCTCTCGCCGAGCACGTCCGCCCGCGGCGTGACCACGACGCAGTCGGCGTCGAGCGCGAGGATCTCCTCGGCGGACGTGGTCGCGGTGACGCCGATCGGCCCCATCCCGACCAGGTCGCCGAGATCGGCCCCGTGCTTGCGCCCGCTGAAGACCTTCGCGCCGACGAGCTCGACGTCAGGGCTGTGATGGGCGGCCCGGGCGACCGCTCCCCCGACCTCTCCCGGACCCCAGATGACCATTCGGTAGGTGGTGCCCATCGCTCCTCCAGGGTGGACTCCTGCTCGGACGAGCGATAACTTACATAGTGCAAGTTATGAGGGCAAGAGCCGAGGAGCGACCCGGAGATGACGACCCGCCGCCGGCTGAGCGGCCCCGAGCGGCGCGCCCAGATCCTGGACGCCACCCGGCTGATCGTGGTCGAGGAGGGCTACCACGCGGTGACCTACGACCGCGTGGCCGCCGCGTGCGGGGTCACCAGGACCGTCATCTACCAGCAGTTCGAGAGCCTCTCCGGCCTCCTCGTCGCCATGATCGACCGCGAGATCGAGCACGCCTTCGCCGGCTTCCGCGAGGCCGTCGCCCGTCCCCTCCCTCCCGGCGAGGACCCGTTCACCCACGCCGTCGCCGGAGTCCTCGACGCCGTCGACGCCGCCCCCACCACCTGGCGTCTCTTCATGCTTCCCGCCGAGGGCGGCCCTCCCGAACTCCACCAGCGCCTCGCCCGGGCCCGCGCCGTCACCCGCTCCCATCTCTCCCGCATCACCGGCCACCACACCGACCCCGAGCTCAGCATCCGCATCCTCCACGCCGTCGCCGACGAACTGGTCCGCCTCCGCCTCACCGCCCCCGCCGCCCATCCCCCCTCCCGTCTCCTGGCCCAGGCCCGCCTCCTGTCCCGGACCCTGACCACCCGCTGATCCGGCGGGCCGGGGACGAGCCGGGGTCAGGCGGGGGCCGTGGTGAGGGGGTAGTGGGTGAAGCCGCGGAGGGCGAGGCCGGAGCGGCGGGTGGGCGGGGTGGTGCGTTCCAGGTGGGGGAAGCGGTCGAGGAGCTGGGTGAAGACGATGTCGGCTTCGAGGCGGGCGAGGTGGGCGCCGAGGCAGAAGTGGATGCCTATGGCGAAGGAGAGGTGGGGGTTGTCGGTGCGGGAGAGGTCGAGGCGGTCGGGGTCGGTGAAGCGGGCGGGGTCGTGGTTGGCGGCGCCCAGGAGGGTGATGACCATGGTGCCGGGTTCCAGGTTCACGCCCTGGAGGACGGCGGGTTCCAGGACGGTGCGGGCGTCGATCTGGACGGTGCCGTCGTAGCGCAGCAGTTCCTCGATCGCGGTGGGCATGAGGGATCGGTCGGCGCGGAGCGCCGCCAGTTCCGCGGGGTTGTCCAGGAGGGCGTGCAGGCCGTTGCCCAGCAGGTTGGTCGTGGTCTCGAAGCCGGCGCCGAACAGCAGGATCGCGGTGGACACCACCTCCTCGGGGCGGAGGGCGTCCTCTTCGGCCGACCGGGCCAGGCGGGACAGCAGGTCGTCGCCCGGGTGCAGGCGCTTGTGGGCCAGAAGGTCCGTGATGTAGTCCGTGATCGCGCGGGTCGCCTCGACGGCATCGGCGAGGGCCTCGGGGGTGGAGTCGGGGCTGACCACGGCGCCGATGCTGCCGGCCAGCGGCAGGACCACGGCGCGGTCGGAGTCGGGAATGCCCAGCAGGTCGCCGATCACGTTCAGCGGCAGGGGCAGCGCCACGGTCGTCATGAAGTCGGTGCCGGGGCCGTCGGCGAGCCTGTCGAGCAGGGCTGCCGTGCGCTCCCGCACCGCCCCGCGCAGCTCCTGGACGTGACGTCCGGTGAAGGCCGAGCTGACCAGGCGGCGCAGCCGGGTGTGGTCGGGCGGATTGGCGAAGATCATGCTGTCGGCGACGTTGCTCATGAGCTCCTCGAGGCGCTCGGGCGGCAGGCCGGTGAACTGGAAGCCGAGCATGTCCGAGCCCTTGCCCAGGGCGCGGTGGCGCAGCGCGGCGTCGCAGCCGGCGTGCCCGCTGAGCACCAGCGTGCCGTCCTCGAGGAGCAGTGCGGGGGCGCGGTCGCGCAGGGCGTGGTAGGCGGGGCGGAGGTTCTCGGCGGTCGGGTCGCCGAGCGCGGCGTAGAAGAGCAGTTCGGCTTCGGGATCGGTCCGGGCGGTCTCGGTCGCGGCGATCGGTGCCATGGGCGTCCCTCCGAGGAGCGTCTTGAGGAGCGTCGTGCGGATGAGGCCACGGTCGCACCCGGCCGCCCGCGCCAGAAGGACGGAACCCGTCCAGAGGCGGTCAAATAGCCCATATATGTCAGCGTCGCGACAGATACGGCCCTAGTGTCCCGGCATGGACACCAGCCAGGGATTCCACGGACGGTTCCGGCGGCGGCTGCGCGAGGAGATCCTCGACGCCGCCCACCGGATCACCTGCGAGCGGGGCTGGGCCGCGGTCACCAACACCTCGCTGGCCCAGGAGGTCGGCATCAGCAGGCAGACGATCTACAAGGAGTTCGGCACCCGCCTCCAGGTCGGCGAGGCCCTCCTGCTCCGCGAGGCCGACCGGATGTCCACCGACCTGCGAGCGATCACCGACCGCTGCCCGGACGTGCCCTCCTTCATCGCCACCCTGGTGGAGTTCGCCCTGACCGTCGTGCCCGGCCACCCGCTGCTGACCACCATCCCGCGCACCTCGCGGCACGGCGACAGCCTCCTGTCCCTGATCACGCTGCACGCCGCCCCGCTGATCTCGGCCACCTCCGCCACCATCGCCGAGCAGATCCTCCGCCTGGCCCCCGAACTGGACCCCGGCGCCGTCCGGGCGACCCTCGACTCCCTGATCCGCCTGGCCGTCAGCCACCTGCTCCAGCCCTCCCCCGACCCCCGGGCCGCCGCCGGGCACCTCACTCACCTGGCCTGCCGCAGCCTCGGCTACTGACCCTTCGGAACATTTCCGGTCGATGGGGCTCGAATCAGAGGACTCGTTCGTTGGGTCGAGACCTATCGCGACTACTGGAGGAGACCAATGATCGACGTCCCGTTGTGGTTGTGGGGAGTGTTCGCCGCGACCGTGGTCATCGCCCTCGCCGTGGACCTGCTCGCCCACCGAGACGCCCATGTCATCGGATTCCGGGAGGCCGCCGCATGGAGCGGGCTCTGGGTCGGGCTGGCGCTGGCCTTCGGCGTGGTCGTCTGGATCGTCCTGGGGGCGGATCCGGCGACCGAGTACACGACCGCGTGGCTGCTGGAGAAGAGCCTGTCGGTCGACAACCTGTTCGTCTTCGCGCTGATCTTCGGGTACTTCCAGGTCCCCAGCGCCTACCAGCACCGGGTCCTGTTCTTCGGGATCATCGGCGCGCTGCTGTTCCGCGGGATCTTCCTCGCGCTGGGCGTGGCCGTCGTCAGCAAGTTCACCGCGATCCTCTTCGTGTTCGCCGCGATCCTGTTCTGGAGCACCTACAAGCTGCTCAAGGAGGAGGACGAGAGCTTCGATCCGGGCCGGAGCCTGGCCGTCCGGATGCTCCGGAAGTTCGTTCCCGTCCGGGAGGAGTACGCCGGGACGAGGTTCTTCGTCATGGAGGCCGGGCGGCGCGTGGCCACCCCGCTGCTGGCCGTCGTCGTGGCGATCGAGGCCGCCGACCTGGTCTTCGCCGTCGACAGCGTGCCCGCCGTCCTGGCCGTCAGCGACGACGCCTTCATCGTCTACACCAGCAACGCCTTCGCCATCCTGGGCCTGCGGGCGCTGTACTTCCTGCTCGCGGGCATGCTGGACCGCTTCCACTACCTCAGCAAGGGCCTGGCGATCATTCTCGCCTTCATCGGCGTCAAGCTGGTCCTCCTCGCCTCGCACAAGACCATCAGCGCGTCCATCCCCGAGATCCCGTCGCTGGTCAGCCTGGCCGTGATCGTCGTGGTCCTGGCGGGCTCGGTGGTCCTGAGCCTGCTCCGCCCGGCCCCCTCCGAGGAACCGGACGAGATGGCGAAGACCCGCTGAATCCGACCCGCCGCATCAGACCCACTGCATCAGTCCCCTTGGATCAGTCCCCTTGGATCAGTCCCACTCCCAGCGGATTCCGTGGATGCCGGGCGTCAGGTCCTGGGAGAGCTGGTGGACGGTGTTCCAGTTGTCGAGCCGCAGGGACCGGAGGTCGGTGGACGGCGACCGGAGGGTCGCCTGGTGGGTCTGGTAGCAGCGTTTGGGCTCCGCGGCGGTGTCGAAGGCTATGTGCAGGAGGTATTCGCGGGCCGGGAACCGGAAGCCCCGGACGTAACGGGTCGACTCGGGGAGGTCCGCGGTGTGGAAGAACTCGTATTCGAGGACGTAGGTCTCCCCCTTGGCCAGCGGATGGTCGAAGACGAGCTCCACGACCGTCAGGCCCTCGGCCGGCAGGGACCGGACCCGGCCCTGCCGGCACAGGCGCCCTTCGAACCCCTCGAAGGCCGGGCCGTCCTCGCAGTGGTGCACGGCCACGTACCGGTCGACGTGGTCGGCCCGGGCCCTGAAGACGACCCGGGAGTGGGCCGACCGCTCGCCCCGGTCGGCACCGATGGTCACCGACTCGTGGTGGCACAGGGTCTCGAGCCGGCCGTCGACCGGATTCTGGATCTCGTTCAGCAGATCGTCCAGCTCGGCGTGGACGGGGCAGACGTCGCTGTAGGAAAGCGAGCCGGGAATGCGGTCGGCGCCGGCACCGAGCAGGGCGATGAGTGATCCGGAAGGCAATTCGAGAATGTCCTCCAGCGCCCGTACGGCGCGCAGCGAGGTGGCGCGTTCCGGTCGGCACCGGCCGCGCTGCCAGTAGCTCAGGCTGGACACGCTCACCTGGAGACCCTGGCCGCGCAGCCGGGCGTGAAGACGTTCAAGGGTGAGTCCGCGCGCCTGGATCGCCAGGTGGAGCGCGCGGTGGAAGGGGCCCGTGCGCAGCACGTCGTCGAGCGTCGCCCCCGGCCCGTGGATCTGATGCACCGTCACTCCAGGAAGCCGTAGATCTCCGCTGCCGCCCTCGTCGAAAACCTTTCAGTAGTTGAGGGAACGTTCCTGAAAATTCAGTATCAACTGCGGCATTGACATCATTTTTCGCACGGGATCAACTCCGTTGCAAGACCCGCCTGTGCAAAGGAGTGCCGTAGTGAAACACCCGACCGTGACAGGGGCCCTGGCGATCGCCGCCGGCCTGATCGTCGCGATCACTACCCCCGCCCTCGGCGCGAGCGCCCCCTCCGCACCCACCCCCCCTGAGCCCAGAGCGCAGGCCGCCGCCGCGGCCGACCGCCTGGTCTCGACCAAGCCCGCCCGGCTGCGCGTGTCCGGCAAGGACAGGATCGCCCGCAAGGACGTCGTGTCCGGAGCCGGCGGGCTGCAGTACGTCTCGTACGAGCGCACCTACGCGGGCCTGCCCGTGTACGGCGGCGACTTCGTCGTGACGACCAACGCGACCGGCGGTGTGCTGGGGACCTCGGTCTCCCAGGCCGCTCCCCTGTCGGTCGCCACGACGCCGAAGGTGCAGGCGTCCGCCGCCGTCCAGACCTCCCGCGACCAGCTCACCCGGGTCGACGAGGCGTCCGAGGCCCGGCTGACGGTGCTCGCCGAGGGCACCGGACGCCTGGTGTACGAGACCGTGGTCTCGGGTGCGAAGGGCACCCGGCCCAGCAAGCTGCACGTCTTCGTCGACGCGGCCGGCGGCCAGGTCGCCGGCACGTGGGACGAGGTGCAGGACGCCGCCGACGACGTGAGCTACTACCACGGCACCGTCGACCTCAGCACCCAGGCGACCTCGATGGCCGACCCGGCCAGATCCGGCATCCGGTGCGGCGGCCAGAACGGCAGCACCTACACCGGCACCGACAGCGCCTGGGGCAACGGGAGCGGCACCAACCTGGAGACCGCCTGCGTCGACGTGCTGTACGCCGTCCAGACCGAGTGGAACATGCTCGGCGCGTGGCTCGGCCGCAGCGGCATCAACGGCAGCGGCAGCGGCTTCCCCGCCCGGGTCGGCCTCGCCGACGTCAACGCCTACTGGAACGGCAGCTACACCAACTTCGGCCACAACCAGGCCAACACCCGTCAGGCCACCTCGGTGGACGTCGTGGCGCACGAGTTCGGCCATGCGATCTTCCAGACCACTCCCGGCGGCTCCAGCGGCGGCAGCGGCAACGAGAAGGGCGGCATGAACGAGTCGGCCGGCGACATCTTCGGCGCGCTGACCGAGCACTACGCCAACGAACCGGCCGCGCTCGACCCGCCGGACTACCTGGTCGGTGAGGAGGTCGACCTCGTCGGCGGCGGCCCGATCCGCAACATGTACAACCCGTCGGCCGTGGGCGACCCGAACTGCTACACCTCCTCGATCCCCAGCACCGAGGTGCACGCGGCGGCCGGACCGCAGAACCACTGGTTCTACCTGCTGGCCGAGGGCTCGAACCCCGGAGGAGGCAAGCCGTCCAGCCCGACCTGCAACGGCACGACCGTGACCGGCATCGGCATCCAGAAGGCCGGTGCGATCTTCCAGGGCGGCCTGAACCGCAAGGTGACGGCGTGGAGCCACGCGAGGGCCCGCATCGAGACCGTCAACGCGGCCAACGCGCTCTACCCGGGCTCGGCGACCGAGTGCAACGCGGTCAAGGCGGCCTGGGCCGCGGTCAGCGTGCCCGCGCAGTCCGGCGAGGCCGCCTGCGGCGGTTCCCAGCAGAACGACTTCTCCCTGACGCTCTCCCCCGCCTCGGGGAGCGCCCAGGCGGGAGGCTCGGCGACGGCCACGGTCACCACCCAGGTCACCGGCGGCAGCGCGCAGTCGGTGGCCCTGTCCGCGACCAGCTCACCGGCGGGCCCGACCGCCTCGTTCTCCCCCGCCTCGATCACCTCGGGTCAGACCTCGGCCATGACGGTCAACGTTCCCGCGGGCACCGCGAGCGGGACCTACACGCTGACGGTCACCGCCGACGGCGCGACCGTCGACCGGACCGCCACCTACACCCTCACCGTGGGCACCGCGCCCCCGGGCTGCCCGCCGTTCACCAACGCGACCGCGCAGAACATCCCCGACCTGACGACGATCAACAGCACGATCGCCGTCACCGGATGCTCCGGCAACGCCTCGGCGACCTCCACCGTCGCGGTCGACATCGACCACACCTACAAGGGCGACCTCTCGATCGACCTCATCGCCCCTGACGGCACCTCCTACAACCTGAAGGCCAACGGCAGCGGCGGCAGCACCGACAACGTCAAGCAGACCTTCACCGTCAACCTCTCCTCCGAGACCGCCAACGGCACCTGGACCCTCCGCGTGAGGGACAACGCCAGCATCGACACCGGCAGGCTCAACACCTGGACCATCGACCTGTAGCACTCCACGACCCGCGGGCCTCCCCATCACGGGGCCCGCGGGTTCTCCCTGTCACCGGGCCGGACCCCGGGACGGTTCCCTGCGGTGCTGACTTGACATCATGGAAAGTCATGGGCTTCACTTTCCATGAGGGAAAGTCATGATGGGGAGGTCTCGTGGAAGAGCTCGGTACCGGACGGACACGGGTGTGGAGCTGGGCGCTGCTCGTGGTGGCCGTGGTGATGCACGAGGTGGCGCTCGAGCGGGAGGACACGGGCTGGCTGGTGCTGATGCCGCTCGCGCAACTGCTGCTGGCGGGCCTGGTGGTCGGGCCGCTCGCGCGGCTGTCCAGGCGTGATCCGCAGCCGCGAATGCCGCGGGCCGGGCTGCTGCTGGCCTTCGCCGTCTGGATCGGCGTCCTGGTGGGCTCGGTCGTCGGGCTGACCCGGGGCTTCGACGCGCTGGGGCTGCCGGTGCCCGCGGTGCTCGCGGGGCTGGTGCTGATCGGGTCGGCTGCCGCGGCGACGGGGCCGTTCGACCGGCTCAAGGCCAGGCTCGGCGCCCGGCCCGTGCCCGCTCCCCGGGCCGGACCCCGGCCGGACGTCCGCCTCGAGGGGGCGTCACTGAACGAGCTGTCGCCCGCCGACGCCCTGGCCGAGATCGAGCGCACCCGCGATATCTCCCTGCGGCCCCTCGGGATCCCGCTGTGGAGCTGGCCGCTGACGATCCTGGCCCTGATGCTCGTCGAGACCGCGGTCGGCCAGGACGACCTGCTGCCCGCGCTCGCCTACGGGGCCCTGCTGATCCCGCTGTTCGCCCTCGTCCTCGTGCTCGCCGTCCGGCGGACCCCGCAGATCCGGCGTCCGCTGCCCGGGATGCCGCTGACCGCGCGCCTCGCCGGCATGGCCTGGATCTTCGTCGCCCTGTTCTGCGTCCAGGCGCTGCCCGGGGCCTTCTCGGCCCTTCGGGCACCGCTCCCCGCCGTCCTCACCTACCTGGTGACCACGGCACTCGTCATGGTCATCGCCTCTCCGCTGGGCCGCCTGGAGAACAGGCTGAGGACCAGGGCCAAGACACCGGCATGACCCTCGATCCCGTCATCCACGCCCCCAACCGCCTCCAGCTGATGTCGCTGCTGTATCCGCTGACCGAGGCCGAGTTCGCCTTCCTGCGCGACCACATCAACGTCAGCGACTCGGTCCTGTCCAAGCAGGCCGCCGCCCTCGAGTCCGCCGGCTACCTCGAGATCCGCAAACGCACCCTCGCCGGCCGCTCCCGCACCTGGTTCTCCCTCACCGAAGAAGGCCGCGACGCCTTCGACACCTATGTCACCCATCTCCAGGCCCTCGTCGGCCGCCCTCTCCGCCCGCCCCTGGAGGACCGCACACCCTAGGCCAGGTGGCCCTCTCTGGTCAGCCAGGTGAGGGTGTCGCGGAAGGTGTCGGTGGTGGGGCGGTAGGTGAGGGAGAAGGTGCGGAGGGTGGCGGTGTCGTCGGCGGGGCGGCCCTCGGACATGATGACGGCGGCCTCCTCGGAGAGGGGCGGGACGTCTTCGCCGGAGGCGCGGAGGTGGTCGAACTGGCGGCCCAGTTCGATCATCTCCTCGGCGGTGACGGGCGTGTAGGGGACGTCGCGGCCGGACGCCTCGGACAGGTGCTCCGCCCACTCCTTCCAGGTGACGTAGCGGCCGCTGACCAGGAAGCGGCGCGGGCCGAGGCCGGGACGCAGCGAGCCCGCGATGACGGTGGCCAGGTCGCGGACGTCCAGGACGCCCAGCCCGCTCTCGGGGGCGACCATCCCCGTCTCCAGGGCCGCGAGCAGGGCGATGTGGCTGTCGTTCAGATGCGGGCTCTCGGGGCCGTAGACGCCGCCGACGACCAGGACCGTGAGCGCGGCGCCCCGCTTCTGCAGGTCGGCGGCCAGCAGCTCGACGTCGCGCTTCTGCGCGCCGTACTCCGACAGGGGCTCGGCGAGCGCGGAGCCGACGGTCAGCACCGGGTCGGGCGTCGGCAGGTGCACCGCGATGCTGGATGTGTACACGATCGGATCGAGCCCCAGCTCCGCGGCCTGCCCGAGAACGGTCCGCGCACCGTCGACGTTCGCGGTGCCGCGCGGCGTCCCTCCCCCAGCGACCCCGATCTCGGCGGCGCAGTGCACCACGGCCGAGCATCCCTCCAGCGCCCGCGCCACGGCGGCGGGGTCGGTCATGTCGCCGACCACGATCTCCGCCGCCGGGCCCTCCAGCCCGCCCAGCACCCGGCCGGCCTTGGCCGGATCCCGCACGAGGAGCCGCACCTCGTGCCCCTCCCCCAGAAGCTCCCGCGTCACATGGGATCCGACGAACCCCGTACCACCGGTGATCAGCACCTTCATGCCGGCTCCTCGCCTCACGCCCACACCACGGACGGCCGAATTGGATCTTCCCTCCGGCCCGGCGACGTTCCCACAACGCCCGAGCCGCCCGCAAGCCCGAGGGGCGATCGGGGCAGGTGCGGCAGGGGCTTGCGGGCCTCAGCCCCGTGTGCTCTCATGGGTCCGTCGTGATGAAACACAGATGCATTTAGTGTTTCATCGTATCAGCGACGGCCGCTGCCAGCGTGAAAGCACCCCACATGCCTCTCTCAGGTCCCCTTCCCTTGTCGTCGGCGCAGCAGAGCGTCTGGTACGCGCAGCAACTCAGTCCTGCGACCTCGATCTGCGTGGCCCAGTACGTCGAGATCGAGGGGCCGTTCGAGCCGGAGCTGCTGCACAGGGCCGCCGAGATCGGTGCGCACGAGGCCGAGGCGCTGTTCCTCAGGCTCGGCGAGCGGGACGGCCTGCCGTTCCAGGTGCTGGAGGACGCGCCGCGGGCCGAGCTGGTTCAGATCGATCTCAGCGGGGAGCCGGATCCGCGGGCCGCGGCCGAGGCCTGGATCGAGGCGGAGCGGCGCAGGCCGATCGACCTGGCGGACGGCGAGCTCTACACCGCCCGGATCCTGCGGCTGGGCCGCGAGCTGCACTGGTGGTTCCTGCGCGCCCACCACATCCTCATCGACGGTTACTCCGGCGCGATGCTCGGCAGGCGGGCCGCCGAGATCTACTCGATGCTGGCGCGGGGCGAGGACTACCGTCCCCGGCGGCAGGGCGACTACCGGGCGCTGCTCGCGGAGGACGCCGCCTACCGCGAGTCCGCCGGGTACGCGGCCGACCGGGCCTACTGGACGGAGCGGTTCGCCGACCGTCCCGACGTCGTGAGCCTCACCGACCGGACCGCCCCGCCGACCGGCGACTTCCGCCGCCGGACGGTCAGGCTCGGCGACGCCGCGACCGCGGGGCTGGCCGCGGGCGCCCGCCGCCTGCGGACCGCGACCCCCGGGCTGGCGCTGGCCGCCTGTGCCGCCTTCGTCGCCAAGTCCACCGGGACCGAGGACGTGGTCCTCGGCGTCGCCGTCACCGGCCGGGTCACCCCGCTGGCCCGCGAGACGCTCACCCACATGTCCACGGTGCTGCCGCTGCGGGTGACGGTGCGGCCGGGCATGACGGTCGAGGAGCTCACCCGGCGGACGTCCAGGGCCGCCGCCCGGCTCCTGCGCCACCAGCGCTACCGGCGCGAGGACCTGATCCGCGACCTGAAGCTGGTGGGCCGCCGGATCCACGGGCCGACCGTCAACATCATGGCCTACGACTTCGCGCCCGAGTTCGAGGGCGTGACGACGGTCCAGCACAACCTGGGCAACGGTCCCGTCGACGACCTGTCCATCGTCATCTACGACGACGACCGGGGCCGCGGCGCCCGGGTCGACTTCGACGCCCACTCCGAGCTGTACACCGAGCGGGAGGTCGAGACCCACCAGGAGCGGTTCGTCCGGCTGCTCACCGCCATGGCGGCGGCCGACCCGTCCACCCCGCTCGGTGAGATCGACCTGCTCGGCGCGGGCGAACGCGAACTGGTCCTGCGCACCTGGAACGACACCGCCGCCGAGCCTCCCTCCGGCACCGTCCTGGACCTGCTGGACGCCCAGGCCGAGGCCGCCCCGGACGCGCCCGCCGTCACCGACGCCCACGGCACCCTGACCCACGCCGAGCTCCACACCCGCGCCAACCGGCTGGCCCGCCGCCTGATCGCCGGCGGCGCCCGTCCCGGCACGTCGGTCGCGCTCTGCCTGCCGCGCACCGCCGACCTGGCCGTCGCCGCCCTGGCGGTGCTGAAGACCGGCGCCGCCTACCTTCCGGTCGACCCCGCCTATCCGCGGGACCGCCAGGAAATGATCATCGCGGACGCGGCGCCGTCCGCGGTGCTCCGTGGCGGGATCGGCCCGCTGGACGGCCTGTCCGGTGCCCCGCTCACCGCCGCCGAACGGGGCCGCTCCGTCCATCCCCGGGACCCGGCCTACATCATCTACACCTCCGGCTCGACCGGGCGGCCCAAGGGCGTCGTGGTCTCCCACGCCGCCGTCGCGGACTTCTGCCTGTGGGCCCGCGCCGACTTCGGGCCCGAACGCCTCGCGCACGTCCTGTGGTCGACGTCGCTGAACTTCGACGTCTCGGTGTTCGAGTGGCTGGCCCCGCTGACCGTCGGCGGCCGGATCGAGATCGTCCGGGACCTGCTGGAGATCGCCGAGCGCGGCGGCTGGCGCGGCACGCTGATGAGCGGGGTCCCCTCGGCCGTCGCGGTGCTGCTCGCGCAACCCGGTCTGGACCTGGACGCCGGAGACGTCGTCCTGGCCGGGGAGGCACTGCCCGCCCGGCTCGTGCGCAGGCTGCGGGAGGTCTCCCCGAAGGCCCGGATCTGGAACATCTACGGGCCGACCGAGGCGACCGTCTACACCGTCGGCTGGCGCGACGACGGCAACCCCGAGGGCGAGGCGCCGATCGGCCGCCCGCTCCGCAACACCCGCGCCTACATCCTGGACGCGGCCCTGCGCCCGGTGGCGCCCGGCGTTCCCGGCGAGCTCTACCTGGCGGGCGCCTCGCTGGCCCAGGGCTACCACGACCGTCCCGCGCTCACCGCGGAGCGGTTCGTCGCCTGCCCGTTCCCTGCGGCCGGGCCCGGCGAGCGGATGTACCGGACGGGCGACCTCGCCCGCTGGCGGGACGACGGGACGATCGAGTACCTGGGCCGGCTCGACCACCAGGTGAAGGTCCGCGGTTTCCGGATCGAGCCCGGCGAGATCGAGTCCGTGCTGGACCGGCATCCGGCCGTCGCACGGTCGGTCGTCATGGCGCGGACCGAGGGCACCGGTGCCGCCCGGCTCGTCGCCTACGTGGTCGCCGAGCGGGCCGACGGGCTCGCCGCCGAGCTCCGCGAGCACGTGGGCCGGAGCCTGCCCGACCACATGGTCCCGGCCGCCGTCGTCGTGCTCGAGGAGATGCCGCTCAACCCCAACGGCAAGCTCGACCGGGCGGCGCTGCCCGCCCCCGACTTCGGCGCGCTCACGGCGGCCGCCCACCGGGCTCCCGGCGACCCCCGCGAGGAGGTGTTCTGCGCGCTGTTCGGCGAGATCCTCGGCCTCGAGCGGGTCAGCGCCGACGCCGCCTTCTTCGATGCCGGAGGCGACTCGATCACCGCGATGCGGCTGGTCAGCGGCGCCCGCGCGCACGGCCTGGTGATCACCCCGAAGGACGTCTTCCGCCACCAGAGCCCGGCGGGCCTCGCCACGGCCGCCCGCACCCCGGCCGAGACGGAGCTCCCGGCCGAGCCCGCGGGGGCCGGTGTCGGACCGGTCGCCGCGACCCCGATCCTGCGCTGGTCGGAGGAGTCCGGCGCCGGTGAGGGCCTGCACCAGAGCGTCCTCGTGCGCACCCCGGCCGGGCTCGGCGACCTGACCGGCGCGCTGGCCGCGGTCGTCGACCACCACGACGCGCTGCGGCTGGCCCGGCGCGACGGCGGCTACGAGGTCCTGCCCGCGATCGACGCCGCCCCGCTGTGCCACCGGGTCGACGTCTCCGCGCTGACGGCCGCCGAACGCGCGTCGGCGGTCGCCGAGGCCACCGATGCGGCCAGGGACCGGCTCGACCCGGCCACGGCCCGGAACATCCAGCTCGTCTGGTTCGACGCCGGAGACGACCAGGGCCTGCTCCTCCTCCTGGCCCACCACCAGGTCATCGACGGCGTCTCCTGGCGCATCCTGCTCCCCGACCTGGTCACCGCGCTGGCCGGCGGGACCCTGGAGCCGGTCGGCACGTCCTTCCGCCGCTGGGCGGGCCTGCTGCGGGAGGAGGCCGCGCGGCGGACCGGCGAGCTGCCCGCCTGGCGCGAGACCCTGACCGGGCCCGCCGTCGCCTCCGCCGTCCCCGGTCCGCCGGACACCGCCGCCACGGCGCGGAGCGTCGTCCGTGAGCTGCCCGTCGGGCTCACCCGCGCCCTGCTCGGCCCGGTCCCGGCCGCCTTCCACGGGCGGACCACCGACGTGCTGCTCGCCGCCCTCGCCCGGGCCTTCCGCTCCGCCGAGGGCGACGGCGACCTGCTGCTGCACCTGGAGGGCCACGGCCGTGACGAGCTCGCTCCCGGCGTCGACCTGTCGCGGACGGTCGGCTGGTTCACCAGCCTCTATCCGGTGCGCCTGAGCATCGGAGCCGCCGGCGCCGCCGCCTCGGTGAAGCTCGTGAAGGAGCGGCTGCGGCGGGTGCCCGGCGACGGCGTCGGCTACGGCCTGCTCCGCCATCTCCACCCCGAGGCGGGCCCCGAGCTCGCCGCCCTGCCCGCTCCCGGGATCGTGTTCAACTACCTCGGCCGGGCCCCGATCGAGGACTCGGGGGACTGGTCGGTCAGCGCGGCCGCCGGCGGAGCCGCGCCGCACGCGCGGCTCGGCCACGCCCTGGAGATCAACGCGATCGTCCACGACACCGCCGAGGGCCCGCGGCTGCGGATCACCTGGGTCCACGCCGAGCGCCTGTGGCCGCAGGAGCGGACCGCTGAGCTGGCCGACGCCTGGGAGCACGCGCTCGCCGAGCTGTCCGACGCCGAGGGCGGACGCACCCCGTCGGACTTCCCGCTGGTCCGGCTCACCCAGGAGGACGTGGACGAGCTGGAGGCGGCCGATCCCGGCCTCGCCGAGATCTGGCCGCTCACCCCGCTCCAGTACGGCTTCTTCTTCCAGTCCCTGCTCAATCTCGGCGGAACCGACGTCTACACCGGGCAGCTGATCTTCGATCTGGACGGTGAACCCGACCACGACCGGCTCAGGGCCGCCGCGCAGACCCTGCTGGACCGGCACGCCCCGCTCCGCGCCCGGTTCGGGCAGCTCCGCGACGGCAGCCCCGTCCAGCTCGTCCCGGGACGGGTCGAGATGCCGTTCACGGTCGCCGAGACCACCGAGGCGGACCTCGAGGAGGCGACCGCGGCCGAGCGGATCCGGCCGTTCTCCCTCGCCGACGGGCCTCTGATCCGGTTCCTTCTGCTCCGGCCCGGCGGCGGCCGCACCCGGCTGCTCGTCACCAGCCACCACATCGTCCTGGACGGCTGGTCGGCACCGACCCTGGCCGGTGAGCTTTTCTCCCTCTACGCGGGGATCGAGCCCACGGCCGTCCCCTCCTACGAGGGCTATCTGGAGTGGCTCGCCGCACAGGACCGCGACGCCGCGGCCACGGCCTGGCGGGAGGCCCTGTCCGGGCCGCCCGCACCGACCGTCCTGGCCCCCGGCGCTCCGATGACGGGCGCGGCCCCGCCCGAGCGGCTCGTCCTGGACCTGCCGCAGGAGCTGTCCACGGCCTTCCTGGACCAGGCCCGCCGCCACCAGCTCACGGCCAACACCCTGGTCCAGGGGCTGTGGGGGCTGGTGCTCGCCCGGCTGACGGGCCGCGACGACGTCGTGTTCGGCGCTACGGTCTCCGGCCGCCCGGCCGAGCTCCCCGGCGTCGAGGGCATGGTCGGCCTGTTCATCAACACGCTGCCGGTCCGGTTCCGCCCGCGGACGCGGGAGTCGCTGCTGTCGGCGCTGACCCGGCTCCAGGAGGAGCAGGCGGGCCTCCTCGACCACCACCATCTGGGCCTCGGCGAGATCCAGAACCTGCTCCGCACTGGTGTCCTGTTCGACACGATGACGGTGTTCGAGAACTACCCGCTGGACGCCTCGGCGATGGACGGCGCCGTCGACGGCGTCCGCCTGGTCCGCGCCGACCTCGAGGACGCCACCCACTACCCCCTCACCCTGCTCGCGATCCCGGGGAGGACCCTCCAGCTCAGGCTCGAGTACCGGGCCGACCTGTTCACGGCCGAGGCGGCGGGCGGGCTTCTGCACGTCCTGAGGACGCTGGTCGAGGCCGCCGCGGAGGGCCTCGATCGTCCCCTCGCCGCGTTCTCCCCCGAGATCCCCGCCGCGCTGCGCACCGCCCTCGACGCCCTGGCCGCCGCCGCCCCGCCCGCACGGCCTCGGGGAGAGAACCGGCAGCTCGTCGCCTATGTCGTCGCGGCCCCCGACGCCGCCATCGACGCCGAGGAGCTGCGGGCCCACGCCCGGGCGCATCTGCCCGCCTCGATGGTCCCGAGCGTGTTCATGGTCGTGGACGCCCTGCCGCTGACCCCCAATGGCAAGGTCGACACCACGGCGCTGCCGAAGCCGCGGCTCACCATCGCGGTCTCCGGATACCGGGCCCCCGTGACCACGACGGAGCGCCTGCTCTGCGACGTTCTCGCGGAGCTGCTCGACCGGGACAGGGTCGGTCTCGACGACGACTTCTTCGCCCTCGGCGGGGACTCGCTGGCCGCCGTCCGGCTGGCCGCGAGGCTGCGCCGCGCGCGCGGGATCGAGCTGCCGATCCGAGCGCTGTTCGAGCGTCCGACGGTCGCGGCGATCGCCTCCCTGCTGGAGGACGCGGCACGGGCGGAGCGGCCTTCGCTCGCCGCCGCGGAGCGCCCCGCGGTGCTGCCGCTCTCCTACGCCCAGCGGCGGCTGTGGTTCCTCAACCGGTTCGAGGGCCCTTCGGCGACCTACAACCTGCCGATCGCGCTGCGGCTGACGGGACCACTGGACGCCGCCGCGCTCCAGGCGGCCCTCGCGGACGTGGTCGGACGGCACGAGTCGCTGCGGACGATCTTCCCGGACTCCGGCGGGACGCCCCGCCAGCAGATCCTCGACGCGGCGGCGGCCGTTCCGCACGTCCAGGCGGCCGGCATCGGTGCGGAGGATCTTCCGGTCGCCCTCGCCCGGGCCGCGGGGTACGGGTTCGACCTCGCGGTGGAGACTCCGCTGCGCGTCCACCTGTTCCGGCTCGCGCCCGAACTGCACGTCGCCGTGCTGGTCCTGCACCACATCGCGGGCGACGGCTGGTCGATGGCGCCCCTGGCGCGCGACCTGTTCACCGCCTACGCCGCCCGGCTCGGCGGAACGGCCCCCGCCTGGGAGCCGCTGCCCGTCCAGTACGCCGACTACGCGCTCTGGCAGCGGGAGCTGCTCGGCGCGGAGGACGATCCGGACAGCCCGCTCCACCGCCAGATCGCCTACTGGCGCGCGGCGCTGGCCGGGCTGCCCGAGCAGCTCGACCTGCCCGCCGACCGGCCCCGCCCCGAACAGGCCTCCTACCGGGGCGGCACCGCCCGTCTCGACCTGCCCGCCGCGACGCACGCCCGGCTCCTGGAGTTCTCCCGCGCGAGCGGAGCCTCGCCGTTCATGGTCGCCCAGGCGGCCTACGCGACGCTCCTCGCGAAGCTGTCCGGTGCGACGGACATCCCGGTCGGCTCGCCGATCGCGGGCCGCACCGACGAGGCACTGGACGACCTGGTCGGCATGTTCGTGAACATGCTGGTCCTGCGCACCGACACCTCCGGAGACCCGACCTTCCGCGAGCTCGTCGCCCGCGTCAGGGACACCGACCTGGCCGCCTACGCCCATCAGGACCTGCCGTTCGAACGCCTCGTCGACGTCCTCAACCCCGAGCGCCACATGGGCCGCCACCCGCTGTTCCAGAACGGCCTCACCTTCCAGAACAACCCCGCCGCCCGCCTGTCGCACGACGGTTTCACCGCGGAGATCGAGCCGCTGCCGGGAAGCGTCGCCCGCTTCGACCAGCTCCTCATCCTCACCGAGCGGTTCTCCGCCGACGGCGCCCCCGCCGGGGTGGGATGCGAACTGGAGTACGCGCTCGACCTGTACGACCCGGCCACGGCGGCCGGGTTCCTCGGCCGCTTCGCCCGGATCCTGGACGCGCTGCTGGCCGCGCCCGACGCCCCGCTCGGCGCGACGAGCCTGCTCACCCCCGCCGAGCGGGAGACCGTCCTGACCGGCTGGAGCGCGCCGGCGACGGACGCGCCCGCCACGCTGCCGCCGACGATCGTCGCGGCGTTCGAGGCCCAGGCCGCCAGGGATCCGCGGGCCCCCGCCGTCACCTTCGAAGGCGCGTCCCTGACCTACGGCGAGCTCAACGCGGCGGCCAACCGGCTCGCCCGGCATCTGCGCGTCCTCGGCGCGGGCCCCGGGACGTCGGTGGCGCTGCGGCTGCCCCGCTCGGAACAGCTCGTCATGGCGGTGCTGGCGGTCCTGAAGACCGGCGCGGCCTATGTGCCGATCGATCCGGGCTACCCGGCCGAGCGGATCGCCTCCACGCTCGAGGACGCCGCCCCGGTGCTGACCGTCGACGAGGGCGTGCTGGCGGAGGCCGCCGAGACCGACGGCTCGGACCTGGGCGTGGTGATCGATCCCGCGGACCCGGCCTATGTGATCTACACCTCGGGGTCGACCGGGAAGCCGAAGGGCGTGGTGATCCCGCACTCCAACGTCATCCGGCTGATGACCTCGACGGAGCACTGGTTCTCCTTCGGCCCGGACGACGTGTGGACGCTCTTCCACTCCTACGCCTTCGACTTCTCCGTGTGGGAGCTGTGGGGTCCTCTGCTGTACGGCGGCCGTCTCGTGGTGGTCCCCTACGGGGTCTCGCGTTCGCCTGTGGAGTTCCTGAAGCTGCTCGAGGCCGAGCGGGTGACGGTCCTCAACCAGACGCCGTCGGCGTTCTACCAGCTCATGGCCGCCGACGCCGCCGCCCCCGCCGTCCTCTCCCTCCGCTTCGTGATCTTCGGAGGCGAGGCGCTCGAGCTGAAGCGCCTCACCGCCTTCGCCGCCCGCCGCCCCGGGACCGTCCTCGTCAACATGTACGGGATCACCGAGACCACGGTTCACGTCTCCCACATCGCGCTCGACGAGGTGGCCTGCCAGACCGCGCCCGGCTCGGTGATCGGCGCCGCCCTCCCCGATCTGCGGACCTATGTGCTCGACGAACGTCTCCAGCCGGTCCCGGCGGGCGTGACCGGCGAGCTGTACGTCGCGGGAGCGGGACTCGCCCACGGCTACCACCGCAGGCACGCCCTGACCGCCGAACGGTTCGTCGCCGACCCGTTCGGCGCCCCGGGCACGCGCATGTACCGCTCCGGTGACCTCGCCCGGTGGACGCGCGACGGCGAACTGGAGTACCTCGGCCGCTCGGACTTCCAGGTGAAGATCCGGGGCTTCCGGATCGAACTCGGCGAGATCGACGCCGTCCTCTCCCGGCACGCCTCCGTCCGCGACGTCGCCGTCATCGACCGCGAGGACCGTCCCGGCGACAGGCGCCTGGTCGCCTACGTCGTGCCCGCCGATGACGACCTGGACGCCCAGGCCGTCCGGGCGCTGGCCGCGGCGGAACTGCCCGCGCACATGGTGCCCTCGGCGGTCGTCCTCCTCGACGCCCTCCCGCTGACCGGCAACGGCAAGCTCGACCGCCGTGCCCTGCCCGCCCCGCAGATCACGGTCGGGGCCTCCGGCCGAGCCCCGGCGAGCGAGCGCGAGGAACTCCTCGCCGACCTGTTCACCGAGGTCCTCGCGCTGCCCGCCCGCGCCGGAGCCGACGACGGGTTCTTCGACCTCGGCGGCGACTCCATCATCGCCATCCAGCTCGTCGCCCGGGCCCGCCAGTCCGGCCTGCTCATCACCCCCCGCGAGGTGTTCCAGCACCAGACCGTCACCGCGCTGGCCGCCCACGCCCGCGACACCGCCGACGAGCAGATCGAGACCGAACCCGAGGGCGCGGGCACCGGCCCCGTCCCCCTCACCCCGATCATGGCGTGGCTGCGGGAACGCGGCGGCTCCTCCAAAGGCTTCCACCAGTCGATGCTCCTGCGGACCCCACCGGGCCAGGACGTCGCCGCCCTGACCGCCGCCTGGCAGAAGGTCCTCGACCACCACGACGTGCTCCGCCTCCGTCTCGAGGACGGCCGCCCCGTCATCCCCGCCGAGGCCTCCGCCGAAGGCCTGGTCACCCGGGTCCGCGTCGCGGGACTCGACCAGGCCACCCTCCTGAAGGTGATCCACGCCGAGGCCGGCGCCGCGGCGGCCCGGCTGGATCCGGCCGCCGGGCGCACCGGCCGCCTGATCTGGTTCGACGCCGACGACGAGCAGGGCCGCCTGCTGTTCGTCCTGCACCATCTGGTCGTCGACGGGGTCTCCTGGCGGATCGTCCTGCCCGACTTCGTGGGTGCCCTGGTCGGCCTCGACCTCCAGCCGGTCCCGTCCTCCTTCCGCCGCTGGGCGCAGCGCCTCACCGCCGAGGCGGCGAGCCCCGGGCGGACCGGGGAGCTCGACACCTGGCTCGAACTGGTCGAGGGACCCAACCCGCGCCTGGCCGGACGGGCGCTCGACGCCAGGACCGACACCGCCGACACCGCCGTCCACCTCACCGTGAGCCTGCCCGCCGGGACGACGGAACCGCTGCTGACGACCGTCCCGGCGGCGTTCCACGGCCGGGTCAACGACGTGCTGCTCACCGGCCTCGCGCTGGCCGTCGCGCACTGGCGCCGGGTCCGGGGCGGGCGCGGCACCGACGTGCTGATCGATCTGGAGGGGCACGGCCGCGAGGAGCTGTTCCCCGGCATGGACCTGTCCAGGACCGTCGGATGGTTCACCTCGCTGCACCCTGTGCGGCTGGACCCCGGGCGGGCCGAATGGGCCGAGATCCTCGCGGGCGGCGACGCCGCCGGACGAGCCGTCAAGAAGGTGAAGGAGCAGCTGCGGCGGGTGCCGGACGGCGGGATCGGCTTCGGCCTCCTGCGGTACCTGAACGAGGAGACCGCCGAGGAGCTGGCCGATCTCCCGCGAGCGCAGATCGCCTTCAACTACCTCGGCCGGGTCGCCAGGGACGCGTCCGGCTGGAGCCCCGCCGCCGAGCCGCTCCCCTCCGGAGAGGACCCCGCGCTGCCCGCCGCCCACCCGCTGGAGATCGGCGCGATCGTCCACGACGGTCCCGGCGGCCCCGAGCTGACCGTCATCTGGACCTGGCCGGGCGGGCTGTTCACCGAGCAGGAGGTGGCCGGGCTCGCCGACGCCTGGTTCGCCGCCCTGCGCGGCCTGGCCGCCCACGCCCGGGACGGCGCGGCGAGCACCTTCACCAGCTCCGACCTCCTGGTCGAACTGGAGCAGTCCGAGATCGACGCGTTGCAGGCGACCTGGCGCAAGAGGGGAGGTGACACATGAGCGGGACGGCGGACGGCAGGGACCTGCTGGACATCCTTCCCCTCTCCCCGGCCCAGCGGGACCTCTTCCTCGACGACGGCCGCGAGGACGGCGGCGGCATCGCCCAGCTCGTCCTCGACCTGGCGGGCCCCCTGGACGCGGCGACGCTGCGCCTGGCGGCCGAGGCGCTTCCGGCCAGGCACGCGAACCTGCGTGCGGCCTTCACCGACCGCGACATCAGCCGTCCGGTCCAGCTGATCCCGCGCGAGGTCCCTCCGGACTGGACCGAGATCGAGCTCGCCGGCCGGGACGCCGGCCTCCACGCTGCGGCGGAGCGGTCCCGCCGGTTCGACCTGGCACGGCCGCCGCTGCTCCGGTTCGCCCTCCTGCGCTCGGCGAGCGACCGGCACCGGCTGATCCTCACCCACCACCAGATCCTCATGGACGGCCGGTCGAGGGCGCTCCTGGTCGCCGAGCTGTTCGCCCTCTATCTCGCGGGCGGATCCGGTAAGACGCTGCCCGAGCCCGTCCCGTACCGGACCTATCCGGCGTGGCTGGTCCGCCAGGACGGCCGGGCCGCCGAGGCCGCCTGGCGGCGGGCGCTGGCCGGGCTCGGCGGGCCGACCCTCGCCGTCCGGAGGCGCGCAGGCCCGCCTCCGGGGGCGCGGCGGCAGGCCCGCCTCGACCTGGACGAGGGGTTCTCCCGGCGGCTCACCCTTCTGGCACGCCGCCTCGTCGTGACGGTCAACACGCTGTTCCAGGCGGCCTGGGCGGTGGTGCTCGGCGGGCTCACCGGCCTCGACGACGTGGTGTTCGGCCAGGCCGTCTCCGGACGTCCGCCCGGCCTGCCCGGCGTCGAGAACATGATCGGGGCGTTCCTCGGGACGCTGCCCGTCCGGGTCCGGATCCGCCCCGGCGACACCCTCGCCGGGCTCCTGGCACGGCTCCAGGAAGAGCAGGCCGAACTGCTGCCCCACCACCCGCTCGGCCCCTCCCGCGTCCGGCCGGCCTCCGGCGGAGCCGGGCTCTTCGACACGCTCATGGTCATGGAGGACGGGACGTCCGGCCTCGGAACCCTCGACGGATCTCCCGGCGGCCTGCGGATCACCGGCTCCGAGACCCACGACTCCTTCGCCTTCCCGATCGCGTTCGTGGTCGTTCCCGGCTCCCGGCCGTCGCTGCGCCTGCACCACCGGGCCGGCCTGCTCACCGGGGCCGAGGCCGCCGCGCTGCTGGCCGGAGTCGAACGGTTCCTGCGGGCGTCCGTCGCCGATCCCGGCCGGCCGCTGGCCTCCCTCGACCCGCCACCGCTGCGCGGCCCGCTGATCGGGCCCGGCGAGATCGAGGAGACGTTGAAGCGCCATCCGCTCGTGGCGCAGGCCTTCGTGGTCGCGAGCGACGACCTCCACGTTCGACCGAGCCGGCATCCGGCCCTTCCAGGAGAACTCTCGTGAACCGTCACCTCCCCCTCGTCCTGCTCGCCCTGGTCCTCGCCGGCTGCGGAGGAGGATCCGGGGAACCGGAACCCGTTCCGCCCGCGAAGCCGGCGAACGCCCTGCACCACGTCGTCTACCGGGCGGAGGGCACCGCTCCCGGCGGCACGGTCTCCTTCTGGACGGCGGGCGGCGTCGGCAAGGAGAAGGACGCCGCCCTCCCCTGGGAGAAGAGCTTCGAGCTGAAGACCGGCTCCCCGGTGTCGGTGTCGATCACCGCCCGCGACGCCGGGACGGTCTCCTGCTCGATCGCCGTCGACGGGAAGATCGTCGAGCGGTCCACCGGCGACGGCAGATCGGCCCTCGCCACCTGCGACTGGAGGCTCGGCTCCTCGGCCGTGACCCGCTGAGATGGCCACCAACCTGGAGGACGTGCTGCCGCTGGCCCCGCTCCAGCAGGGCCTGTACTTCCACGCCCTCTACGACGGCGCGGCGGACGTCTACTCCGCCCAGCTCGTCCTGGAACTGACGGGCCCCCTCGATCCGGCGCGGCTGCGGTCCGCGGTCGAGGCGGTGCTGCGCCGCCACGCCAACCTGCGGGTCTCCTTCCGCCAGCGCAGACAGGGCGACCCCGTGCAGGTCGTGCACCGGAAGGTCCGGGCGCCCTGGGAGGAGGTCGACCTCTCGGACGATCCCGAGGCGCTGCCGCGGCTGGTCGAGCGGGAGAAGGGGCACCGGTGGGACCTCACCAGGCCGCCGCTCCTCCGGTTCGTCCTGGCCAGGGTCGCGCCGGACGAGCACCAGCTGATCTGCACCCACCACCATCTCCTGCTGGACGGCTGGTCGACCCCGATCCTCAACACCGAGCTGTTCGCGTTCTACCTCAGTGCCGGCGACGACGCCGGGCTGCCGCCGCTCATTCCCTACAAGTCCTTTCTGGCCTGGGTCGCCGGACAGGACCGTGCGGCCGCCGTCGCCGCCTGGACCAGGGCGCTGGAGGGAGTGGAGGAGCCCACGCTCATCCGGCCGAGGGCGTCCGGGCCCGCCGTCCGGCCGGAGACCGCCGAGCTGCTGCTGGACGCGCGGACCACCGCCGCGCTCACCGCCCGCGCCCGTGCCGCGGGCGTCACCCTGAACACGGTCCTGCAGCTCGCCTGGGGGCTGGTCCTGGGATGCGAGACCGGCAGAACCGACGTGATCTTCGGCGGCGTGGTGTCGGGGCGCCCGCCCGAGCTGCCCGGGGTCGCCTCGATGGTGGGCCTGCTCATCAACACGCTGCCCGTCCGGGTCCGGGTGCGGCCGTCCGACACCCTCGGGGAGGCCCTGACGCGGCTCCAGGACGAGCAGGCCCGGCTGATGTCCCACCACCATCTCGCGATCTCCGAGATCCAGCGGCTCACCCCGGCGGGCGTCCTGTTCGACACGATCACGGTGCTGGAGAACTACCCCTACGACCCCGCCGCCGAGGCCACCGACCTCGACGGCCTCAAGGTCAGGGGCGCGGGCGGCCACGACGCCACCCACTACCCGGTCGCGCTGGCCGCCGTCCCGGGCGAGCGGCTGTCGCTGCGCCTGGGATACCGGCCCGACCTGTTCGACGCCGGGCAGGCACGGCGCCTGGTCCGGCGGCTGGAGCGGGCCTTCCGTACCATCGCCGACGATCCGGAGACGCCCGTCGCCCGGGTCGATCTGCTCGATCCCGGGGAGCGGGAACCGGTGGTCTCCGGCGGGGACACGGCCGTCCGGCTCCCCGGCGGCCAGAGCGTCGTCACCCGGTTCGCCGAGATCGCCGCCGCCCGTCCGGGGGAGGTCGCGATCAGGTCCGACGGCCGGTCGATCACCTATGCCGAGCTGGAGTCCAGGGCGAACCGGCTGGCCCACCGGCTGATCGGGCTGGGCGTCGGCCGGGAGAGCGCCGTCGCGATCCTCCAGGAGCGCGGGCCCGAGGTGCTCGTGTCGTCGCTGGCGGTCCTCAAGGCCGGTGGCTGCTGCGTCCCGCTCCACCACGGCCATCCCGCCGAGCGGATCGGGCGGATCCTCGACCGGACCGGCGCGGCGGTCCTGCTCACCGACCGGGCGATGAGCGGCCGCCGGCTCCGGCGTCCTGCGCATGTCGTGGTCGTCGACGCCGACCCGGCCCTGGCCGGGTTTCCCTCGGATCCGCCCGGCGTCGACGTGCACCCCTCCCAGCTCGCGCTCCAGCTCTTCACCTCGGGGTCGACGGGCGAGCCGAAGGCCGTGGGGCTGGTGCACGGCGAGGTCGTCCGGTTCGTCACCGACCCGAGGGTCTGCTCCGGTCCGGAACGCGTCCTGGTCTCCGCTCCGCACGCCTTCGACGCCTCCACCTTCGAGATGTTCGCCCCGCTGCTGAACGGCGGGGTCGCGGTGGTCGCCCCGCCCGGCGATCCCGACGTCACCGATCTGGCCCGGCTGCTCGCCGGGGAGCGGGTCGGCCTCGCCCTCATCACGACCCAGCTGTTCAACCTGATCGCGGCCGAGGATCTCGCCGCCCTGGCCCCGCTCGGGACCGTCCACACCGGTGGCGAGACCGCCTCACCGACGGCCGTGCGCGCGGTGCTGGCCGCCTGCCCGGGACTGAAGCTGCTCAACGCCTACGGGCCGACCGAGACCACCACCTACGCCACCCTGCATCCGGTGCGCGAGGGGGCCGGGGAGAGCGTCCCGCTGGGAACCCCGCTGGACGGCCGCCGTGCCCATGTGCTCGACGAGGCGCTGCGGCCCGTCCCGGCCGGTGTCACCGGCGAGCTGTACCTGTCGGGGAACGGCCTGGCGCGCGGGTACACGGGGCGTCCGGGGCTGACGGCGGAACGGTTCGTGGCCCATCCGTACGGGGCGCCCGGCGAGCGGATGTACCGGACGGGCGACCTCGTCCGCCGGACCGGGGACGGACTGCTGGAGTACGTGGCACGGGCCGATCACCAGGTGAAGATCCGCGGCTTCCGGATCGAGCCCGGCGAGATCGAGACGTGTCTCGACCTGCATCCCGGCGTCGCCCGCAGCGCGGTCATCGCCCGCGAGGACCGGCCGGGTGAGCGCAGGCTGGTCGCCTACGTCGTGCCGGTGCTGGGCCGGGAGACCGGCCGGGAGTTCGCGGCGGAGCTGCACGCGTTCGCCGCCGCGAGGCTGCCGTCGTACATGGTGCCGTCGGCGTCGGTGTTCCTGCCCGGGTTCCCGCTCACCCCCACCGGCAAGCTGGACCGCGGGGCGCTGCCCGCCCCCGGCGGCGGGCCGGCGGGCCGCGACCCCGAGGGGGCGGCGGAGGAGCGGCTCGCCGCGCTGTTCGCCCGGGCCCTCGGGCGGCCGTCGGTCCCGGCCGATGTCAGCTTCTTCCAGCTCGGCGGCGACTCCATCGCGGCGATGCGGCTGGCCGGGCTGGCCCGGCAGGACGGCCTCGAGCTGACCCCGCGGGCGATCTTCACCCACCAGACCGTGGCCGCGCTGGCGGCCGCGCCCACCGGGGCGGAGGCGGGCACGGGCGTGCTGCTGCCGATCCGCGCCGAGGGCGACCGGCCCCCGCTGTTCTGCCTGCATCCCGCGGGCGGCCTGGCCTGGCCCTACTTCGGTCTGCTCCCGCACCTCCCCGGGGGCCAGCCGGTCTACGGCCTCCAGGGACGCGGGTTCGCCGACCCCGGTGAGCCGCTCCACACGTCGGTGGAGGACGCCGCCCGCGACCACGTCGCGCATCTGCGGAGCGTCCAGCCCCGCGGCCCCTACCATCTGGCGGGCTACTCCCTCGGCGGCCTGCTCGCCTACGAGGCGGCCCGTCAGCTGCGGGCGGCGGGCGAGGAGGTCGCCCTGCTGGTGCTGATCGACGCCTTCCACTCCCAGGACCTGGACGCCGCGCACCGGGAGATCGTCCCGGAACTGCTGGAGGCCGCGGGGATCTCCGAGGAGATCGCGGGCGACCCCGCCGCCACGGACGTCCCCCGGATCATGGCGGCGCTGCGCGACAGGGGCAGCGTCTTCGCGAGCCTCGACGACGACGGCCTCGTCGCCATGTACCGCAACTACGAGAACGGCCTCCGCATCGCGGACGCCTACACACCGGGCCCCGCCGACGGCGACATCGTGTTCTTCACGGCCCTGCGCGGCCGCGCCCCCGGCTCCCCGGCCGGCGCGGACGACTGGGGCCCGCTGATCGGCGGAACCGTCGAGAACCACGACCTGGACGTCGAGCACCGGCTCGTGATGGAGCCCGCGTCCCTCGCCGTGATCGCCGAAGTGATCGCGCGGAAGATCCGCCCCGAGCCGCACCCCCAGGAGAGGAAACCATGAACCCCTTCGACGACCCGCCCGGCCGCTTCCTCGTCCTGGTCAACGCCGAGGGCCAGTACTCCCTGTGGCCCGCGTTCGCCGACGTCCCCGCCGGCTGGACCGTCGCCCACCACGAGGACACCCGCGAGAACGCCCTCGCCTACGTCGAACGGACCTGGACCGGCCTGCACCCATCAGCCTGGCGGGATATCGCGGTCAGAACGTGGCGATCGGGTTGACCGGGCTGCCGGAGGTTCCGGCGAAGCGGACGGGGGCGACGGCGAGCTGGAAGTCCCACTGGCCGAGCTCGGCGGCCGTCGCGGCGCAGGCCTCCAGGTCGCAGTTGTCGAGCAGCCACAGGCCCATGGCGACGAGGCTCACAGCGTGGACCGGCATCAGCACGTCGTCGTACCCCGACGGCTGGACGTCCTGCGGGGTGTCGGCGCCGATCAGCGCGGCCTCCCGTTCGTGCAGCCACGGCAGGCAGGAGGCGTGCCACCCCGCCTGGGTGAACCCGCCGGAGGCACCGGCCTCGTGCCGGGCACGGCCATGGCCGGTGCGCAGGAGGACGGCGTCACCGGAGCGCACCCGTACCCCCTGGCGGCGCTCGGCCTCCTCCAGATCGCCGGGGTGCACGGCCTCCCCCGGTTCCAGCCACGGCACACCGCGGACGGCCGCGACGTCCAGCAGGACGCCCCGGGTGACGATCCCGTCGGCCGCCGCCGTGACGGCCGCCCACGCCGATCCCTTCTCGGGGTCGACCAGCGCGTGGGGCCGCCCGTTGTACATCAGGCCGTCCCAGAAGAGGTGACAGGGCGAGTCGAGGTGGGTGACGGTGTTGCCGTGGAAGGTCAGGCCGAGCCGCTCGGAGGAGAAGCCCCAGCGCCGGTCGTTGGCGAACACGGGCGACGGCATGTTCTCGGCGCCCGGCATGTCGGCGGCGCACGGGCAGCTCATCGTCGAGCGCTCCATCTCCCCCGGCACGGCCACCTCCCACGCGCACGACACGCTCCTGCCGTGGCGCACGGCCCGCGCCGCCGCCAGCCGCACCTCGTCGGTGACGTGGTTCAGCGTGCCGCGCTCGTCCTCCTCGCCCCACCTCCCCCAGTTCGACAGCGTCTCGAAGTACCCGAGCACGTCATCCTGCGTCGGCACGCGCCGCTCTGCCGCCATCTCGCATCGACCCCCTCTTCGGCATGGGACGCACCCCATCCTGCCCCACGGGGCCCGGCACCCTCGCCCGCCTCACAGGCCGAGGTAGATCTTGCGGACCCGGAGGTCCTTGCGGAGCTCCTCTGAGGTGCCCGTCATGGCGACCTCGCCGTTCTCCATCACCAGGCACTCGCTGGTGGCCTCGAAGGTCAGCTTCGCGTTCTGCTCGACGAGCAGGAGGCTGAGACCCTGGTCGCGGAGCTTCTGGAGGGCGGCGAGGATGTCGTCCACGAGCTTGGGCGACAGCCCCATCGAGGGTTCGTCCAGCAGGAGGAGGCGGGGCCCCGCCATCAGCGCGCGGCCGATGGAGAGCATCTGCTGCTGGCCGCCGGACAGGGCGCCGGCGAGCCGGTCGCTCATCTCCCCGAGCACCGGGAACAGCGCGTAGACCTCCTCGAGGCTCGCGCGGGTCTCGGCGTTCCACTTCCGGGCATAGGCGCCGAGCAGCAGGTTCTTCTCCACCGGCAGCCCGCCGAAGACATGACGTCCCTCGGGGACGTAGCCGATCCGGTGCCGGACCATGTTCCTGGCCGGCACCCCCGACATGTCCTTGCCGTCGAAGGTGACGGTGCCGGAGCTGCGCGGCACCAGGCCCATCAGGGCGCGCAGGGTGGAGCTCTTGCCCGCGCCGTTGGCGCCGATCACCCCGATCGACTGTCCCTCCGCGACGGTGAAGCTGATCGACTTCACCGCGCAGACGCCGCCGTAGTGCACCGACAGGTCCCTGACGGAGTACTCGCCGATCATCACTTCACCTCCGTGGGCAGGTCCAGCGGCGCGTCGGACATCGACTCGTCGCCGAGGTAGGCCTCGATGACGGCCGGGGTGGCCACCACCTCTGCGGGGGTGCCGTCGGCGATGACCCGGCCGCCGGACAGGACGGTCACCCGGGCGCACAGGGACATCACGAATCCCATGTTGTGCTCGATGACGATCACGGTGACGCCGCTGTCACGGATCGACCGCACGATCTCCGAGAGCTGGCGGACCTCCTCACCGTTGAGCCCGGCGGCGGGCTCGTCCAGCAGGAGCAGCCGGGGGGCGCAGGCCATCGCGCGGGCGATCTCGATGCGCCGCTGGATGCCGTAGGGCAGGGCGCCGGGCGTCGCGCCGGCGTAGTCGGCCAGGCCGAAGCGGTCCAGCAGGGCGTCGGCCCGGTGCCGGAGCTCGCGGTCGTAGCGCCAGACGCCGACCGGCCACAGCGCGTACCGCCAGATGAACCGGGTGCGGGTCCGGTCGAGGGCGACCAGGACGTTGTCGCGGACGGTCAGCGCGCCGAACAGCCGCAGGTTCTGGAACGTGCGCGCGATCCCCGCCTGGGAGAGCCGGTAGGGACGGGCGTCGGTGATCCGGCGGCCGTCCATGACGACCTGTCCCGCGGTCGCCTTGTACAGCCCGCTGATGACGTTGAACAGGGTCGTCTTGCCCGAGCCGTTCGGGCCGACCACCCCGTGGATGGCGCCGGCTTCCACGGTGAAGGCGACCTCGCTGAGCGCCTTGACCCCGCGGAAGTGCTTGCTGATCCCCACGACCTCGAGCCCCACGACCTCGGGCCCCGCGTGCTCGGCACCGTCCAGGGGCTCGTAGGGCCGGAACGGCCGCAGAACGGCCCGGTCGGCGGAGCGCCTGCGGTCGATCCGCTCGGCGACCCGGACGGGCACCCCGGCGAGGCCGGTCGGCGCGAACACGACCATGAGGACGACGACCAGTCCATAGCCGAGCTGGGCGTAGGTGGAGAAGTCGACCAGCCACTCGCGGATCAGCGACAGGCCGACCGCGCCGACGACGCACCCCCACAGGCTCTGCCGGCCGCCGACGATCACCATCGCCAGGAGCAGGAACATGTTGGCGATGCTGAAGCTCTCGGGCGCCACGTAGCGGATCAGCCCGGCGTAGAGCACGCCCGCGAGGCCGCCGTAGAGGCTGGCGAGCACGAACGCCGTCATCCGGAGGTTGGGGATCTCCGCGCCGATCGCGCCCGCGGCGAGCGGATCGTCCCGCATCGCCTTCATCCGGCGCCCGAGCGGGGTCCGCACGACGAACAGGCCGAAGCCGAGCGCCATCAGGAAGGCGACGATCTCCAGGTAGTAGTAGAGGTACTCGTCGCGCAGGTCGACGGCGCCGAGCGGGGGCACCGGGATGCCGGAGATCCCGTCGGCTCCCCCGGCCATCGGCGTGTTGATGATCCAGTTGAGGAAGGCCAGGGCCAGGCCGAGGGTCACGATCCCCAGGTAGTGAGACTGGACGCGCAGCGCGGGGAACCCGACCACGAGACCCGCGACGACCGCGGCGAGCATCGCCAGGACCGCCGAGACCCAGAACCCGAAGCCCGCCTGGGTGGTGAACAGCGCGGTGGCGTAGGCGCCGACGCCGAAGAAGGCGATCTGCGCCAGGTTGACCTGCCCGGCGATGCCCATGACCAGGCCGAGGCCCATGGCCAGGAGCGCGAAGATGATGGCGACGTCGACCACGTGGATGGCGTAGGAGCCGAGCCCGTAGGGCAGCGCGTACAGCAGGACGCCCGCGGCGGCCAGGGAGCCGAGCCGGAGCGTGCGCCGGGAGCGGAAGGTCATGCGCGGTTCACCGTTCTCTCTCCGAAGATCCCGGTCGGCCGGATCATGATGGCGGCGGTGAAGACCAGGAAGGTGACGAGGTCGGAGTAGCCCTCGAAGTGGCCGGCGGAGTAGGAGTCGAGGACGCCGATACCGAGGCCGCCGACGATGGCGCCGGGGATGCTGCCGAAGCCGCCGAGGATCGCGGCGGCGAACCCCTTGATGCCGAGGGAGCCGCCCATGGTCGGGCTGACGTACAGCAGCGGCCCGGCGAGCCCGCCGGCCAGCGCGGCCAGGCCCGCCCCGATGGAGAAGGCGATGGCGTTGCTGCGCCCGACGTGGATGCCGACCGCGGTCGCGGCCTCGTGGTCCATGGCGACGGCCTGCATGGCGGCACCGCGCTTGGTCCGCTGGAGGAACAGCACCAGGAGCACCATCGCGAGCGCGGTGACGCCGAGGACGACCAGATCGTAGGTGCGGATCCGGACGCCGAGGACGTCCAGCGGCGCCGTCTGGACGGGGTTCCGCACCGCCCGGCCGGTGGCGCCCCAGATCAGGGTGGCCAGGGCCTCCAGGACGATGCCGAAGCCGATCGTCCCGATGAGCATCAGGTCGAAGTCCTTGTTCTCCAGCGGCCGCAGCACCCGTTCGATGACGAGGCCGATGCCCGCGGTGATCACCAGCGCGATCACCATGGCCGGGACGAAGGGGAGCTTGACCGTCAGGTAGAAGGTGGAGGCCACGTACGCGCCGATCATCACGACGTTGCCGTGCGCGAAGTTGACCAGGCCCATCGTGCGGTAGACGAGCGAGAACCCCATCGCGACCAGTGCGTAGATCGCGCCGAGGCTGAGGCCGCCGACCAGGGTCTGCAGGAAGACTTGCATGGTTCTCCTCGGTACTGGAGCGGGCCGCCGGGGCAAGGTTCCGGCGGCCCGTCGCAGACGCTGGTCAGCCGACGGCCGTCAGGGCGCCGTCCTTGATGACCCCGATCTGCGTGGCGAAGATCCCGACGCCGGTCTGGTCGTAGGCGAAGTCGCCGAGCAGGCCCTTGTACTTCGTCGCGCGGATGGCGTCGGCCAGGTCCTTGCCGGTGGCGACGTTGGACGTCTTCAGCGCGGTGAGCACGATGTTGGTGCCGTCGTAGGCCTTGGCGCCGTGGAGTTCGGCGTCCTCGTTGTAGGCCGCCTTGTACGCGGCGGCGAACTTCTTCGCCGCGTCACCGGCCTCGTTGCTCAGATAGGGGGTGCTGACGATGGTGCCCTCGACGTTCGCCTTGCCGGCGGTCTCGGCGAAGACCGGGGTGCCCTGCGGGGCGGCCCCCGCGAACGGCACCTTGATGCCCAGGTCCCGCGCCTGCTTCACGATGAGGCCCGACTCGACCTCCTCGGCGCCGAGGAAGATCAGCTCGGGCTTCTTGGAGCGGATGTCGGTGAGCGCGGCCGAGAAGTCCTTCTGGTCGGTCGTCACCACCTGGTCGGCGACCGGGGTGACGTTCCGCTTCTTCAGCGCCTCGAGGAAGGCGGTGTGCTCGCCCTTGCCGTAGGACCCGTTGTTGGTGATCACCGCGATCTTCTTGATGCCCTTGTCGTCGACGATGTGCTTGGCGAGCGTCTCGTCGTAGGTGGTGCTGGTCGGGCCGTTGAGGAAGAGGAATCCGGTGCCCAGGGCGGGCATCGCGGGCGACTGGCCCGAGGTGATGTTCGGGATCTCGGCGTCCTTGAGGCTGGGCGCCATCGCGAGGGTGACGGCGCTCTCCGCCGTCCCGATCATCGCGATGTAGCCCTCACTGTCGATCTTGCGGGCGAGGTTCGTGCCGACGGTGGGGTCGCCCTGGTCGTCGAAGACGTCCAGCTTGATCTGGCGGCCGTTGATCCCGCCGTTCTTGTTCCACTCGTCCGCGGCGAGCTTGGCGCCCTTGTACTCCCAGGCGCCCAGCGAGCTGAGCTGGCCGCTCTGCGCGTTGACGACGGCGATCTTGATGGGGCCCGTGCCGGGGTCCTTCTTCTCGTCGGACCCGCCGGGCGAACCGCAGGCGGAGGCTGTGAGGACCGTGGCCAGCAGGGCGGCGACGGCGGACATTCTGGGCATTGCATCACCTTCAGGGGGGGGTGGTGGTGAAAGGGGGACGGGGAAATCAGGTGGCCGGGAGGGTGCCGTGCGGGCCGTAGACGAACACCAGCCAGAGCGGTTCGCGCCCCGTGTTCACGTGCTGGTGCCTGACGCCCTTGGGGATGTACATGAAGGTGTGCGGCCCGAAGGGCGTGCGCTCGCCCTCCTCGGTGACCACCTCCCCGCTCCCCTTCACGATGAAGTTGATCTCTTCCGACTCCGGATGATCGTGAAGCGAGCTCGCCTCGCCGGGTTCGAAGATCGTAAGACCGCCGGTCAGGAACTCCGCACCGCGCAGCCGCTCGTCGACGACCTTGTAGACCTTGCGGCGGTGACCCTCGTCGTCGAGACCGAGCCACAGCGGTCTCTCCACGGCGAACGGGTCGATGACGTGGATCATGGGATCCTCTCCTCGGGAAAGACACCCTGGTAGATGTCCTTGATGTTCCAGTGCCCGGGTGTGGGCACCGGTTCGTTGACCATCGGTACGTCCAGGACCGCCGGCCGTCGGTTCCGGATCGCGGCGGCGAGTGCCGGGAGGAGTTCCCCGGGGGCGCCGATCGTGTGCCCGTCGGCGCCGCAGGCCCGCCCGAAAGCGGCGAAGTCGGGGCTGTAGGGCTCCCCGCCGGGGGTGGTGAACTCGCAGCCGTACCCGGCTCCGTAGTGACCGGTCTGCAGATCCGCGATGGTCCCGTGGGCGCGGTTGTTCATCACCACGAAGATCACCGGAGCGCCGCGTTCGACGGCCATCGGGACGGCCGGGAGCTGGGCGCTCATCCCGCCGTCGCCGACCAGCGCGACGACGGTCCTGTCCGGCTGCGCGATCTGGACGCCGACGGCCGCGGCCGGGCCGAACCCCATCGTCGAGGCCCCGCCGGGGGTGATGAAGCGGCCCTCCTCCGGCAGCTCGTAGCACTGGGCGACGCCGTTCTTGTTCCAGCCGACGTCGGTGACGAGGACGGCGTCGGCGGGCAGCGCCGCACGCAGGTCGGCCAGGATCCGCTCCGGTCGCAGCGGGAACCGGTCGCTGGTGCCGCGTTCGCGGGAGCCGGCGAACAGCTCGGCCCGCGCGGAGCCGATCTCCTCGCGCAGCTCCGGCCGGTCCACCACCGGATGGGCGGCGACGGCCTCGGCGACGGCCTCCAGCGCGAGGCCGACGTCGGCGACGGCGCCGATCTCGACGGGGTGGTTGCGGCCGATCTCGGCGGCGTCGAGGTCGATCTGCAGCAGCGCCGTATGGGCGAAGTCCCAGGTGTGGGCCGGGTCCCAGGAGCTGGCGTCGGTCTCGGCGAACCGGGTGGCCAGGGCCAGGACGACGTCGGCGGTGCGGGTGCGGTCGTTGGTGGTCTTCAGGCCCCAGAAGCCCGGCATGCCGAGCAGCAGCGGGTGGGCGTCGGGGACGGTGCCCTTGGCCATCAGCGAGTGGACGATGGGAATGTCCAGGTGCTCGGCGATCGCCAGCAGCGCGGAGGCGCGTCCCCGCAGGCCACCGCCGACATAGAGCAGGGGGCGTTCGGCTCCCGCCAGCCGGGCGGCGATGCGCTCGGCGGTCTCGCGGGGCAGGGCGGGTGCGGCGGTGACGGCGGGCAGCGGGAACTCCACGGCCGGGATCCGGCGGGAGAACAGGTCCATCGGCACATTGATCAGGACCGCGCCGGGCCGTCCCGACGTCGCCGTCCAGAAGGCGCGCTCGGTGAACCGGGCCAGGTCCTCCGCCCGGTGGACGTGCCAGGCGCGCTTCACGAACGGCCGGTAGATGGCCGTCTGGTCGGCATCGGCGTGGAGGTTGACCTCCTGGTGCGGGTGGCGCCCGTAGTAGTAGGACGGCACGTCGCCGGAGATCGCGATCAGCGGCACCGAGTCGAGCGCCGCGGTGGCGACGCCGGTGACGGCGTTCATCATGCCGGGGCCGACGTGCAGGAGGACCACGCCGGGCCGGCCCGAAGCACGGGCGTAGCCGTCAGCGGCGTGCGCGGCGGCCTGCTCGTGCCGGGCGATGACGAACTCGACCGGGCTGCGTCCGAGAGCGTCCAGGAGGGCGATGTTGGTGTGGCCGCAGGTGCCGAAGACGTACTCGACGCCGTAGGACTCCAGCTGCGAGACCAGCAGTTCGGCGGCGGTGGGATGCGATGGGGTCATGCGGGCTTCTCCTCGAGGCTGATCCAGGTCTTGCCGGGGTTGCCGGCGGACTCGGCGAAGGCGCGGGAGGCGTCCTCGAGGCCGTACCTGGCCCGCAGGACGCGGCCGGGGCGCAGGCCGGAGCCCGTCATCGCGGCGATGGTGCGGGCGAAGCCCTGCGGATGGTCGTAGATGAGGCAACCGCGGATGGTGAGGCGGCGCTGCACGATGCGGAAGGTCGAGACCGTCGCGGGGGTCCTGCTCTGCCCCACGACGACGATGATCCCGCCGTGGGAGGCGCGGTCGACGGCCTGCTCGAAGGCGCTCACCGCGCCGGAGGTCTCGATGATGACGGGGTGGTCGCCGCCGTCGTCGGGACGGGCGCCGAGGTCGAGGGCCAGCGCGAGCCGTCCCGGGTGCGGGTCGATGACATGGACGTCCGCCCCGGCCTGCCGTGCGGCGAGGCAGACGAACTGGCCCTGCGATCCGGCGCCGAGCACCAGGCACCGGCCGCCCGGCCGGATCCCGGCGAGGCCGACGGCGTTGAAGGCGACGCTCAGCGGCTCGACGCAGACGATGTCCTCGGCCGCCCAGCCCGACGGCACCGGCCAGGCGAACCCGGCGGGCACCGCGACCCGTTCGGCCAGCATCCCCGGTTCGGAGATCCCGACGATCCGCCGGTTCGGGCAGCCGGAGGTCGCCCCTGCGGAGCAGGCGTCGCAGGCGAAGCAGGGATAGTTCGGCTCGATGACCACGGTCTGGCCCTCGTGCCGGTCGGCGACGGCCGAGCCGACCCGGCTGATCACCCCGTAGGCCTCGTGGCCGAGCACCCACGGGAGTTCGGGCACGGCCCGGTGCCCGGCCACGACCGAGGCGTCCGATCCGCACAGCCCGACCCCGCGGACGTCGACGAGCACTTCCGAGGGCCGCAGCAGCGGTTCCGGCCAGTTCTCGTCGACCTCGATCCGCCCGGGGGCGCGCAGGGTGACCGCCCGCATCAGTTCTCGCCCCAGATCGAGGTGCCGCGCAGCATGAGGGTCTTGACGTGCGTGAAGTCCCCGATCATGCAGCGCGGCGACTCGCGTCCGAATCCGGAGTCCTTGACACCCCCGAAGGGGATGTGGTCGAGCCGGAAGTTCGACGACCCGTTGACGATCACGCCGCCGACCTGGAGGTCCCGCCAGGCGGTGATGATCCTTTCCAGGTCCCGGGTGAACAGGCCCGCCTGGAGCCCGTAGCGGCCGGAGTTGCAGGTCTCGATCACCTCGGCGAAGCCGCGGTAGGGCAGCACCGCCACCAGCGCGCCGAAGACCTCCTCGGTGACGACCAGGGCCGCCGGATCGGGGTCGGCGACGATCGTGGGCGCCGCGGTGGCGCCCTCCCGGGTGCCGCCGATCAGGATCCGTGCCCCGTCCGCGGCGGCCTTGGCGCTCCAGTCGACGACCCTCTCCGCGGCGTTCTCGTCGACCATGGCGCCGACGTCGGTCGCGGGATCCAGCGGATCCCCCACCCTGAGGGCGGCCACCCGGTCGCGGAAGAGCGCGAGGAACTCCTCGAACCGCGTCTCCTGGACGTAGACCCGCTGCACCGAGACGCAGCTCTGCCCCGAGTTGCTGTATCCGGTGCGGGCGCACACCTCGGCGGCGGCCTCGAGGTCGGCGTCCTCGCAGACGATCGTGGCGGCGTTGCCGCCCAGCTCCAGGACCAGCCGCTTGGCGCCGGCCGCCCGGGCCACCGCCGCGCCGGTCTCCGGGCTTCCGGTGAAGCTGATCACCGCCACCTCGGGCGCGCCGCACAGCGCGGCCCCGACCTCTCCGCCACCGTGCAGCAGCTGCACCGCGCCGAGGGGCATGCCCGCTTCGACCAGCAGCGCGACCAGGGCGGTCGAGATCGCGGGCGCCTGCGGCGGCGCCTTGACGATCGTGGTGTTGCCCGCCGCGAACGACGCGCCGAGCTTGTGGGCGAGCAGGTTGGCGGGCGCGTTGAACGGGGTGATGACCAGCGCGACGCCGACCGGCGCCCGGAAGGTCAGCGCGGTGGTCCCCGCTCCCCTGGCCCATCCGGCGACGGGCAGGTTCTCCCCGCCGATCCGCCGGGCCTCCGCGGCGCACACGGCGAAGGTGTCGGCCACCCGGTCGAGCTCTCCCCGGCCGTCCTTGACCGGCTTGCCCAGCTCCAGGGCGAGCAGCCGGGCGAGGTCGTCGCGGTGCCGGGCGACCGCGACGGCCGCCCGCTCCAGCACGTCCGCCCTCGATGCGGGGGACATGCGGGCGACGCCGGCGGCGTTCTCCCGGGCGAAGGCGCGGACGGCCACGACGTCCCCCGCCGTCGCCCGGGGCGCGGACGAGACGACCCGGGCCGAAAACGGTCCGATCCGTTCGTTCTGCGGACCCGAGCCGACCCACGCTCCGGCCACCAGCGCGGCCGCCTCCACCCTTTCCGCCGCGGCGGACATTCCCAGGATCTTCTCGAGCATCAACCCTCCCAGCACCGCAGGACCACACCGTCGAGGCCGTCTGAGACCCTGAACCCATAATGTACGAACTGGTGAGTTAGTTCTAGTTTCCTCTTCGGCGGGAGGGAAGGGCCCTCCGGCAACGGTTTGGCATCGGCCCGTACGGACCGCTCAGCGGATCTGCTGGCCCGCTGTGCGGACCTTGTGTAACGTACGGTCGGTGAGCACTGAGAACGACGGCGGCGTGCGCAGCGTCCAGCGGGCGCTGGACATCCTCACGCTGCTGACCGAGGACCGTCCCGTGGTGTCGATCCGGGACGTCACCGAGGCGACCGGGCTGGCGAAGACCACCGTGATCCGGCTGGTGCAGACCCTGGAGCAGAACGGCCTGCTGTGGGGGACCCGGAGCGGGTACATGGCGGGCCCGGGCCTGTGGCGCTGGACCCATCTGGCGCGCAGCAGCTGGGAGCTTCCCCCCGAGACCCGCCGGCAGATGCGCGACCTCGGCTCCCGGCAGCGCGAGACCGTCAACCTCTACATGCGGCGCGACGTCTTCCGCGTCTGCGTGGCCCAGCAGGAGAGCCCGCAGCCGCTGCGGCACGTCGTCCATGTGGGCGACGAGCTGCCGCTGTGGTCGGGAGCCTCCTCCAAGGTCCTGCTCCGCGACGCCTCCGAGGCGCTCCTGACCAGGATCGCCAGGACCTCCCCCTACGGTGAGGGCCACGTCAAGCGGCTGCGGGAGTGGATCGGCGAGGCCGCGCACGACGGCTGGGCGGTCAGCCACGGCGAACGCGAGGAGGGCCTGTCCGCCGTCGCGGTGCCCGTCATCGGGCGCTCCGGCGCGGTCGTCGCGGCGCTCTCGCTCAGCGGACCCACCGTCCGCTTCGGGGACGAGGCCGTCGCCAGGTTCGCCGCCGACCTCGGGGACGTGGGCCGGCAGATCTCCGAGCGCGGCTTCGACCACCCGCTCAGCACCGGCTAGCGGACGTCCCGGTACCCCTCGGCAAGTCGGACGAAGAGGAGAAGCGATGCCCCCGCTCAGCGGTGTCAGAGTGCTCGACCTGACGAACGTGCTCGCCGGGCCCTACTGCAGTTACCAGCTGATGCTCCTGGGCGCGGAGGTCGTCAAGGTCGAGGTGCCCGGCCAGGGGGACCTCGCCCGTCGGCTCGGCCCCGACGCCGGCCTCAACCGGGACGGTCTCGGCGCGTCCTTCCTGGCGCAGAACGCCGGCAAGAAGTCCGTCGAGATCGATCTGAAGTCGCCGGAGGGCCGCGCGGAGTTCGAGGACCTCGTGTGCCGGGCCGACGTCCTGCTGGAGAACTTCCGGGCCGGGGTGCTGGCCAGGCTCGGTTTCGGCTGGGACCGGCTGCGCGGGCTGAACCCCCGGCTGGTCTACTGCGCGATCTCCGGGTTCGGGCAGTCCGGCCCGATGAGCCGGGCTCCGGCCTACGACCAGATCATCCAGGGCCTGTCGGGCATGATGGCGGTGACCGGGACCCCGGACACCGTGCCCCTGAGGGTCGGCTTCCCCGTCTGCGACACCGTCGGCGGCATGACCGCGGCCCTGCACATCGCGGCGGCGCTGGCCGGACGGGAGCGCACCGGCGAGGGGACCTTCCTGGACGTCTCCATGCTGGAAGCCGCGATCTCCGCCATGGGCTGGACCGTCTCGAACTACCTCGTCAGCGGCGTGGAGCCCGTCCCGATGGGCGACCAGAACGCCACCGCCGCCCCCTCGGGCACCTTCCACGCCGCGGACGGCCCGCTGAACATCGCCGCCAACCGCCAGGAGCAGTTCACCGCGCTCTGCGGCCTCATCGGACGGCCCGGCCTCGCCACCGACCCCCGCTTCCGCGAGCGGGAGGACCGCAAGCTGCATCGGGACGCCCTCAACGCCGAGATCAACCTGGCGCTCGCCGCGAAAACCGCGCTGGAGTGGGAGGTCGAGCTGACGGCGGCCGGGGTGCCCTCGGCCCGGATCGTCACCGTTCCGCAGGCCCTCGAGCTGGAGCAGCTCGCCCACCGGGGATTCCTCACCGAGCTGCCCTTCCCCGGCGATCGCCCCGGGACCCTGCGGGTCAGCGGCGGCGGGGTCCTACACGACGGTCTCCCGCTGCGGCCCGGCGCTCCCCCGCCGCTGCTCGGCGAGCACACCGGCAAGCCGCTGTGGAAGGCGGCGTCATGACGATCGATCCGACGGGCGCCGTCGCGCGGTGGTGGGCCACCGACGTCTCGCACATGGAACCGGGCGTCGTCGAGCTGCGGGGCCGTCCGGTCCAGGAGCTGATCGGGACCACCGGCCTCGCGTCGATGATCTGGCTGATGATCCGCGGAGAGCTGCCGGAACCGGCGCGGGCGGCCCTGCTGGAGGCCGCGCTCGTCGCCGGGGTCGACCACGGCCCCCAGGCCCCCTCGATCGCGATCGCGCGGATGGCCGCCACCTGCGGGGTGGGGCTCAACAGCGCGATCGCGAGCGGCGTCAACGTGCTCGGCGACGCCCACGGCGGCGCCGGGCAGCAGTGCGTCGAGCTGCTCGACCGGGTCCTGCTGCTCGAGGACGAGGGAGCGCCGCTCGCGGAGGCCGCGGCGCGCGCCGTCGCCGAGGGCCCCCGGTACGTGCCCGGGTTCGGGCACCGGTTCCACCCGCGCGACCCCCGCCGGGATCCGCTGATGGCCCTCGCCGAGCGCGCCGCGGCCGACGGCGTGGTCGCCGGACGCCATCTGCGCGCCGGGCTCGCGGTCGAGGCCCACCTGGACGCCGCCCGCAGCAGCCCGGTCCCCATGAACATCGACGGCGCCACAGCGATCATCTATGCCGAGCTCGGATTCCCCGCCCCGCTGGCCCGGGGGCTGTTCGTACTCAGCCGCAGTGTCGGCATCCTCGCCCACGCCTGGGAGGAGACCGGGCAGGGCACGCGCAACAAGGGGCCGATCCCCCGCGCCGTCCTGCCCGCCCGCCTCAGCCCCTGAACGCCCCGGACTACACTGTGCCGCTGAACCGCAACGGCCACACGGGGAGTCTCATGACCGCCGCACGACCCGCGTCCGCACCGGAACGGCAGAGGGACCCCGAGCGCACCAGGACCGAGATCCTCGACGTGGCGGCCAGGGAGTTCGCCCGCCTCGGCTACGACGGAGCGAGGGTCGACGAGATCGCCGCCCTCACCCGCACCACCAAGCGGATGATCTACTACTACTTCGGCGGCAAGGAGCAGCTGTTCGTGGCCGTCCTGGAACGCGCCTACACCGAGGTCAGGAAGGCCGAGGCCGCGATCGACGTGGACCACCTCGCGCCCCTCGACGCCATCCGGCGGCTGGCCGAGCTCACCTACGACCACCACCTCGACCACCAGGACTTCATCCGGCTGGTCAGCATCGAGAACGTCCACGAGGCCCAGCACCTGCGCACGTCCGAGGTCCTGGCGAACCTCGGCGCCCCCGCCATCGACCTGATCACGAGGATCCTCACCGCGGGCAAGGCCGACGGGAGCTTCACCACCGACGTCGACGCCATCGACGTCCATATGATGATCAGCTCGTTCTGCGTGTTCAGCGTCGCCAACCGGCACACGTTCCAGACGCTGTTCGACCGCGATCTCGCCGGGGCCGATCGCCGCGCCCACTACCGGACGATGATCGGCGAGATGGTCGTCGCCTACCTGACGGGCGTGGGGCGTCCGGTCGTCTAGACGGCGGCTTCCGCGGGCCTCTAATGTACGAACCAGTTAGTACCTTTGGAGGCATTCGTGCGCAGGTCCATCGCCACCGTCTCGCTCAGCGGCACCCTGGTCGAGAAGCTGACGGCCGTCGCCGCCGCGGGTTTCGACGGGATCGAGCTGTTCGACAACGACCTGCTCACCTGCCCGCTCGGACCGGAGGCGATCCGGGACCAGGCCCGCGACCTCGGCCTGTCCATCGACCTCTACCAGCCGTTCCGGGACGCCGAGGCGCTGCCGGAAAAGCACTTCGAGCGGGTGATGCGCCGGGCCGCGCAGAAGTTCGGCGTGATGGAGCGGCTCGGCGCCACGACCCTCCTGGTCTGCTCGAACGTCTCCGGCCCCACGATCGACGACGACGCTCTCGCCGCCGAGCAGCTCCACCGGCTCGCCGATCTCGCGAGCGAGCACGGGGTGCGGATCGCCTACGAGGCCCTGGCCTGGGGCCGGCACGTGGCGGACTACCGGCACTCCTGGCGGATCGTGGAGATGGCCGGCCATCCGTCGCTCGGCGTGTGCCTGGACAGTTTCCACATCCTGACCCGGCGGGACGATCCCGCCGGCATCGCCCTGATCCCCGGCGAGAAGATCTTCTACCTCCAGCTCGCCGACGCGCCCGGCGTCCAGATGGACCCGCTGTTCTTCAGCCGCCACTACCGCTGCTTCCCCGGTCAGGGCGTGCTGGCGCTGCGCGAGTTCACCGCGGCCGTCCTCAGGACCGGGTACGACGGCCCGCTGTCCCTGGAGGTCTTCAACGACGTCTTCCGGCAGGCCGACCCGGAGCACACGGCCGTCGACGCGATGCGCTCACTGATCGCGCTCGGCGACGCGGTGGGCCGGGAGGTCCCCGGGCGCCCCACGCTGACGGCGCTCCCGGCCGTCTCCGAACCGGAGGAGTTCGCCTTCGTCGAGCTGACCGTGGACGCCTTCACCGAGCTGTCCGCCCGCGACCTGCTCGGCCGGATGGGCTTCACCTATCGCGGGAGCCACCGCACCAAACCCGTCCAGATCTGGCAGCAGGGACGGGCCCGGGTCGTCCTCACCCGCGCCGTCCCGCCCGCGCACCGCAGGGAACGCGACAAGGTGACCGTGTCGGTCATCGGCGTCGAGGACGTCCAGGCCGCCCGCTCGGCCGCGCGGGCCCAGGCACTGATGGCCCCCCGCACCGCCCGCGCCCTCAACGCCGGCGAACTCCGCCTGCCCGCCGTCGACGCCCCCGACGGCACCGTCCTGTACTTCTGCCGCAGCGAGGGCCCGGAGAACTGGCTCACCGACTTCGACATCCACCCGGCCTCCGACGCGCCGCCGGAGGAGGCGGGCATCGACAGCGTCGACCACGTCGCCCTCTCCCCCGACGTGGACCTGTTCGAGGAGAGCCTGCTGTTCTACCGCTCGGTCCTGGGCCTGGCCCTCCAGCCGGTCGAGGAGATCCCCGAGCCCCACGGCCTCCTGCGCAGCAGGGCCCTGACCTCGGGCGGCTTCCGCCTGGTCCTCAACGTCCCGGTCTTCCGGGGCGACCACGAGCCGCGAGGCCTCCAGCACATCGCCTTCACCTGCCCTGACATCTTCGCCCTCGCCGCCCGCTTCCGCGCCGCCGGAGTCCCCCTCCTGCCCATCCCCGCCAACTACTACGAGGACCTGGCCGCCCGCACCGACCTCCCCGCACCGGTCCTCACCCGCATGCGCGACCACGGCATCCTCTACGACCACACCCCCACCGGCGCGTTCTTCCACCTCTACACCCGCACCCTGGGCACCACCCTGTTCTTCGAAGCCGTCCAGCGCACCGGCACCTACACCGCCTTCGGCGCCCCCAACGCCCCCATCCGCCGAGCGATGCAGTCCTTACCCGCGGTTCACGGGGCGGTGCGCTGTTCCTTGAGGCGGTGGGCCTCCTTGCGGACCTCGGCCTGGACGGCCTGCTCCTTCTGGAGCCACTCCGGGTTCTCGGTCCGGAGGGCCTCGATCTCGGCGGTGGTGAGCGGGCCGGTGATCCCTCCGCGGGCCAGCCCCGAGATCGAGATCCGGAGCCTGGCGGCGGCGACCTGCCGGGGGTGGGGGCCCTCACGGCGCAGATCGGTCAGCCAGGCGGGCGGATCGGCCTGGAGCGCGTTCAGCTCCTCCCGCGAGACGACACCCTCCTGGAACTGCGCCGGCGCCGCCGACAGCAGGATGTCCAGCTTCTTGGCCGCGGTGGCGGGCTTCATGGTCTGCGGAGTCTTCGCCTTGGACGTGCTCATGGACATCAAGGGTAGCCAGCGCGAAGGGGCCCTCCGGACACCGCTAGGCTGGGACGGTGACCGACGGTGAGTTCCGGCTGGCCTACGCCCCGGGCGTGACGCCCGCCAAGTGGGCCGGCGTCTGGGCCGAGCGCGTGCGCGAGGTGCCGCTCAGGCTGATCCAGGTCCCGGCCGCCGAGGCCGTCCCCCTGCTGCGCGAGGGCGGTGCCGAGGCCGCTCTGACCCGCCTGCCCGTCGACCGCGAGGCCCTCCACGTGATCCCGCTCTACGTGGAGACCACCGTGGTGATGGTGCCGAAGGACCACGCGGTGGCCGCGGTCGACGAGCTGAGCCTCGCCGACCTCGACGACGAGGACGTCTTCGCCCCCCTCGACGACGTCCTGCCCTGGACCACCCGCCCCGGCACCCCCGCCTTCACCCGCCCGGAGACCACCCCCGAGGCCCTCGACCTGGTCGCCTCGGAAGCCGGAGTCCTCCTCCTCCCCCAATCCCTGGCCCGCCTCCACCACCGCAAGGACCTCACCTACCGCCCCGTGACGGACGCCCCCCAGTCCCAGATAGCCCTGACCTGGCCCGACCCCCCCACCACCGACCTCATCGAAGAACTCATCGGCATCATCCGCGGCCGCACCCCCAACAGCTCCCGAGGCCGCCCCGCCGACCCCCCGAAGAAGCCCCGGCGCCCCGCCCCCCGACGCCGCCGCTGACCCCGCTTCACGTCCTGCGCGCGGCGGGCCCGCCCGCGCTGATGCGGCCGTCCCGGCTCAGCGGTGAGCGTCGCCGTGGATGACCGGGATGCAGGTGCCTCCGGAGATCCGTTCGAGAAGCCGGAGCTCGGTGCGCCACCGGGTTTCCGGCATCCGCCATTCCGAAATAGGCTGGAATGTCCGTCACTGCGGGAGGTCAGGCGATGGAGAGCAGCCTGGGAAGGGCGGCGCGCGGTTTCGGGCGGGTGGTTCTCCTCGTCGTCCTGCTCGGGTCGCTCGTCGTCGGGGCCGTCGGGTGGTGGTGGAACGTCGAGCTGCCGCGGGGCGCCGATCGGGTTCGGAAGGCGGATGTCGAGAACAATCTGCGGCTGGTCGAGGAGGCGCCGGGGAGGCTCAGGCGGGCCGCGGCCGATGGTGCCGTCACCGCCGGGGAGGCCGCGACCTCGCTTGATCCGCACTGGACGGCGACACGGACGGCGGGGCGGTTGCTGATCACCGCCTACTACCGGGTCGATCCTCGTGATCCCGGGCTCGATCGATGTGTTCGGTACGCTCTGAGCGTTCCCCTGGGCGCCGGCTCCAGCGTGGAGCGGATGGATCTGAGGGCGGACTCGCCGGAGTGCGAGGAGTTGTCCCGGCATACCTCCCCGGCGGACCACGACGCGCCCGTCGCGTGATCGAAGAGGGGGACCGTCGGCGCCGTCGAGAATCCTCTTCGCGGCGGGAGCCTGCCTGTTCGCGCTGTCGGCCTGTGCGGGCGGTCCGGAGGCGAAGGGCGGTCCGCCTCGCCGGTCACGGAGCAGCGCGCCGGTGCCGACCCCGGCGAAAGGATCGTGGCCCGCACCGCGCGCACGCTCGCCCGCGCGCTCCGTCCGGCACCCTGACGGGTCAGAGGACGGGGAGCCCCGACGCGGAGGTGACCTCGTAGTGCTCGACGGTCTCGGCGCGGTCGAGGAGGTAGGCGTCGTCCTTCGGGTAGTAGACGGCCTTCTCGGGGTCGGGGCCGGCGAAGGCCCTGATGGACTCCCACGAGTCCCAGAGGGTGAAGGTGATGAACTCGGTGCGGTCGCCGTGGTCGCGGCGGAGCATGAGAGCCAGCCGGTTTCCGGGCGTCCGGCGGTACTCCGCGATTCCGGTCCCGTCGATGTAGGCGGCATAAGCCTCGGCGTTCTCGAGGCGCACGGTCCCGCGCCAGATGCGTGCGATCATGCCTTCGGCATGCCCGGACCGTCCGCGCGGACACCCGCGGGGTCAGACCGGACGGGCGGGGCTTTCGCCGCGCGGGGTTCTCGACGTTCCGTCGCGCCGCGGAAGTAGCCTTGGGCGGTGTTCTCACCTCGAGGTCCGTCCCTGCGGGAGCTGGCGGTTCAGGCGCTGTCCTCGGTCGAGGACGGCTACGACCTGCTCGCCCCGAAATTCGACCACACGCCCTTCCGCACTCCCGGGAGCGTTCTCGACGCGACCGCCGAGGCCCTGCGCCCGCTCGGGCCGTTCGGCCGGGGGCTGGACGTGTGCTGCGGCACCGGGGCGGGCCTGCGGGTCCTGGATCCACTGTGCGGCGAACAGATCACCGGGGTCGACTTCAGCGCCGGCATGCTCGCGCAGGCGCGCGGGGCGCGTCCGGACGTCGCGTGGGTCCGGGCCGATGTCCGGGAGCTGCCGTTCCGCGAGGAATTCGGCCTCGCCGTCAGCTTCGGAGCGCTCGGGCACTTCCTCCCCGCCGAACGTCCCGCGCTCTTCGCGGGGGTGCACCGCGCCCTGCTGCCCGGCGGCCTGTTCGCCTTCCCGCTCAGCGCCCCGCAGCCCGTCACCTCGCGCTGGTACTGGATGCTGCTCGCCTTCGACCTCGCCATGCGCGCCCGCAACACCGTGCGGCGCCCCCCGTTCGTCATGTACTACCGCACGCAGCCGCTCCACCCGATCCTCGACGAGCTGGCGGCGGCCGGATTCGCCGTGGGGACGGCCCCGCTCCCGGCGCTCGGCCGGCGCCCCGGCGGTGGCCCTCTGTGCTGTCTCGTCCTGGCACGCAAGGCCGGCTGACCTCGTGTTCCGCCGCTCGGGCCCGCCGGGATCGGCGTCCTCAACCCGGGGGGCGGCAGGTGGAACGGGGAGTGAGCTCGGGGATGTGGGTCTTCCATTCGGTGCGGGTGAGGTCGCCGGACCTCGCGCAGACGGCCCTGAGCAGGCGGCCGGTGTCGAGGTTGTGGGTGCGGCGGGCCGAGGTGGCGCTACCGGACAGCAGGGAGGCGCCGTCGAAGGCCAGGGCGAGGACGGTGGAGGAGTGGCCGGGCAGCGCGCCGCCGTGAGGACGGCCCGTGGCGGTGTCCCAGAGACGGACCGCGCCGTCCCGGTCTCCGGTGGCGAGGAGCGATCCGTCGGCGGAGAAGGCCGCGGCGGTGATCTCGGCGCCGTGGCCGCGCAGCGGCAGCCCCCGGAGCCGGCCGGTGCGGGCGTCCCAGAGCAGGACGTCGTTCTGCTTCCCGGTGACGGCCGAGGCCCCGTCCGGGCTCAGCGCGAGGATGTGCCGGAGGTCGTGGCCGGCGAGCAGCGGCTCCCCTGACGGGAAGGCGACCAGGCCGATGCCGCCCGCGGCGACGGCGGCGCCGTCCGGGCGGAACACCGCGTGCCTGGCGCTGATGCCGAGCAGGTCGCCCTGGGAGTCGGCCGGAGCCGCCGGGACGTCGATCGTCCGCAGCAGGGTCCTGCCCCTGAGGTCCCACAGTTCGAGACCGCCCCCGCCGTCGGGACCGCGGGTGACGACGGCGAGCGCCGCCGCGTCGGGAGAGAACGCCAGGTCCGAGACTTTGCCGCCGGAGAGCTCGTAGGGGAACGACCACACCAGGGTGCGGTTCCTGCGGTCCCAGATCTCGATCTTCTTTCCCGCGGCGGTGACCGCCAGGAGGGTTCCGTCGGGGCTGAGTTTCAGGGAGTGCGAGCCCGCGAGCCCGACCGGGGCGAAGCCGGGTGAGGCGAGGACGCCGGTGCCCGCCTCCTCGCCGGCCTCCCAGACGCGGACGTCCGTCCCCGATCTGGTCGCCGTGACCGTTCCGTCGCGGCTGAGGGAGACGTCCTCGACCGGCTCCTCCGCGGACGGGCGGCCGGTGAGCGTCCCGACGTCGAGCGAGACGACGGCGTGGTCCTGGTTCACACAGCGCAGCCCCCGGTCGCCGGGGATGAAGCGGACCTGGGCGCAGCGCGGATTCCCCGGCGGATAGCGCAGCAGGGGCCGTTCGCCCCCGGCCTCCCACAGCACCCGGTCGAGGGCGGCGAACCGGCCGTCCGAGCTGAGGCGCACCGACGGCCATCCGGCGCCGGTGACCTCGATGTCGGGCCGCCAGGTGCCGGTGGTCAGATCGAGGATCCGCGCCCGGCGCTCGTGGGTCAGCGCGAACCATCGGCCGTCGGCGCTGAAGGTCATGGAGCCGGGTTCGCTCTCGACCGGCTCGGACCGCCACGGGGCCGGCAGCTTCCTTCCGTCGGCGAGGCCGCGGAACTCCACGCCGCCGTCGAGGCTCAGTGCCACCCGGGAGTCGTCGGGGGCGAAGGCCCATCCGGCCAGGCCGCTTCCCCGGTGGACCAGGGCTCCGGTGCGGGTGTTCCAGATCTGGTGGCTTCCGGCGACGAGGGCGAGCAGGTAGCCGCCGCGCGGGCTGAGGCCGGTCCGCCGGTCCCCGGAGCTGAAGCCGAGGGTCCGGACGGAGCCCGTCCGGACGTCCCACAGGCGGCTGGGCGTGCCGTCGGTGAGGGAGCCGAGGGCGACGAGGCCGCCGTCGGCGGAGACCGAGACCGGCACGGCCGCCGCCTCCCCGGTGTCCAGTTCGGCGAGCGGGGCGCGGGCGCCGACGTCCCATGCCCGGACCCGGCCGGGCTCGGAGATGACGAAGACGAGGCCGTCGTCGCTCAGCGCCGAGATGATGCCCGAGCGCACGACCCCGGGCGGGGCGAAGACGTCGGCCTCCCACTGGTAGGCCTGGGCCAGCAGCTCGGCACGCGTCTCGGGCAGGTCGGCCAGGCTCGCCGCCGCGACGGCGAGCCGCATCCCGGTGCGCGGGTCGCTGCGGCGCAGGCCCGCCGCCAGGACCGCCAGGCGTCTCGCGACGGCCTCGTCCCGCTGGGCGGCCACCGTCCTGCCCCGGTCGACGGCCACCGCGACCGCGCCGAGCGCGACCACGAGCAGCATCGCCAGGACGGCGCCGAGCACGGCGCGCCGCCGGGAACGGAACCCGGCGAGCGCGGCGGCCGCACTCAGGAAATCGCGTTCCGCGACGTTCAGCACGAGATGGTCGCGTCCTGTGGCGGCCCACTCGCGGGCCAGCTCCAGCGGGGTGCCCTGGTAGAGATCGCCCGGTTTGCGGCCGTGCCGGTCCCACAGCAGGGCGGCGTCGGTGAGGGAGCGGTGGACCGCGAGACCGGCCCGCTCGCCGTCGATCCAGAAGCGCAGCCGGGGCCAGGCGCGCAGCAGCGCCGCGGTGACGATCTCGACCCGGCCTCCGGCGGAGGTCAGGAGCCCGGCGTCGGTGAACGCCCCGATGACGGCGTCGATGGCGTCCTCGCCGGTCCGGCCGTCGGAGAACTCCGCGCGCCCGGCGCCGCGCAGCGTGCCCTCCGCGGTCTCTCCGGGGATCACCATCCGCAGCAGGACGCGGGGGGCTGCCGTCCTGGCGTCGGTGTCCAGGCCCTGGTAGACGCGTTCGGCCAGCTCGTCCAGGGACGGTTCGGCGACCGTCTCGTCGGGCGGCCGCACCTCGCCCGCCGCGGACGCCCCCGCGGCCAGCAGGTCGTCGGCGGCGCCGTCCCCGCCGACCAGGTCGAGCAGCAGCCGGTGGGCGGTGGGCCGCTCCGCCGGATCCTTGGCGAGGGCGGCGGTCACGGCCGGGCGCAGCGACGGCGGGAGGCCGTCGAGGTCCGGCCGGTCGTGGAGGGCGCTGTGCGCGATGACGGCCAGCGACGCGCCGGTGAACGGCGGCCGGCCGAGCGCGGCGAAGTACACGACCGCACCCCAGGCCCACACGTCGACCTCGGGCCCCGCGGCGGCGCCCTGGAACGCCTCCGGCGCCATGTAGCGGGGCGTGCCCCTGAGGACTCCCGCCGCGGTCCGCGACATGTCCTCGGTACGGGCGATCCCGAAGTCGATCACTCGGGGGCCGTCGGGGCCCAGGAGCACGTTCGCGGGCTTCAGGTCCCGGTGCACGACCCCGGCCCGGTGGATCGCGACGAGCGCGGTGGCGATCCCGATCGCCAGCCGGAGCAGATCCCCCTCCTCCAGCGGCCCGCCCGCGTCGACCGCCGCCGCGAGATCCGGGCCCGGCACGAACTCGCTGACGATGTACGGCCGCGCCCCCTCCGCCTCGACCTCGATCACCCTGGCCGTGCAGAACGACGCCACCTGCCCGACGGCCGCGGCCTCCCGGGAGAGCCCCTTCCCTGCGTACTCCCCGTGCAGCGCCTTGACCGCCACCCGCACCCCGTCGGCTCCGTACGCCTCGTAGACCACGCCCTGTCCCCCGGCGCCCAGCCGCCCCGCCAGCCAGTACCCCCCGATCTCCTGCGGATCCCCCGCCACCAGCGCTTCCGCGACCATCGCTCCTCCTCACCGCACCACTTCGACGCCCCTCCGCCGCGCCCCGTTGCCGCCGTGTCCAGGACCGGACTCTCCTCGCGGGGCGGTCGGCGCCCGTCTTCGCCACCCGTTGACTTGAAGTCCGCTTCACGTTCTACGGTCGGCGCATGAGGACCTACGCACCGGAAGACGTCGCACGCCAGCCGACCGGTTACTGGAGCACGGAGGCGTCCAAGAGGGTCCTGGCGGGAATCCGCGGAGCCCTCGCCGTGGAGGCCCTGACCCAACCCCACTGGTGGACCCTGAACCACGTGTCGGGAGCCCCCGGCACCTGGAACCGGACCACCCTGACCACGAAGCTGAGCCGCTTCGCCGACTTCATGCCCACCGGCACGTTCGACGACGTCTACGACGACCTGATCGCCCGCGGATGGCTCGTGGAGAACGGCACCTTCGCCCTCACCGACGCCGGCCGTCTCGCCCTGGACCGAGCCCGCGACCGCAACGCCGAGGTCCACACAAAGATGCTCCAGAACATCGACCCCGCCGACTTCGTCACCATGATCAACGTCCTCCGCCAGGTGATCGAGAACCTCGAAGGCGACAGCGACCTCCCCACCTGAGCCGTCCCACGGCCGCGTCGGACGGTGGCCGTTCGGGACGGGCCGAGCCCGGAGGCCTGCGCCGAACGGCCATAATGGACGCTCCGCGGGGATCCCGGGAAGGGTGCGTCGCATGCGGCGAATGGTGGCTGTGAGCTTCGTGCCTCATGCCGTCTTCGTGGCCTGCTTGTGGACGCTGATCGCCGCCGGCAGCTTCTCCGGCCGGACGGGGCAGCCCCTGCCCAGGACCCCGGCAGGCGTGGTGGGATCAGTCCTCGGGATCAGCGTCTGCGCCGCCGTCCTCGGCCTGCTCCTCCACCCGTTCCAGGTCCGGGCCGTTCGCCTCCTGGAGGGGTACTGGGACCGGTGGACGCCCACCGCCCGCCTCTCCGAGGTCCTCGTCGAATTCCAGCGGCGCAGACGGGAACGCCTCGACCGCCTTCCCGCCATCGGCGACGGCGACGGCGACGGCGACGGCGACGGCGACGGCGACGGCGAGGAGAACGCGGCGAACCGCACCCTGCCCGAACAGGTACGCGGGCTGAAACGGAACGCCGACCAGGCACGGGTGCACGCCCTCGCCGCACGTCGGCTGGCCGCCCTTCCGCCGGGTGACGTCCTCCTGCCCACCGCGCTGGGCAACGCGCTGCGGGCCGGAGAGCTCAGCGCGGGAGAGAGGTACGGGCTGACAACCCTGTCGTCGTGGCCGCGGATATATCCGCAGATGTCCAAACCGCTCTCGGAGGCGCTGGGCTCCGCCCGGACCATGCTCGACGCCTCGGTCAATCTCTGCCACAGCTTCGCGGGCTGCGTTCTGCTGCTGGCCTTCGCCCTGCACGACGAACCGCGGACCTGGTGGGCGCCCCTCTTGTGCTCTGCGGGAGCCGTACTGGCCTACAAGGGCGCCGTGACGGCCGCCCAGACCTATGCGGGCCTGATGTGGGTCGTCTACGACCTGCACCGCTTCGACCTCGTCACTGCCCTGCATCTCCCGCTGCCCGATCGCGACTCCGAGTGGGAGGTCTTCCAGTCGATATCAGCCGGGATGGCCGGTCAGGACGTCGGCCTCCCCTACGATCACGGACGGTCAGACCCGGACGAGACTGACGGCGCCGCATAGCCCGAGCAGGTGCAGCCCGACCTCCGCGGCCGCGTCGCCGGATCGGGGCCCGGTGTCGGAGACGTGGGTGAAGACCGTTCCGGCCGTCCGCACCACGACCGGCCAGCTCCTCGGGACGGTCAGATGCACATGGCCCGCGATCGCCGTCACCTCCAGGTCCATTCCCCCGGCCAGGACCGAGCCCGCGAAATCGGCACGGACCTCCCCCGCCACGGCCCGGATCGCGAATCTCGCGTGGGGTGTCTCGTGCCCGACCTCCGCGGGTGCCGTCACCCTTCCCGACACCAGGACCCGCGTCCAGGCCCCAACCCCCGGCTCCGCCGACGACCGCACCAACACCGCACCGACCGTGATCAGGAGGGCCGGCGCCAGCACGTCGATCAGAATCTCCACGCCTACGAGCCCGAGCCCGGCCAGCGCGGCAGCCACCAGCAGCGCGGGAGCGATGAGCGATCCCGCGGCGACCGCCGACCTGACCACATTGGCCCCAGCCCACCCGAGCACCAGCCAGGGCCAGTGGCCCCCCACCCACGCGACGGCCTCCCGCAGCCGCTCATGGACGTCCCCGATGACGAAGCTCCCGGCCGCCAGCGCGACCAGCCCGAACCACGCCCGCCCACGACGCCGCACGCCCGTACCCGCCATCCGAGCAATGCTAGTCAGCCAGGACGGCCCGGAGGGTGTCAGAGACGCCGGGCCTGCGCGATGAGCTTGTCCCAGCTCCCGGCGAACTTGCGCAGCACCGACAACGGCAGGTCCTTGAACGGGCATCCGGAGCGGTGGCTGACTCCGCTGTGTTCACGGACGTAGTCGGCCAGAACCTGTCCGCCCTGGTCGGCCGCGCTGTTCCACGCATCCCAGGTGTCGTCGCCGCTCGGCCTGCCGAGCGTCGCACCGCAGGCGCGGCAGCCGTTCTTGGGCGCAGGAGGGTGGCCCGGAAGCGTCATTCCATGGACGGTCATGATGTCTCCTCTTCTTCTTCGAGATTCGCGAGCTCGTCTCCGCGCTCCAGACTGGTCACGGTGTTCCACCGGTAGAGCCACAGAGTCCACACGACGTCGGCCACCGAGGCGGCCAGGACGAGGCACGCGGCCACCAGCCGCCAGCCCGGCTGCTTGTTCCCGTCCGCCGGGAGCAGGGCGGCGAAGATGCCGCTACCGAGGAAGACCGTCCCGACGTTGAAACACATGACAGATATGTCGTTGAATTTTTTCCACGTCGCGTAGTCGTCCCCCTGCCATTTACACAGGAGCTGGTAGCGCTTCTTCTGTCCGCTGAGGCCAGGCGGATACCAGTCGTCGATGTCGGCCCGGGAATAGAGGAACTGCCGGGCCAGGTATTGCAGCTGAATGCTCGCGACGAGCAGGAGCGAGGTGATCACGAGGAGCAGGAGCGTCGGCCCGGGCCAGCGGAAGGTCGCGTCGCTGGCCCCTGCCACCACACCCGCCAGCGACAGGGCCGCCGCGACCAGCAACGGCGCCGCGATCGTGTGGGCGTCCCTCGTCGAGAACACATATCCGAGGGTGGTCGGCTGCTGCAAAGGCGAGAATTCATCGAATTCATCCCCGCTGGACCCCTGAGGCATGACCCGATGATGCCAGCGCGGCCAGAGGTGCACCAGGACACCATTCCTTTCAATCATGATGAAAGGAGACAGCAGAGTTACCCGTGGGACCGGAGAAACCACAGAGGCATCGAAAGACGCACCGATCCCAGATCATGAGTCCTGCTCCGGACACCGGACGCCCCGAAGATCCAGGGGCCTGGGCCGGGTTGGTGGATCGGACGACGGGGGGTGGGAAGTTCGTCGGGTTCGCCCATGAAACGTGGGTGGGGGGAGCCCAGGGTGGGGGCATGAGAAGACGAGCGATACTCGTGGCGGCGGTGGTGGCCGCGGCCGTGGTCTCCGGACCCGCCGCCGGCGATCCTCCGGTGTGGCGGCAGATCAACCCGAACTTCACCTGGGGCCCTGAGCGGGCCGTCCATGACGTCGAGGCGACCGGGGCCGGAGAGGCCTGGCTCGCCGGTTACCAGGGGGCGCTGATCAACAGCACTCCCCAGACCGACACCGCTGGCAACCCGATCCCGAACAGCCAGATCTTCACCCTCAATCCCAAGCCCGTTCTCCAGCGCTGGACCGGCGGGACGGGCTGGGCCACCCAGCCGACCCCGGGCATGACGGGCGAAGGCGAGATCCTCTCCCTGGACTCCGGCGGCCCGTCCGACGTCTGGGCCTGCGGACGCACCTTCCAGTGGGGCTCCAGCAGTTCCTGGGCGGCCCACTTCGACGGCCAGTCCTGGACGAGCCGGTCCGTCGGCCTCAGCACGGGCTGCGAGGAGGTCCAGGTCCTCGGCTCCGACACCGTCTTCCGCCAGAACGTCCGGTTGATGAAGCTGGCGGCCGGTGCCCAGTGGGCGACGGCCCTGACGTCACCGCCCGGCTGGCCGGACACCCTCAGGGGCAGGATGAAGATCCGTTCCCTGACCGACATCTACGCCTACACGACCGGCTCCTCCGACCGGATCACCCACTGGGACGGTTCCACCTGGACCGAGATCGCACCTCCCCCGGTGGCGTCCAAGCTGGTCGTCTCCGACACCGACATCTGGGCCTTCCCCGGCTCCGGCCCCGTCCTCCGCCTCACGGGCGGCGTCTGGGAGGCGACCACCGCCTCCTCGGTCCAGACGATCCACTCCTACGAGCACGACGGCTCCGTCTACTACGTGACGTCCCTGTGCTACTGCCCGATGGAGGGCCCGCGGGGCCCCACCACCTACCCGCTCTACCGCTGGAACGGCTCCGCCTGGACCTTCGTGATCAATCTCGGGCAGAACCCCACCTTCAAGGAACGCGACTGGAACCTCCCCGGTGGCGGCTTCCTCAGTACGGACGTGACCGTCCTCGGCCTCACCGCGAAGACGGACGTACCGCTTCCCTGACGCCTCCGGTGGAAGGACGTCACCGGGGCGACGTCCTTCCCTCTCGCCGGTCCGCCCGTCGTCAGGGCGAGGTGAGGAACACGGGTGAGTCGATCCGGGTGGCGCCGGCCACCCAGATCCGCCCTCCGGGGGCGACGGAGAAGTCGCTCGTCCAGGTGGTGACCGGGGTGGGGAAGGTCTGCCACTGACCGTCGGCGTAGCGCAGCAGCGGTGCGAGCCCGTAGATGATCGCGTTGTTGACGGTGACGAGCGGGTTGCCGTCCCCGTCCAGGCGCACCTTCTTGCCGTTGGTGCTGAAGGGGCCGGCGGGGGCCGTGGTCCACGACGTGCCGTTCCAGTGGTGCAGGGTGGCGTTCCAGGTGAGCGTCCAGGCGGTGCCGCCCCCGGCGGGCGCGACGCTGGTGTCGCAGCCTTCGGACGGCAGCGGGGGCAGCGTGGTCCAGGTGGAGCCGTCCCACCGGAGCGTCACCGATTCCAGGGCACCGATGACGGCGTTCCAGCGGCAGGCTCCGGCCCACGCCTCGGTGGCGCTGACGGCCTGCAGATCCGACAGCCCGCCCAGGTTCAGCCGCTCGACGACAGGGTCGGCCGTCCAGGATCCGCCGGTGCGCCGGAACAGCGCCGGCCGGATCTCGTTCTCCCCGGCTTCGACTCCGACCCGGATCCACACCCCGGCCGGGCCGCCCCACAGGGCGACGTCATGGGCGGAGGCGATCTCCGCCGGCGGCGCGACGGGCCGGAACGCCGTCCCGTCGAACCGCGCCAGGTACAGGCGCGCCGTTCCCGCGGGATCCTGGAGTCCCCGCACCCAGACCTCGCCGCCGTGCGCGACGACCTGGGAGACGTAGCCGTTCCCCGACCAGCCTCCGAGCGGGTACTCCTTCCACTGCGATCCGACCCGGTGGCGGACCACCGGATTGCCCGCGCTGCCGCCGACCCGCCCCTGCCCCCCGGTCACCCAGGCCTCGGTGCCGGAGACCGCGGCGACGCTGGACACCTCCGCCCTGGGCCACAGGAACGGCAGCGGCACGTCCCTCAGCGGCGCTGGCGCCGCCGCGGCGTGCACGGCGGCAGGGGGGGCCGAACCGACGAGGACGACGGCCGCGACGACCGCCCGCACGCGAAGTGATCTCATACCGACATCATCCAGGCAAACCCATAAAGACACCAGTGTCTATAGGAATGGAGTCGTCGCCGGAGTTGAGCGGCGACTTGTCAAGTTAACGGCGTTGGGGTATATCAATATGTGTCAGTTCAGCGGCCATGACATCAAAGGAGGAACTCCGCGATGCTGATGCGTACCGACCCCTTCCGTGAGCTCGACCGGCTGTCCCAGCAGGTCTTCGGCACCACGAACCGGCCGACGGCGGTCCCGATGGACGCCTGGCGCCAGGGTGAGGAGTTCGTGGTCCAGTTCGACCTGCCGGGCATCGACCCCGAGGCCGTCGACCTGGACATCGAGCGGAACGTCCTGACCGTGCGCGCCGACAGGCGCCGCCAGAGCGGCGAGGGCGTGGAATGGATCGCCTCCGAGCGTCCTTCGGGCACCTTCACCCGCCAGCTCTTCCTGGGTGACACCCTCGACACCGAGCGGATCGACGCCTCGTACGCCGACGGCGTGCTGACCCTGCGCATCCCGATCTCCGAGCACGCCAAGTCCCGCAAGATCTCCATCAGCGGCGGCGGCCGGCCCGCGCACAAGGTCATCAGCTCCTGATCGGACCCGCGGAGGGGCCGCACCAGAACGCGGCCCCTCCGCGGGCGATCGTTCATCTCCACCGCGTCGAAAAGGTTTCAGGCATGTCGGAGCCACGCCTCACCGCTTCCCCGCTCGGCCCCTACACCGTGGTGCGCATCCACGGAGATCTGTCCTACTCCCACACCGCGAGCGACGACCTCTCCCCGGCGCTGGCGGAAGTACTCACCACCGCCGGGCCCACCGGAGTGATCCTCGACCTGTCCGGCCTGGAGTTCTGCGACTCCAGCGGGCTGAGACTCCTCATCTCGGCCTACCGGCGGACCGCCGCGAGCGGCGTGCCGTTCGTCATGTGCGGTGTCCAGCCCAAGGTCGCCCGCCTTCTGGAGACCACCGGCCTGGACCTGCAGTTCCCTCTCTCCAAGGACCTCCCCCAGGCCCGCCGCCACCTCGACGCCACCGCGACCCGACCCGGGGCGGACGGCGTGTAACCGGTTTGGCACCGCCCCGTGAATAAACTGCGCGCCATGAGCGAGCGGGCCGCGGGGATCGAGGTGTCCCCGCTGATCAGTGAGATCGCGGGCGGGTTGCTGGAGGCCGTCGAGGGGCTGGCCGACGACGTCTTCGCCACGATCGTCGTCGAGGACTCCTTCTATGCCGGGCTCGGCCCCGAGCGGCGCGCCGACGTCCGGGCGTTCAACGGGCAGATCCTGCGCGAACAGCTCACCTGCCTGGCCCGCGGGCTGCCCATCGGCACCGAGTCCAGCCGGGAGAACGCCCGCCGCCGCGCGGCGCAGGGCGTCCCGATCGGGACGCTGCTGCACGCCTACCGCATCGGCTACCGGCTGCTGTGCGAGGCGATGATCGCCCGCGCCCGGCTCCTGGACGGCATGACCTTCGACGCGATCGCCGCGCTGACCATGACGATCTGGGCCCTGTGCGACGCCAGTTCGCAGACCGTCAACGAGGTCTACCGCGACACCCTCATCGACCTGGCCCGCGACGACGAACGTCAGCGCCTCGCCCTGCTGGACGCGCTGTTCGAAGGCCGCACCGCCGACTGGAGCCTGCTGGGCGGGACCGCCGCCGCGATCGGCCTGCCCGACCACGGCCCCTACCTGTGCGCGGTCGCCGACCGTCGCGACTCCCCCGGCCTGGAACACGCCCTGCACCACCACGGCCTGCGGTCGGTGTGGCGGCCCCGCGCCGGCCACCTCGCCGGGATCATCGCCCTCACCGGCGGGCAGCCGCCCGCCCAGGTCACCGGGATCCTCGACCTCGCCTCCTCGGGCCGCACCGGGATCAGCCCGCACTACGAGGGCCTGCGCGAGACCGCCGAGGCCCTCCGGCTGGCCGAGCTGGCCAGGGCCGCGCTCCCGCCCGAAGCCCGCGGCGCCACCACCCTGGAGGTCGACCCGGCCGCCGCCCTCGTCGTGGCCAGCACCGATCTCGCGGCGCGCCTGTCCGGCACCGTCCTCGGCGCGCTCACCACCCATCCCGACCATGACGCGCTGCTGGAGGTCCTGACGGCCTGGCTCGAGACCGGCGGCAGCACCACCGAGGTCGCGGCACGCCTGTTCTGCCACCGCAACACCGTCCGCAACCGCCTCGACAGGATCGCCTCCCTCACCGGGCGGTCCCTCGACCACCCCCGCGACATCGCCGCCCTGTACGCGGCCGTCCGTTCGGTGCGCCTGCGCCTGTCGTGAGCGCCTCGGGCAGGCGCACAACGGCGGGCCGTCCTCCGGGGGCGGCCGACCATGGACTCGCCCGGCCGACGGGAGGACGATCGGTTCCCCGCCCCGCGAGAGGAGATCCGTTGGACGAGCCCCGTCTGCACTCCTGGCTGGCCGACCAGGCTCCCGGGCTGGCCCTGCGGGTCGTCGAGGAGTTCGCGCGCCAGGTGCCGTTCTACGCCCTCCAGCCGCGCGAGGTCCTCGACGGGCCCGTCCGGCTGGCCGTCGAGGCCAACATGCGCGGCATCCTGGCGACGCTGCGCCAGTGCCGCACCCCGACCATCGAGGAGCGCGCGGAGATCATCACCTGGTCGGCTCAGCGGGCCGAGCAGGGCGTCCCGCTGGAGGCCGCGCTGGCCGCCTACCATCTGGCGATCGAGGTGTGCTGGCGGGCCGCCGCCGACCACGCCGGCCCCGAGGACGCCGCCGACCTGCACGACCTCGGCCTCCACCTGCTGGGCTACCTGCGCTCGATCGTGCCCGCGGTGACCCTCGCGCACGTCCAGGAGCAGCAGCAGCTCTACGGCGAGCGCCGCGAGGCCCGGCAGGCCCTGGTCACGGCGCTGCTCGCCGGGGAGCCCGCCCGGCACCTGGCCGCCCGCGCCGGAACGGCCCTGGCCTCCTCCTACACGGTCGTCGCGCTCCGCCTGACCCCGCCTCGGGCCCGCCGGGAACGCGGGATCGAGGACACCCGGCGGGTCCTGCGCGACCTGGAGGCGACGCTCGCCGCGCACGCCGAGACCCATGTGCTGGCCGCCTTCGACGAGGACGGCGGCACCCTGCTGCTGCCCGGCCCCGCCGATCCCGACCTGGCCGCACTGGTCGCCCTGCTCGGCAAGGCCGCCGAACGTCAGGCCCGGGCGGCCGTCTCCCCCGCCGGGAACATCGCGGAGATCCCCGCGGCCGCCGCCGAGGCCCGCGAGGTGGCCGCCCTGGTGGTGCGGCTGCGCCGTCCGGCCGGGCTGTACCGGCTCGAGGACGTGCTGCTGGAGTACCAGCTCGCCCGTCCCGGCAGCGGCCTGACCAAGCTCGCCGCGCGCCTGGACCCCCTGGCGGGCCGTCCCGACCTGATGGAGACCGTCCGGATCGTCGCCCTGCACGGGCACAACCGCAGGCAGGCGGCGCTCGAACTGCACGTCCACCGCAACACCCTGGACTACCGCCTCCGCCGGATCGCCTCCCTCACCGGACTGGACCCCGCCGATCCCGACGGCTTCCGCCTCCTGACGGCCGCCCTCACCGCCCGCGACCTGCTCACCTGAGCCGGCCGCTGTGAAAACGCCCAAGCCGATCACCTGAGGATTGCCGCGATTGCGGACAGACACGGCCCGCGACCGCGTTCAGGATGACCGCCATGAGGAGCAGAATCGTCGCCCTGGCAGGGACCGCACTCGTCGCGGCCGCCCTGTTCCAGGCACCCCCCGCAGGCGCCGCCACCCCCGCCGCCCTCCCGTCCGCCGCCCGCACATGGTCCGACCCGGGCCCGTACGAGGTCCAGGTCGACATCGAGGCGATCACGACCTTCTACCGCCCGAAGAACCTCACCGGCCGCCACCCGGTGGTCATCTGGGGCAACGGAACGTTCGCCGTCCCCGGCGCCTACACCCTCCTGCTACGCCACTGGGCCAGCCACGGCTTCATCGTCGCCGCCTCCAACTCCACCCAGTCCAACCCCGGCCTGTCCATGCGCTACGGCATCGACGAACTGACCGCCCGCGACACCGACCCCGGCAGCCTCTACTACCAGCACGTCGACCTCGCCAACATCGCCTCCGCAGGCCACTCCCAGGGCGGCGCCGGCGCCATCAACGCCGCCATCGACCCCCGCGTCGACACGGTCGTAGCCATCCAGCCCGGCCCCCTCGCCGACCCCGACCAGATGGACGAGCCCACCTTCTACCTGGCCGGCCAGTACGACGTGATCGTCTTCCCCTTCCTCGTCCGCGCCTTCTACAACGACTCCGACCACGTCCCCGCCGTCTACGGCGAACTCCGCGGCGCCACCCACTTCACCACGGCCCTCGACGGCGGCGGCTTCCGCGGCCCCACCACCGCCTGGCTCCGCGCCTTCCTCATGAACGACCCCACCGCGAAGTCAGCGTTCACCGGCCCCTGCACCTACTGCTCCGACACCACCACCTGGTCCGACTGGCACCGCAACCCCAAGGCCCAATCCCTCCCCACCACCTGACGCCCTGTCCTTCCACCCGTCCCGCACCTTCGCGGGACGGGCCTTCCCTCGCCTTGGGCGCGGGGTTTTCACGAACAGCCAGCAAAGCACGATGCCTGCCCCTACGGATGGCGGGATCAGGCATCATTCGACTGGGACCGAATTCAGGAATTCCACGGCAACAACGAAGCCCCGACGGATGAGAAAATCTCCGGTTCTCACATTTCGAAAAAAATACCAGCGAAAGGGCCAGCCAGAATCTCGAGCTCCGCCTCCAGTAGAAATACTAGGAACTTGTACAGGCTCGCAGCGACCACAAATTCAATGCCCTCAGAATCCTCAGCAAAATCGATGAACAGGATCGCACCGCGCTTGACTGGATCGTAGCAGAATCGATCACGACCAGGGCATGTTAGAGGTTTTCCACAAACACTCTCCCACTCTGACGGCAACAGGAACGAACATCTACCCCTCACTGTGGCCGCCAGCGTGGCTTGAACCTCGTCGAATAATCGGTTCAGAGCCCCTCAGCGCAACTACCGGGCGAGACAAGCGGAACTTTCTCCTACCCTAATCCGTCTCCAAAGAAGGTCGCCGGAGTAGCCGGACTGCGTGATCTATCCTCAACCCGTCGGCTTCTTCGCCAAAACATCTTGCCAGCGCCTCAACGAGGACGTTCTTCAAATCTACATCACCGAGCTTTGAAACATCTCCATTCACGGGAGCGAGCAGGACAATCAGCTCTCGAATGACATCCGAATACTCGTCCGAATTGCCCGGATAGACCAATTCCATGGGGTCCGAATTATTTAGACCCTCGGCGAGAAGGGAGTAGGTTACCGGAAAGCGTCGCCTCAGGATACCTTGCACTACCACCTCCTCAGCGTCTCCGAGGTTCCAGAACGGCTCACTCAAGGTCTCTTCGTCTTGTGCCGTCATCGACGCTCCAGGATTGTCTTGAAGACTGCATTTCCGTTGGGCTTGATCTGATAGACGGCATATCCCTTTTCGCCAATCGGGACCAGTACCCGATCGGCGTGTGCCGTATCTGAAATCGTACCTTCGGGGAATCCGGACTTCTCGATCTGCTTGCCCAAATCACGAACCGCATCGCGCGCACCACGAATCGTCGTAAAGCCAGCCCGTTCGGCGCGGGTCAGGTCAACGTGTCCCATGTTACTGTTCACAACCTTCGACGGCAGGTCACCCACTCCGGGAACCCCGCAAGGCAGATCTTGGTTATGGACCAAGACCGGGGTGGACCCTGCGAGCACATAGAAGGTGTGCAGGCCAGCGACTGTAAGATTGTAGGTCGAGATGGTTGCCTGGTAAAGACGGACTTCGAGGACGGTAGCGTGGGTGCCGTCCGGCTGCTGGAGTAGATCGCCTTCTTTGAGATCCATCGCGTCGACGAAGGCGGCTTGGGTCGCGTCGTAGAACGGATGGTGGAAGGTAGTAGTGATGTGTCCTGTTTTCGGAGGCCCTCGCCCCTCGGCAAGGCTGCCGATCTTAAGATCCACAAAGTCGTGATCATCTTTGGTGATAATTACATTCTCAACTGTGTTAATTTCCGAAGCGCCCGATCCTGGGATCGTGTTTATAATATGGTCACCGACCTTGACTTGACTTATCTGCTTCCCGGATCCGTCAGCCAAAAGCACGAGAGTCGATCCGGAAAAACTGTTTGTTTTACAGATCTTTTGCTGCTCCTTTTTAAGGAGCTTTTTCTCGGCCTCGGTCGCCTCTTCTCCGCTTTTCCCGGCTCTCGCCTTGAATACCTTGAGGAACACCCTGAGGCGCTCCGCTTTAAGGATTAGCCGTGCTACTCCGAAGACCAACTTCTCCAGGATTCCCTGAGGAACAACGTCTAGCAGTGCGAGCGAGCAGTCAGTCAGGTTAGGCCCATTGAAGCATCCGACCACATTGACGATGTACATCTCATAGACGAACCCCTGGATTGCATCCATGACGATCTTCGAAAGTTCGATCAGGCCGTTTAGAACCTGGCCACATGTTGCCGGAGGACAGCGTTCGTCGACCCACTCTCTATACTTTTCAAGCGGGTCAAAAATGGCTTGCTTTACATTTGGCCCATCCCCCGGCGAACCCGGTCCCCTATTTGACTTTCCCTTGTTCGAGCTGCTCGATGCGGACTTTACTCTCGCAGAACGCCGCTTACCATCAGATACTGCTTTAGCAGCGGCCTTTTCAGCCTTCGCCCTCTCTCTCTTCTTTGCTGCTGCCGCCGCCTTCTTTGCTTTGGCCTGAAGGGCCATCATTTTGGCTTTTGCCTTGGCTTGCTCCTTCTTGCTGGACGTACTCGACTTCGCGGGGCCGCGGCCGCCGGCTTTGGTGTTGGTGTTGCCGAAGCCCTTGGCGATGCCGCCTTGGGCTGCGTGGCCGTCGGGGTCGAGGTTGGTGAGGGGGTTGTCATCGGCGTAGGCGAAGGCGTTGGCCTTGATGGAGGTGGGGACGGGGTCGAGGGCCAGGGTGTCCTTGTTCTGGAACTGGCCCAGGGCGGGGGTGTACCAGCGGGCGCCCATGTTGACCTTGCCGGTGGTGGTGTCGGTCCAGTCGGACTGGTAACCGAGTTTTCCGATGAGGCCGGTGCTGGATTTGATGTTGCCGAGGGGGTCGTAGGTGGCGGAGCCGGTGAGGGCGGTGGTGGCCTTGAAGTTGGCGATGACGTCCTGGTGCTGGTCGGTGTAGGCCAGGACGCCGGTGCTCGTCGAGCCTCCGGAACCGTTGGGGGTGCCGATGCCGGTGAGGGCGTCGGCGGGGTCCCAGGTGTAGGTGTTGGTGCCATCGGAGGCGAGGGTGTTCTCGGTGCCGCTGTAGACGAAGGTGTTGTTGCCGGCGCCGCCGGTGGCGGTGATGTTCCGGCCGAGGGCGTCGCTGAGGTAGGTCTGGGTGCCGCCTGTGTAGGTGGCTTCGGTGATCTGCTGCCCGTAGGCGTCGCTGGTGTAGGTGGCGGTGACGCTGTTCTTGGTGGCGGTCTTGAGGGTTCCTCGGGCCGTGTAGGTGTAGGTGCTGCCGGTGCCGTCGGAGGTGAGCTGGTTGCGGGCGTCGTAGGTGAAGACGTCGGCGCCGAGGCGGGTGCGGTTGCCGGAGTCGTCGTAGCCGTAGACGGTCGTGGTGGAGCCGGTGGTCCAGCCGATCATGCGGTCGGCGAAGTCGTAGGTGTAGGTGTTGGCGGAGGCTCCGGACACGCCGGTCGTGGTCTTGGACGTGATGTTGTCGTTGCCGTCGTAGCCGTAGCCGACCGAGGCGATCGTGGTGCCCGCGCTGGTCTTCAGGGTGTCGGTGGTGGGCCGGTGCAGGGAGTCGTAGCCGAAGGCACGGGAGTTGGAACCGGTTCCGTAGCCGATGGTCTTCAGCTGGGAGATCGCGTCGTAGCCGTAGGTGAGGGTGCTGCCCGAGGCCGGGTCCTGGATCGTCTTGAGCCGGTTGGCCGTGTCATAGGTGTAGGTCGTCGAACCGGCGGCATCCGTGCGGGTGGTCAGCAGGTCGTCGATGTTGTAGCCGAAGGAGCTGGAACCGGCCGAGCCGGTCGCGGTCAACAGGTTGCCGCGGTCGTTGTAGGTGAACGTCTCGTTCGTCGCGGCGACGCTGGTGCCGATCGCGGAGGTTCCGGCGGTGAGCATGCGGCCGTCGCCGTCGTAGGTGAAGGAGCGGTCGACGGTGGCGGCGTCGGCTCCGCTGCCGGTCTTGCCGGTGACGGCGCCGAGCTTGTCGTAGCCGGTGGTGACGACGACTCCGCCGGGGGCGGTGTTCTTCACTACCCGGCCGTTGGCGTCGTAGCCGATCGTCGAGGTGCGGTCGGCGGCACTGGAGTAGGTGGCGGTCGGTGGCTCGACGGCGGTCTCGGACTGGTTCCAGCTGTTGTAGCCGTAGGTCCAGGCGTTACCGCGGCCGTCGGTGAAGCGGGTGCGGTTGCCGTTCGCGTCGTAGCCGAAGGAAGTGGTGATGCCGTTGGCGGCGTCGACCGGCTGGGTCTCGGCGGTGACGCGGCCGAGGGCGTCGTTGGTGAAGAGGGAGGTGTGGCCGCGGGCGTCGGTCGCCGACAGCTGGGCGCCGGTTCCGTCGTAGGCCGAGGTCGTGGAGCGCAGCTCGGTGACGCCGTCGGTATCGGTGTCGGCGATCTTCACTGGCTGGTCTTTGAGGTTGTAGAGCGTGGTGGTGGCGGTGCCGTCGGCCTGGCGGACCTTGGACTTGCGGCCGCGCTGGTCGTAGCTGATCGTGGTGATCGCATTCGCCGGATCCGTGGTCGAGGTGACTTCACCGGCGTTGTTGTAGCCGTACTTGGTGATCACCCCGGCCTGAGTGGTCTCCGAGGCGAGGAACGCGCCGCCGGGAGTGCCCGCGTAGGCGTAGGTGGTGGTCGAGGCGACGGCGGTCGGGTAGCGCTCGAGGGTGGTGTCGGTGAGCTTGCGGCCGAGGTGGTCGTAGGTCGACTGGGTCTGCGCGCCGGACGGTGAGGTGGTGGACAGGACGTCGCCGTTGCGGGTGTAGGTGCTCTTGCTGAGGCCGTTCTTGGCGTCCTTGACCGAGGAGACGAAGTCCTGCTGGTCGTAGGCGAAGTGGGTGACGCCGTTCAGCGGGTCGGTGGCATCGGTGATCTGGCCGACCTTGTTGTACGCCCAGGTCTGCTGGGCGTTGATCACCGTGGACGTGCCGGGCGCGGTGTAGGCGGGCGAGGTCTGGGTGACCTTCTGACCCGCGGCGTCGTAGGCGGTCGTGGTGATGTTGCCGTTGGCGTCCTGGGTCTCGGTCTCCTCGCCGAAGGTGTCGAGGCCGAGGGTCGTGGTCGGGCGGACGGGGGTGGCCGCGCCGCCGCCGATCTCGGCGTTGACCGTCGGGGCGGTGGTGATGACCTGCCGGCCCGCCTCGTCATGGGTGTAGTCGGTGATGTTGCCGTTGGCGTCGGTCATGGCCGTGGGCAGGCCGCGCTTGTCGAGCGTCCACCTGGTCGTCGAGTGGTCGTAGGAGGCGGTGGTCCCGCCGTTGCGGCCGCCGTTGAAGACCGTTCCGACCTCGGTGGGGCTGAGGACGCGGTTGTAGGCCTGGACGTTGTCCATCGAGCCGTTCACGAAGTCGGCCTGGGCGCCGTTCCACTTGCCGCGGCCGATCACGAACGGTCCGGTGGCGTTCCACGGGGTCGTGTTGGTGAGGGTGCCCTGCTGCTGGCCGTTCACATAGATGGCCATCTGGCCGTTGGCGGCGTTGAAGGTGCCGGCCAGATGGGTCCAGGTCCCTGCCGCGGGGGTGGCGGTGGCGTTCAGGGTGAAGTTGTTCGCCGGGTTGGCGGTATCGGTGCCCATCCGGACGAACGTCCACTTGTTGCTGTAGCCCGCGTACTGGAGCATGAAGCCGCTCTGCTGCACACCGTCCTGGCTGACCAGCGTCTGGCTGTTGCCGTTCAGGGCGGTCGGCTTGATCCAGGCGGACACGGTGAAGCTCTGCGAGGTGTCGACCACCGGTCCGTTGGCAGCGATCTGGGTGCCGGCCGTCCCGTTCATCGCGGCCGCGGAGTCCGCCCAGGTGACGCCGTCCGAGGCGGTGGCGGTCACGCCTGAGCCGGAGGAGTCGCTGACCTGACGGCCGGAGGTCTGGTTGAGCTTCCACCAGGCGACCGGGTGGCCGGAGGAGTCGCCGGCGAGGGACTCGCTGGTCTTCCGGCCCATCGGGTCGTAGGTGTACGACGTCGTGATGGGGGTGTTCCCGTTGTCCTTCTCGGTCGTCGTGGCGACCTGGTCGTCGGGAGTGTAGGAGACCGTGGTGGTGCGGGCGACGCCCGTCGGATCCAGGGTGGAGGAGTACATGCGCCCCGCGGTGTCGAACGCCTGGGTCGTGGTGGTCGCCCCGTTGTTGGTCACCTGCTTGGTCGCGTTGCCCGCCCCGTCGTAGAACGTCTCGCTCTCGACGAAGGCGCCCTGGTTGCCGGGGTCGGTCTTGGTGACCGTCCGCGTCAGCCCGTTGTTGTAATAGGTGTAGGTCGTGAAGTTGCCGACCGCGTCCTTGACCGTCGCCGGCGAGCCGTCGTTGAAGTAGGAGCGGGTCTCCAGCGGGAGGTCCTGCGCCGGGGACGGGTTGTTCGGGTCGCCGGTGTAGTTCTTGAGCAGCTTCCGGGTCACCTGGCCGTTGGCGTTGTACTCGGTGGTGGTGACCCTGCCCTCGGCGTCGGTCTCGCTGGTCTTGTTCCCGAACAGGTCGTAGCCGCTGGAGGTGACGAACCCGAGCTCGTCGGTCTCGGTCTCCACCTGGTTGTGGCTGTTGTAGGTGGCCGAGCTGGTCCGGGAGGCGTCGCCGCCGGTGGTGTCGGCGATCGTCTGGGACGTGGCGTTGCCGTCGGCGTCGAAGACCGTGGTGGTCTTCGCGGTGTGCACGGCGCCTGTCACCCGGTTCGTCACCGGTGGGCTGGTCTTCTCGTTCAGGTTGCCCGCGGCGTCGTAGGCCACCGTCGTCGTGAGGCCCGCCGGATAGGTGTCGGAGACCTCGGTCATGGTCAGCTGGCGGCCGACTCCGTCGTAGGTGAACCTGGTGACCAGGCCCGCTGCGTCCGTCGTCGAGGCGACGTCGCCGTTCTTGAAGTAGCTCGTCAGCGTGGTTCCTCCGCCGGGCGAGACGACCTTGTAGGGCAGGCCGGCCGGAGCGAACCCGGTGTCGGCCGCGGCGATCGTCGTCCCGTCGGTGTAGGAGGTCTTCGTGACGCGGCCGCCGGGGAAGCCGGGGACGGGCGGGCTCGTGACGGTCGTCCTGTTACCGGCGGAGTCGTAGTCGTAGACCGTGAGGAACGTGTCGTCGGCCGGCCCGGAGGAGCGGCCGTCGCGCTCGGTCTTGGGCAGGTCGTTGAGCGGGCTCGGCGTCAAGGTCGTGGTGGTGGAGTCCGGCAGGAAGGTGAAGTAGCCGGTCGAGCAGAGGTTCTGGGCGTGGTTCTGGCAGGTCGTCTTCGACACGACGTTGCCGCGGACGTCGTGGCCGGTGGTGGTGACGTTGCCGTTGGGGTCGGTGACGGTGCGCTCGAACCCGTTGCTGTCGTAGCCGAAGCGGGTGGTGTGCTGGAGCGCGTCGGTCGCCGAGATCTGCCGGCCGCCGTTGCTCAGGTCGTACTCGTTCACCAGGACGTTCTGAGCAGGGTCTTTGAAGGTCACCCGCTGGACGGGGGCGGGGCCGTTGGACTGCCGGGCCGCGGCGTAGTGCTGGCCGACGTCCTGGACGGAGAGCTGATTGCGGTAGAAGGCCACGTCGGAGATCGATCCGGGGAACCAGCCGAGGACGTTCGTCGGGTGGTTGGGCCAGTTGCCGCCGGACATGCCCGCGCCGATGTAGGTGTGGTTGGACGCGGCGTAGATCGGGGGAACGCTGGTCGTTCCCACCCGGTCGCCGTCCAGGTACATGGCCTGGCCGGTCGTTCCGGCGGCCAGGACGGCGTGGTGCCACTGCCCGTCGTTGACGAGGTCGGTCGAGATCATGCCGTTGTTGACGCCGTTGGCGTCCCACAGCTTTCCGTGCAGTTTCCCGTCGGTGCCCACGTACAGGGCGGGGACGAAGCTCCCCGAGACCTGGGTGGCTCCGGGCAGCGGGTCGGATTCCTGGTCGTAGAGGACGCCGCCCGCGGTGCTGCCCTTCTGCATCTTGAACCACATCTCGACCGAGCCCGGCTGGGTCTGGAGCTGGTCGATGGCCGGCAGTTCCATGAAGGAGGAGGTGCCGTTGAACGTGGCGGCCTTACTGTCGGTGAACGGGCCGGTGTCGCCGAGGGTGACGTTCGAATAGGTCGCGGTACCGGCGTTGATCTCGTTGCGCGCGGTGGGCGACCCGGCGAGGTCGCTCATCCGGAAGTAGTCGGCGGGAGCTCCGCCGAGGACCGCGGCCCGGTAGACGTTGCTGGAGCCCGTCACGGTGGGGGCGTCGAAGGTCCAGGCGCCGCCGTTCTCGTCGGTCACCTTGGTGACGGTCCCGGTGAGGTTGTCGTACTCGACGCTCGCGTGGTTCTTGCCGCTCGGCAGCGTGATCGTCTTCAGATAGCTGGCGGACTGGTTGGCCATCGCGAAGAGGTTGCCGACGTTCGGCACGGTGAGGGCCCGGTCGAACACCGCGACGTCGGCGATGAGGCCGTTGAAGAAGGTGGCGTAGCCGGTCTTGTCGGTCGTGCTGTAGTGCGGCTGGTTCGGCCAGGTGGAACCGAGGTAGCCCGCTCCGATCACGTTCGTCCACTGGCCGGGCTGCTGGACCAGGCCGTCCTTGTTTCCGATCTCGACGTTGTCGAGGTAGAGCCGCTGCTTCAGGCCGGTCGAGGTCAGCACGACGTTGTGCCACTTGTTGTCGGTGACCGCCGCGCCGCTGACCATCGGCGAGTTGTCGGTGTTGTTCCAGAACTCTCCCTGAAGCTTGCCGTTGCTGCCGATGTAGAGGGCGGGGGTGTAGTCGCTCGGTGAGGTGGCCTGTGTGCCGGGGTCGTCGTGGGCGTAGGAGAACAGCACGCCGTTGGGGGTGCCGGTCTTGAACCAGAGGGAGATCGTCTGCGGCGCCGCGGTTCCGATCTTGTAGGTGGGGCGGAGCCAGACCGAGGAGTTCGTGCCGTTGAAGGACGCCGAGGTGGCCGAGCTGCCGATCAGCGGGTCGGGCTGGCCCAGCGTGATGTTGCGGTAGGTGGCGTCATCAGCGTGGGCGTTGGCCAGGGCCGCGCTGACGGCCGTGGTCCCGGAGGTCTCCGACATCGGCCAGAACGATGACGGATCCAGGTCCAGGACCTGGTTGTGGTAAGGCGAGCCGCCCTTGTAGGCGTAGGCGTAGCACTTGCCGTCGTGGCAGACCGTCGACAGCTGGTCGCCGGTGTAGGTGTAGTTCCAGGTCAACGCCGAGGTCGGCGAGCCGGCCGTGACCGGATCGGTGGACACCTTGGTGACGTGCGCGCTGTTCGGCGCGGTGGGGGTCGACCAGTCGAAGAAGAGGGTGCGGCCGGAGACCGCGGACTTCATCGTGGCGACGCGTCCGCCGGTGTAGGTGAGGTTCAGTGCCCGCCCGTTGGCGTCGGTGATCGAGGTGATGCCCCAGGTGTTGGCGCCGCCGGCCTGCTTGAAGGTGTAGACCGTCTCGTTCTTGTCGGTCAGCGTGTAACCGTCGGTGACCATCCGGAGGGAGGCGAACCGGCCGGGCGGCGGGGTGAACGTCTTGTCGGTGCCGGTCCCTCCGGCGTTGTTCTTCCCGTATCCGACGACCGAGCCGTCCGGATAGGTGACGTTCACGCTGACGACGTTCCCGGCACCGTCGAGTTGCTCGACGGCCTTGGAGTCCAGGACGGTCGACCAGGACGCGCCGAACGCTCCGTTGCGGCGCGGGTCACGCGAGTTGTAGGCGCGTGCGATCGCCAGGTCGGGACCGATGGTGTCGACGGCGGCGTCGGTCGCCTCGTGGGTGTAGTTGCCGATCGCCGGATTGAACCCGTGTCCCGCGTTCTGCGCGAGCGACGACGTGATCGCCGGTTGCGGCACGGGGGTGGAGAAGGTGAGCAGCGAGGGGTTGGGTGAGTAGTTCGTGCCGTCGTAGGTCTGGACGGTCCAGTAGTAACTCCTGTTCCAGATCAGCTTGCCCGCAGGGACGCTCCAGTTCGGGGCCGTCACCAGGCCGGAGTCGGCGATCTGCGCGCCCGTCGAGTCGATGACCTGGAAGCGGTACTTCTGGTTGGCGACGGTGACCGCGGTGTCGTAGCGGCCGGTCGCGCTGAACTGCGGAGTGAGGGTGGCGGCCTCGTAGCCGTCGCCCGGGGTCTGCTGCTCGACCCGAGGGAGGATCTTCCCGGTGTAGTTGACGATCAGCTGCGGCGGGGTCGACCAGTTGTTGTAGGAGTTGAACAGCTTGTAGTGGACGGTGTCGCTGTTCGTGGCCTGCAGGGTCAGCCCGTAGTCCGGGCTGGTCCCCTGCGACCAGGCGTTGACGGCCGCGACGCCGTTCGCGTTCAGGGGGACGTTCAGCTCGTCGACGCTGTTGTGGTTCAGGGTCGGACCGGTGTTGGCGCACGCGTTGGGGACGCTCGGGGTCAGCGTGCCGATGATCGTGGGGTCGTTGGTCGGCCCGGTCGCGGGGGTGAGGACCTCCCACGGCTTCCACGGCGACGAAGTGCGGTAGACGTCGAACTTCTGCGGGGTGCAGGTGGCCGCGTAGACGGCATAGATCTTCAAGCTGGCGGAGGTGACCGTCGCGTGCGAGTTGTCCAGCGCGTCGGCGTTGGAGAAGGTCAGGAACGAACGGGTGCTGTGCGGGCCCGAATCGTAGGAGCCGACGGGGAGGATGCGCTCGGTGGAGCGGTCGGCGGCCGGGTAGTCGCCGCCGCTGATCGTGTAGGTCGACACCGAGTACAGGGTCGTCGCCGGGTCCACGATCACCGGGAACACACGGTCGGCGGAGTGCAGCCACTCCTTGTCCAGGGTCATGACCAGGGCCTGCTGGTCCCCTTGCTTCGTGAGCTGGTAGGCGACCTGGTGGGTGGTCGCGGGCAGCCGGGACTTCGGGTCGAGCTTGGAGTCGACGGCGTAGGCGGCGGGAATCCGGGTGACCGTCCTACCCGCCCGGTCCTGGAGCGCGATCCCGCCCGACGGCTCCTGCACCAGCGTCAGGCCGTCGGCCTTCAGCGGGAAGATCCATGAACTGGCGGCGTCCGCCGACTTCAGGACCAGCGACTCCTTCATGCCGACCGGGGTCGGCTCCAGCTGCACGTCGGTGTGCGGGAGCGCCTCCGGATAGGTGGCGACGCTGCCCGACACCGTCGGTGCCACCGGAGCGGCGCCCTGGAGGCTGTAGCTGATCTGGTGGCCGTCGACCCCGAGGCGGACGAGCTCGGGGTCGGCCGCTGATGCGGCGAAGTCCACGTCGAACTCGTTCGCGGTCTCGGTCAGCCTGCCGTCCGCGCTGTTCCTCAGCTCCGTGTCGATCGGCCGCCAGGACCCTGAACCGTCCTGGTAGTTCACCGGGACGGGGCTGACGACGCGGGAGAAAGAGCCGTCCGCGTTCTGGAAGTAGTCCGAGGTGGCCGTCGACTTCGACGCCACGCGCTTGCTGGTCCGCTTCTCGAAGCCGACGTTCGCGCCGCTCGGACCTTTGGCGATCTTCGCGACGAGCCGCTGGTACTCCGGGGACTCACCCTTGCCCGGCTTCGGCTTGTGGCCCGTTCCACCCTTCACCGGCGGCGGTGCGCCCTGCTCGGGCGGCAGGCCGTCGGCCGTGCCGGACTTCTGCTTCGGCAGGCTCCCCCAGTCGGGCTTCGGCGCCGTGTCGAACAGCCCGAGCACGTTCGCCGCCTCGGGCAGCCGCAGGGCCGGGGTCACCGCCAGCGCGCCGACGGCGAGCGCGGCATCCGCGGTCACCGTCATCACCAGCGCGGTGATCGTCAGCAGCGCGATCTTTCGCAGTCCCCGCCGCGACGACCGCAGCAGCGACAACGGCCTTCGGGCATGGCCGCCGTGACCGGATCTTCGCCACCGTCCGAGGTCTCGACGTCGGTGTATCGCGCTCGCGACCGACGACCCGGCGCCCCCCCGCGACCACTGCCGCGACCGAGATCTCGCACGCCAAAGCAAAGGACAGGCCAGCCACAAACGTCTCCAACGTCCAGGCCGCACCCGTCGGTGCGAGCACCTCGATCTCCCGGCTGACGCCAGGCAAGATCATTGGTACATCTCAGAAAATCGCGTTGTAATACACACAAAGTTAGCTGTTAGACACAGAAAACCCTCGGATGGGCGCGTCTCGCCGGGCAGGCGAGAGGACGTCCTGGCTGCTCGCAATGCTTTATGTCCGCTTTATCTACCGGCCCGGCGAGCCATGACGAGGCCTGTTATGTGAGGGACATCACATCGATCTGTGGACCCGTTGACGGAACACGATGAGCTGTGGCTATGCTCCCGGTCGAGCGTCGGCATTGGCGGCTTCATTGATGACATCGGGGGACCGGACGCATGGGCAACGCAGTCTCACGGGCATTTCTCACCGCCAAGAGCGTTTATCCACGCACCTCGGCGCTGGCAGCTGATTTCCGCCTCTCTGGTCGTCATCGCTGCCATCACAGCGGGAATCGCCTGGTTCTCCCCCACCGATCCGGCCCCGCGCGCACGCCAATACACGGCCCACAAAAGCTGCCTTCTCACGGATGCGAAGGGCGTTGCGGCAGAGCCCGCCTCCCTGGTCTGGAACGGCATGCAACAAGCGTCCCTGAAGACCCGTTCCAAGATCCAGTACCTGGCGAACAGCGAGGTGAAGAGCACCAACGCGCTGCCCTATCTCGGCACTTTGATACAGACGCGCTGCAATCTCATCATCGGTGTCGGAGCCACCCAGACGACCGCCGTCAGCAGCGGCGCACGCACCTATCCGAAACTCCGTTTCGCGGTCGTCGGAGCCGCCTCGGAAACACGCAACGTGAGCTCGATCAGCGCCGATCCCGCGACCCTCGTCGACCAGGTGGAGGAACTCGTCGCGGTTTCCTCACAACAAGAATAGCCAGCATCTCGCCGGGTCCCGCGGCTTCGCCCGTCGCCTGATCGAGGGCGTCAGCGGGGAGGGTCGATCCGCACCTTCCGCACAATGATCGATTTCGTTTGCGGCCGTTCGCCGAAACTGAGCTCGGTACGTCCCTCGAAGATGCTCGTGAAGCCCACTTCCAGCTCCCGGGCGGCCCCGTCGAGAACGTGGTCGAACACCAGGATTCCCGACACGGTCGAACGCGGCGGAATCTCCTGAGGCCAGTCGCTTCCTGCGACGCCGCCTCCTGAGGTCCTGCCGCTCGGAATCTCCACGAGCCGCGATGATCCCTGGACCGGCAGGCGCAGGGAATCCGTTCCCCGGTTCTCTGCGCTGATTCCGACCCGGACGGTGTTCCTCGTCGTCGTGACGCGAGTGACGGTGAGGGTGAGAGTCCCGCTTCGTGCCGACACGGGGGCCAACAGACGTTCTTCTCCACGCGACGAACAACCCACAGGGCCCAGGCGGTCACAATTGCGCTGATACAACCAGAATACGGCTCCCGACAGCAGGAGGAGAATCACGAGAGCGACGGCGGTCGACCACCGCATCCAGCGCACGGGCACCAGCGAGACCTCGGACCCCTGGTAGTAGTGATGTTCGCTCCACTGCCCCAGATTTCCGCCGACGATGTTCCCGGACGCCTCCTGCCGAGAACTCGCATCGAAACCGTCCCCCGGCTCCTTCCTCATCCGCGATCACCAGGACCGGATCCATCTCCCTGCGCCCTCTGCTCGATGGATCCCCCGAAGTCCGAGTTCTCCACCGTCTGCTCCGTGGAAGAGAATCCGCCGCTGATCGTCTGGTGACCATGTCCCCGAACCGTCGTCCCCGTGATCCTCTGGACTCTCACGGGCGGGGAATCCGGCCGTTCTCTTCCCCGCTGCGCCTGCAGGCCGAATGCCCGCACGGTCAAGACCAGTCCGGTCACCGTGCCCAGGCCGCCGACAATGCCCGCGACCTTGTCCGCAGCATCCAATCCGAAAGCGAGAAGGACCACACCGACCGTCGTCATGGAAATGCCGGCCACGACGATCCATGGCCAATATCGCGTCGACCCCATGAAGACATTTTCCAGCAAGAATCATGATCTTTCCGAGGAACGGGTCAGTCGAGGAGGCCGGCTCGGAGGGCCAGGATGGCCGCCTGCACTCGGTTGGTGAGGGTGAGTTTGGTGAGGATTCTGCTGATGTGGGTCTTGGCCGTGGCCTCGCTCATGTAGAGGAGGGAGGCGATCTCGGCGTTCGAGAGGCCGCCGCCGAGGGCGATCAGGACCTCCCGTTCCTTGCCGGTGAGGACCGCCAGCCGCCGCTCGGCCTCGGTGTGCGGGGTCGGCGCCGGGTCGGTGAAGGTGCGGAGGAGCCTGCGGGTGACGCGCGGGGAGATCATCGCGTCGCCGCGGGCGGCGCTGCGGACCGCGGCGAGCATGTCGCCGGCCGACGCGTCCTTCAGGAGGAATCCGACGGCGCCGTTGCGGAGTGCGGCGTGGACGTATTCGTCGAGGTCGAAGGTGGTGAGGACGACGACATGGGGTGGGGAGGGCAGCCGGGCCATGCGCTCGGTCGCGGTCAGGCCGTCGCCTCGCGGCATCCGGATGTCCATGAGGACGACGTCGGGGCGGAGCGTCCCCGCGAGGCCGACGGCCTCGATGCCGTCGGCGGCCTCGCCCGCCACCGTGATGTCGGGCGCGGCCTCCATGATGGTGCGCAGCATCGCCCGCACCATCCACTCGTCGTCGACGATCAGCGTCCTGATCGGAGCGGCCTTCACGTCTCGCTCCACGGCGTCGGGATCTCGGCGGTCAGCTCGAAGCCGCCGTCGGCGGCCGGTCCCGCGGTGAACTCGCCGCCGACCAGCCGGACGCGCTGCGCGAGCCCGAGCAGCCCGTGCCCGCCCGAGGGCAGCGACACCTCGGTGGCCGTGTTCCCCCGGTCGCTGGCGACCGACAGCCGCAGCAGCCGCGGCGTCCGGTGGACGAGGACGCGCGTCCGTGCTCCCGGCGCGTGCTTGTGCACGTTGGTCAGCGCCTCCTGGACGAACCGGTAGGCGGTGTGCTCGACGAGGATCGGCAGCCGCTCGTCGCGCCGGCCCGTCAGCTCCAGGGTGACGGGTGTGCCGATCCGGCGGGACTCCTGGATGAGGGCGTCGAGCTCGGCGAGTCCCGGCTGGGGGGCGAGCGGGACGTCGCCGTCGTTGCGCAGGACCTCCACCAGGGAGCGGAGCTCGGCGAGCGCCTCCCGGCCGGTCGCCCCGATCTGCTGTCCGATGGTGACGGCCTCCTGTCCCCCGGCGGCTTCCAGGGCGGTCGCCTGCAACACCATCAGCGAGACCCGGTGGGTGACGACGTCGTGCATGTCGCGGGCGATGTGGGCCCGCTCGTCGCTCCGGGCCTGCGCGATGCGCCGGTGCTGGTCGCGTTCGAGGCGTTCCGTCCGTTCCCTGATCCGGCTCACCAGCTCCCGGCGGGTGCCGACGTACAGGCCGAGGAGCGACGGGGCGAAGCACACGGCCATGCCGATCGGGATCGCGCCGTCCGCGCCCGCGTGCAGCCAGAGCGGAATGCCGACCAGGACGGCCGAGACCAGCATGGCGACGGCGACCCCGGCCCGGGAGGTGGTGCGTTCGGCCAGGGTGTACAGCGCGAGCACGACGGCCACATGCGCCGAGACGATCGCGTTCACCAGGAGCGCTCCGACCAGCAGGAGCACCGGGAACCGGCGCCGCCGCCAGGCCAGCGACCCGATGCCCGCGGCCAGCGGGACGCCCGCCCACAGCGGCGGATAGCCCTCGAGGCCGGCGAGGCTCGGCCCGAAGAAGCCGCTCCCCCCGAACTCGCCGGTGACGGTGTACACCGCGCACACGACGGCCGCCGCGTCGATCGCCGGACGGCGCCGGTACCAGGGGACGGCCGGATGCCGATCGCTCGTGTCCATGGTCTCCCCAGGCTAGAGGGCCTCTCCGGGACGGGCATCGGCCGAAAGATGTACATGGATCGGGGCCGAAAGGGTGAGCGGTCCTCCCGGATCGGCCGACGCTCCGGGATCGCTCCACGGGCGACGCTGGCGGCATGGTCATCTCAGAACACCTCAGCCGACCGACCGTGCACAGGAACCTGCAGCTCGTCTTCGGAGCCTTCGCCGTCGTCGCGGCGACCCTGATCGCCCTGCGGCCGGACGCCCCCCACCCCCTGTTCCAGGCCGCCGGGACGATCGGGTACGCGATCGCCGCGGTGCTCTCCTTCGGAAGCCTGCTCGCACCCCGCGACGCCACACGGCGGATCCTGATCGTGTTCCACCTGCTCTTCGTCCCCGCTCAGTTCCTGTTCCTGCTCGCCCACCAGGCGCCGTGGATCGGCATGGCGCTGTCGGTCGTGATCACGGCCGCGCTGCGTCCGCGTTTCCCGAGGCTCGGGCGGACCTCCCGCAAGACGTGGCTCACCCTGCACGTCGGCGCAGGCGTCGGCTGGCTCGGCGTCTCCCTCGCCATGCTCGCCCTGGCCGTCATGGGGATGACCGCGGACGACCCGCAGGCCCGGCACTCCGCCTACGCGTTCATGGGGACGTTCAACGTGGCCCTGGCGATCCCGAGCGTCCTGTTCACGATGGTCACCGGGGCCGTGGTCTCCTTCGGCACCCCGTGGGGCCTGGTCAGGCACCGCTGGGTACTGGCCAAGTTCGTCATCGCCCTCGCCCTCCCGGTCCTCGCGACCCTCGAGGGCTCGTGGATCGACCTCCTGGCCGAGCGGACCGCGGACCCCGCCGCCGCGCCGGGAGGCACCGGAACCCTGCTGACCGGCGCGATGGCCCTCTTCTTCACCCTGCTGTGGATCGCCGTGGTCCTCTCCGTCTTCAAGCCGGGCGGCAGAACCCGCTGGGGCCTCCGCGCGGCCGGACGCTGATCCGGCCGATCAGTCCGCGGGCACGGCACCATGGGGGCATGGGATGGGAGTTCGAGGATCGTGCCTCCGAGGCGCCGCACATCGACCGGGTGTGGCGCTGCCGGACTTCCGGGGTCGCGGAGATGACGTCGGTGGCCACGGCGCACTGGACGTTCGTCGTGTGGGAGGAGGACGGTGCCGTCCGCGCGACGGTGCAGGGGCCGGAGAGCCGGGCCGCCCGTGCGCCGGTCCCCTGCGACACCGAGTTCCTCGGCGTCAGGTTCGCTCTGGGCGCCAGCCTGCGGACGGTGCCCATGCACCGTCTGGTCGACGGCCATGTCCCGCTCGGCGAGGTGACCCGGCGGTCGTTCCTGCTGGCCGGTCACCGCCGGCCGCTCCCCGGCTACGACGACGCCGAGGACCTGGTGGCCGCGCTGACCGCCGACCGGGTTCTGATCGGGGATCCCGTGGTCGGCCGGACGCTCGCCGGACGACCAGCCGGCCTGACGCCCCGTTCGGTGAGGCGGCACTTCCTGGCCTCGACCGGCCTCACCCCTCAGGCCGTCGGCCGGATCGAACGGGCCCGGAGCGCGGCGTCACTGCTCCAGGCCGGGACGCCGATCTCCGAGGTGGTCCATGCGCTGGGCTACTACGACCATCCGCATCTGGCCCGCTCCCTCCGGCGGTTCGTGGGCGCCACCGCGTCCGGGCTGCGCCCGCGCGCCCCCGGCCCGATGTCCTTTCTGTACAAGCCGCGGGCCCGGCCCGCGTCCTAGGCTGCACGGACCCGAAGCCGATCAGCAAAGGAGCAGGCTGGTGCGTCCGCTCACCGCCCACATCTTCATGACCCTGGACGGCGTCGCCGTTCCCGACGCCGTCATCGGCGCCCTTGCCGAACTCCGCGACGTCCCGGAGGTGACCACCCCGTTCTTCGAGCGAACGGCCGAGGAGGACGCGATGCTGCTCGGCCGGATCACCTACCAGGAGTGGGCCGGTCACTGGCCGGGCCTCAGCGGCCACCCGTTCGCCGACCACATCAACGCCGTCCCCAAGTACGTCGTCTCCACCACCCTGGACCGCGCTCCCTGGGGAACCGGCCCGGAGGCGACGGTCCTGTCCGGCGACGCCGTCCGGGAGGTCGAGCGCCTCAAGAACCGGGCCGGCGGCCCGATCGGCCTCCACGGCAGCCCCTCACTCGCAGGCTTTCTCACCCACGCGGGGCTCGTCGACGAACTCCGCCTGGAGATCTACCCGCTGCTCGCGGGCACGGGCGCCCGGCTCTTCCCCGACGGCCGCCCGCCCAAGCGGCTGCGCCTGCTGACCTCCCGCACCACCTCCAACGGCGTGATCCTCACCTCCTACGGCGCCCACGCCGCCTGACCGGGCCGCTCACCCGGGGTGCGCCGTTCGGGAGCGGTCGGCCCTGAGGCCCTGGACGATCAGGGTGAACCATCCCAGCCAGGCCAGCAGGGCCACCAGGTCGAGGAAGCCAAAGCCCGTCTCCCCGGTCCGGCGGGGCGGGATGACACCGGCCGGATCGGTGCGGACCTCGACCTCGTCCCCGATCCGCTGCGGGCCGTGCTTCAGAAGGCCGTCGACCGTCCGCCCCTCCCCGTCCTCGAGCCGGTACCGGCGGGAGCAGGTGCCCTTCACCCAGTCGCAGCTCTCGGCCACCACCTTCGCCTTCAGGGGTGATCCGACGGCGTTGAGGTACGCGTCGCCGGGCACCGCGAACCCGGTCACCGTCAACGCGACGCCGACCGCGACCATGGCGCCGAACTCCGGGCCGCCGCGCCGGAAGACCAGGGCCATTCCCAGCGGGGACAGCACGAGCACCAGGATCGCCGGGGCGCCCAGCAGATAGGGCACCAGATCGATGGCCCACAGTGCTCCCAGCAGGAACCAGGCGGTCACCACCAGACCGCTGAAGAGGACGGCCCGAACCCAGGTGGGACGGCCGGGAAACGTGAATCTCTCGATGTCCACGGCGGGACCGTAGACCGCCCTCGCGCCCGCCCGGAAGAGACGGCCGTCCCGCCGCGGCCGGGACCCGGCCGCCCCCGCGGAGGTGGCGGTCAGGTGCCATGGGACGGGGGGACGCAGGTGAAGGTGGGGCCGTCGCCGGTGGGACCGGACTCCGCGGTGTCGCCGGGGCGGAAGCGGCGGCCTCGTTCGAGTTCGAGGAGACGGTGGTAGTGGGCGACCTCGTTCCGGTCGGGGTGGGCCGCCTCCTGGTCTCCGTCCCAGACCTCGCCGTGGCCCTTGCCCTCTCCCCGGTCGATGATCTCCCGCAGGGCGCCGAGGGCCGATTCCCGGTCCTCGACCGCGAACATCCAGCCCGCGGTGTGCCGGAAGTGGGCGCCGCTGACCTGGCGGGACGCGTGCGCCCCGGTGCACGCGTCCGGCCTGGCGGAGGGGTCTCAGCCCCGGCAGCCGTCGACGGCGTCGAGGAGGGTGGCCGTCACGGCGTCGGGCTGGGACGCGGCGATCGCGTGGGAGGCGGCCGCCACCTCCCTGGTCCCGCGGGCTCCGGCGCGTTCGGCCATGAACCGCATCGCGGCGGCCGGGATGTTGCGGTCGCCGCCGCCGAACACGAACCACGACGGCGTGGTCCGCCAGGCGGGTTCGCCGGACGTCAGCGTGCCGGTCAGCGCGCGTTCGGTGACCGGGCGCTGCGTCGCGGCCAGCAGGGCGGCCTCGCCCTCGTCGAGGTCGGCGCAGAACTGGCCGTGGTAGCGGTCGTCGATGATCCGGAACTCGTTGCCGCCGGACGTCACCGGGTAGGCCGTCAACGCCCCTGCGAGGGTGCTGCCGTCGAACTTGCCGGACAGCAGGAACGCGCTCTCACCGGCGTCCGGGGCGAATCCGGCGACGTAGACCAGGCCCCGCACGCCGGGGTTCCCCGCCGCCGCCTCGGTGATCACCATGCCGCCGTAGGAGTGGCCGGCCAGGATCACCGGGCCTCCGATGCTCGCGACGGCGTCCCGGACGTACGCGGCGTCACCGGCGACGTCGCGCAGCGGATTGCCCACCGCGACGGCCGTGAGCCCCGCGGTCCGCAGCCGCCCGAGGACGCGGTTCCAGGACGCCGACTCGGCGAAGGCCCCGTGGACCAGGACGATGACGGGCTTCTCGGTGCTCATGATCAGGCCTTTCCGGAGGTGAGGGCGATCTGGAGGGCGGCCACCGCGAGGGCGGTCGCCACGCGCGAGGCACGGGTCTCGCTGAGCGGGTTGAGCATCATGAAGTCGTGCAGCGTGCCGTTGACGCGGACGCTGGTGGTGGGGACCCCGGCCGCCAGCAGCCTGCGGGCGTAGGCCTCGCCCTCGTCGCGCAGGACGTCGCACTCGTCGACGATGACGAGCGCGGGCGGCAGGCCCGCCAGATCGTCGAGGGTGGCCCGCAGCGGCGACGCGGTGATCTCCTCGCGCTGGGCGGGATCGGTGGTGTAGGCGTCCCAGAACCAGGCCATGGCCTTCGCCGTCAGGTAGGGGCCGTCGGCGAACTCGCGGTAGCTGGCGGTGTCCTGGGCGGCGTCGGTGACCGGGTAGTAGAGGGACTGGTGGACGAAGGTCACGTCACCGCGCCGCTTGGCGAGGATCGTCAGGGCGGCGGTCATGTTGCCGCCGACGGAGTCTCCGGCGACGGCCAGCCGGGAGGCGTCCAGACCTTCGGACGCCCCTTCCCTGGTGATCCACCGGGCGGTGGCGTAGGCCTGCTCGACGGCCACCGGGTAGCGGGCCTCGGGCGAGCGGTCGTACTCGACGAAGACGACGGCCGCGCCCGTCCCCACCGCGAGGCGGCGGACCAGCCGGTCGTGGGTGCCCGCGTCGCCGATCACCCAGCCGCCGCCGTGGACGTACAGGACGGTGGGCAGCGGCCCGGACGCCCCGGCGGGCCTGACGATCCGCACCCGGACGTCGCCGACCTCGGCCGGAACGGTGATCCACTTCTCGTCCACGGCGGGCAGCCCCGGCGGGCCGGCCTGGAGGTCCGCGAGGACCTTGCGGGCGCCGAGGGCGCCCAGCTCGTAGAGGTGCGGGGGCTTGGCGGTGGCGTCGGCGAGCCGCTGCGCGGCCGGTTCCAGGACGTGCTCGGTCATGTGTTCTTCTCCATTCGGTGCCGATCGGTTCGCCTGCTAAGACAGGACGGCCCCGCCGATCCGTGACAGCGGAGCGGTCATCGCCGGTCTAGCGGCTCTGGTCGGTGGGACGGACGAGGATCTCGTTGACCGCGACGTGGACGGGCTGGGTGAGCGCGTAGAGGACGGCCGCGGCGACGTCGTCCGGCCGCAGGGGGCGGATGGCGGAGGCGATCTGCCGGGCGGCCTCCCGCATCGCGGGGTCGGTGATGTGGTCGGTCAGCTCGGTCGTGACGAATCCGGGTTCGACGACCACGACGCGCACGCCCCGCTCGGTCACCTCCTGCCGCAGGGCCTCGGCGAAGGCCGTGATCCCGAACTTCGTCGCCGAGTAGACCCCACTGGCGGCCGACGCGATCCGTCCCGAGGTGGAGGAGATCTGGACGACCGCCCCACGGCGTTCGAGCAGCCGGGGCAGCGCCGCGTGGATCATGTGGAGGGAGCCGAGCAGATTCGTGTCGATCATGCGGGTCCATTCGGTCACGTCGGCGCCCTCGATGGGGCCGGCGAGCATGAGCCCGGCGTTGTTGACCAGGACGTCCAGGCCGCCGAACCGCTCGACGGCCGCCGCGACCGCGGCCTCCGCCGACCGCCGGCCGGTGACGTCGAGGGCGACCGGCACCACCTCGCCGCACGCCCGTCCGGCCAGGGCGGCGAGCCGCTCGGTCCTGCGCGCCCCCGCCACCACCTTCGCCCCCTGCTCGGCGAGGGCCAGTGCGATCGCCTCGCCGATGCCCGACGAGGCGCCCGTGACCAGGGCGACCTTGCCGTTGAGTGTTCCGTTCACGCGATTCCTCCGAAGTCTGACGGCTGTGTCCGCTATGACCGGGCGGGCAGGGGACGCGTGACAGACCGGCCCCGGAATCCCTGGCGGGCGCCACCGCTGGGCATCCCGGTAGAATCCGCCCATATCGTCCTCGTGGAGCGGGTACAGCGACCGGAGTAGCGTGAACCGACGTGACCATGCGACCGGGCTGCTGGGCCGGGCCGCCGAATGCGCCGTCCTCGACCGCCTGGTAGGGGCTGTCCGTGCCGGGCAGAGCAGGGTCCTGGTGTTGCGCGGCGCTCCCGGCATCGGGAAGTCGGCGCTGCTGGAGTACGCCGAGCGGACGGCGACGGGCCTGCGGGTGCTGCGGGCGAGCGGCGTCGAGTCCGAGATGGCCCTCCCCTACGCGGCCCTGCACCAGCTCTGCATGCCGCTGCTGGAGCGGCGGCGGAACCTGCCCGACCTGCAGTGCGAGGCGCTGGAGACCGTCTTCGGGCTGAGGTCGGGGCCCGCGCCGGAACGGTTCCTGGTCGGGCTCTCGGTGCTGAGCCTGCTGTCGGACGCCTCCGAGGACGGCCCCCAGCTGTGCGTCGTGGACGACGCGCACTGGCTGGACCGGGAGTCGGCGCAGATCCTGGGCATCGTCGCCCGGCGGCTGCTCGCCGAGTCGGTCGCGCTGTTCTTCGGCTCGCGCGAACGCCCCGCAGACCTGATCGGGCTGCCGGAGCTGGAGATCACCGGGCTGCGTGACGCCGACGCCGCCACGCTGCTGGACTCGGTGACGAGCGTCCGGCTCGATCCGCGGGTCCGCGAGAGGTTCGTGGCCGAGGCGCGGGGCAACCCGCTCGCCCTGCTGGAACTGCCGCGCGTCCTGACGGTGACGCAGATGGCGGGCGAGTTCGGGCTGCCGCACGCCGATGGGCTTCCCGACCGGATCGAGCAGGGCTTCCAGGCCCGGATCGACGGCCTGCCCGAGCAGGCACGGCTGCTGCTCCTGGTCGCCGCCGCGGAGCCGACCGGCGACCCGATGCTGGTCCGGCGGTGCGCGGAACGGCTCGGGATCGCCTCCCCGTCCGATCTGGCGGGCGAGATGGACGGGCTGCTGACGTTCGGCGTCCGGGTGGTGTTCCGGCATCCGCTCGTCCGGTCCGCCGTGTACGGGTCGGCGAACCGGCGGGATCTGCGCACGGTCCATCTGGCGCTGGCGGAGGCCGTCGACGGCGTCGCCGATCCCGACCGCCGCGCCTGGCATCTGGCGGCCGCGGCGTTCGCGCCCGACGAGAGCGTCGCCGCCGAGCTGGAACGATCCGCCGGCCGGGTGCGGGCGCGGGGCGGTCCCGCCGCCGCGGCCGCGTTCCTCCAGCGGTCGGTGGCGCTGACCTCCGACGGCTCGCTGCGCGCCGAACGGGCCCTGCTGGCCGCCGACGCGACCTTCCTGGCGGGCGGGCTCGAGGTGGCCCGCGACCTCATCGACGTCGCCGAACGGCACGCGCGGGAGGAGTTCCAGCGCGTCCGCGCCCATCTTCTGCGCAGCCACATCGTCTTCGCGTCCGGGCTCGACGACAAGGGCCCGCTGATGCTGCTGTCGGCCGCCCGGCGGCTGGAGCCCTTCGACCGGGACCTGGCCCGCCGGACCTACCTGCTCGCCTGGGGAAGCGCGGCGTACGGGGCCACCAACCGCGACAGCATGCTCCGCATCTCACGGGCGATGCGGGAGCTCCCCCTCCCCGAGAACGCCCCGAGCGCGCTCGACCTCATCGTCAGGGCGTTCGCGCTGCTCATCACCGACGACCGGGCCGCCGCCCTGCCCTACCTGCGGCGGGCGCTGGCCGCCCTCCCCGCCCACCCTCCCGAGGACCTCATGAAGTGGGGGTGGGCCGCGTTCGGCCTGACCGCGTTCCTCTGGGAGGACGCGATCATGACGGAGACGCCCGCCAGGATGATCGAGATCGTGCGCGCGGCCGGCGTCATGTCCGATCTGCCGATCTACCTCCACGCGCTGGGCGTCCCGGTCACGATGACGGGCGACTTCGCCGCCGCCGCCTCGATCGCCGTCCAGGCCGACTCCGCGACGGCCGTCACCGGCATGCCCATCGCCCAGCACACCCGGCTCCTGCTGGCCGGGATGCGCGGACGGGAGGAGGAGGCCGTCCCGCTGATCACCACGACGATCGAGGAGTCCGTCGCGAGCGGGCAGCTCAACGGCGTCTCCTCCGCGCAGTGGGCGGCGTCGATCCTCTACAACGGCCTCGCCCGGTACGAGCCGGCCCTGTCGGCGGCGCGGGCCACCCTCCAGAGCGCCAACGCGCTCACCTCGCAGTGGGCCCTGCCCGAGCTCATCGAGGCCGCGGCCCGCACCGGCGACCACGCCTCCGCCCACGGCGCGCTGTCCGACCTGGCCGAGGCCGCGGAGCCCTGCGACACCGACTGGGCGCAGGGCATCCTGACCCGCTGCCAGGCCCTGACCAGCGACGGCGGCGACGCCGACGGCCTCTACCGGCAGGCGATCGACCGGCTCGGCCGGACGACCCTCCGCCCCGAGCTCGCCCGCGCCCACCTGCTGTACGGGGAGTGGCTGCGCCGCGACCGGCAGCGCACCGAGGCCAGGACGCACCTGCGGACCGCCCACGAGATGTTCTCCTCGATCGGGATGGAGGCGTTCGCCGAACGCGCCCGGCGGGAGCTGCTCGCCACCGGCGAGACCGTCCGCAAGCGGAAGGGCCCGGTCCCGGCCGCCGCCGAGCTGACCGCCCAGGAGCTGCAGATCGCGCTGCTCGCCAGGGACGGCCTGTCCAATCCGGAGGTCGGCTCCCGCCTCTTCCTGAGCCCCCGCACCGTCGAATGGCATCTCCGCAAGATCTTCACCAAGCTGGAGATCAGCTCCCGGCGGCAGCTCTCCCAGGTCCTGCCCCGGGACGAGGACGGCACGTCCGGCTGACCCCGGGCCCCGGGGAACCAGGGAGTCCCCCGGGTGCGAACCGGGGGCCGTCCCGGCGAGGCTGGCCGCATGTCTGATCAACCACTGAACGGGACGGTCGCCCTGGTCACGGGCGCCACCGGCGGCATCGGGGCCGCGACGGCGCGGCGGCTGGCGTCGGAGGGGGCGTCGGTCGCCCTCGTCGCCGGCCACCACGGCCCGCTGGAGCGGGTCACCCGCGCCATCACCGCGTCGGGCGGGCACGCGGTCGCCATCGCCGCGGATCTCACCGAACCCGGCGGAACCGACCTCGCCGTCGACGAGACCCTGGACCGGCTGGGACGCCTGGACGTCCTGGTCAACGGCGCCGAGACCATGCTGCTCGACTCCGCCCTGCACACGCCCGTCGAGGCCTGGGACCGGATGATCGCCGTCAACGTGGCGGCCCTGCTCCACCTCACCCACGCCGCCGTCCCGCATCTGATCTACGCGGCGTCGACCTCGCCGCGGCAGGTCGCCGATCTCGTCAGCGTCGGCTCCACCGCGGGACGGGCCGCCCGGCCGGGGAGCAGCGTCTACGGCCTGACCAAGGCGTGGCTCGGCTCCTTCAGCGAAGCGCTCCGCCGGGAGCTCCTGGACGAGAGCGTCCGGGTCGCCGTGGTCGAGCCGGGCACGGGCCCGGTGCGGCCCGAGGACGTCGCGGACGCCGTCGGCTACATCGTCACCCGGGGCCCGCGGACCGCCGTGAGCGAGATGCTGATCCGCTCCCCACGCCGCACCCGGTGACGTCATTTCGCCCGCCAGGCGGCGTGGACCAGGTGCGTCGCGATCTGCCGGGAAGCGAACAGCCGGCCGAAGATGTCGCCCTGGCCCTCCGCCATCCGGTGGGCCGGCTCGGCGGAGTGCCGGGCGGCGACGGCCGCGGCGACCCGCGCCGAGCGCCGCGACCAGGACAGCGGCACACCGCTCGGGGCCTCGACCTGCTCGACCAGATCGAAGCCGGCGCCGTCGAGGAGGGCGGCCAGTTCCCTGCGCGTCGGGAAATGGTTGCCCTCGGGGACGGGCCCCACCCACGACCCACGGGCGACGATCACCAGCAGCCCCAGCGAGGCGCCCGGCTTCAGCACCCGGTGGAACTCCCGGAGCATCGCCGCCTTGTCCCGGACGGTGCACAGCACCCCCAGGCACCACACGGCGTCGGCCGACCGGTCGCGCAGCGGTATCCGCGTCCCCTCCGCTCGCACCACCGGCAGCCCGAACAGCCGCGACGCCGCCCGGCACGCGGACGGCATCGGCTCCACCAGGACCGGCCGGACGCCGAACCGGCTCGCCGCCCAGGCCGCCGGGCCGCCGACCCCCGCCCCGACATCCAGCAGGAGATCACCGGCCGCCAGCTCACACGCCTCGGCCAGCCAGGCCAGGGCCGCCGGGCTCGCGCTGCCCCGGCAGGCCGCCGGAATCGCGTACCGCTCCCCCAGACGTTCGACGGCGTCGGCCGTCCAGCCGGCGACGTCATCGAACTCGGCGACCATCGCCGGTGCGTTCATCGGTGCCCCCTTGGTCCCGGGGCCCCGACGGCCTCCCGGTCACCGACTGAGACAGGACGCCGGACGCGTCCGTGACAGCACGCCGGTGCGACGGCGGGTCAGGAACGGCGGGCGATCGCGGCGGGGAGCTCGCGGCGGGAGGTGATGCCGAGCTTGCCGAAGACCTTGCGCAGGTGCCACTCGACCGTGCGGGCGCTCAGGAACAGCTGGGCGCCGATCTCGGGATTGGTCCGGCCCTCGCAGGCGAGGCGGACGATCAGCGCCTCCTGGGCGGTCAGCTCGACGACGTTCTCCGCCGTCTCCCGGCGGACCCGGTCCCCGGCCGCCAGCAGCTCGCGGCGGGCCCGTTCGGCGAACGCCTTCATGCCGATCTCGGTGAACAGCTCGTGCGCGATCCGCAGTTCACGGCGGGCGTCGGCGCGGCGATCCTCGCGGCGCAGCCACTCGCCGTGCAGCAGGCGGGCGCGGCCCAGTTCCGGGCGGAGCTCCGTCCGGCCGAGCCGCTCGACGGCCTCCCGGTAGAGGCCGTCGGCGGCCTCGCCCTCGCTGAGCAGGGCGCGCGAACGGGCCTCCAGCCCGAGCCCGACATCGGTCGCACCGGCCGTCGTCCACTCGGCCAGCCGGTTCAGGGCCGCCTCGGCGACCCCGGTCTCACCGCACCGCACCGCCGACTCGACGAGCTCCGGCAGCGGCCACTGCGCCACGAACAGCTCGGCGGAGCTCTCGGCCGACGCACGGGCGGCGGCCATCGCCTCCTCGAACCGGCCGAGGCCGTTGTAGAGGACCGCGGCGATCCAGTTCGCGTAGGTGATGCTGACGCCCTGGCCGGTCACCTCCACCTCGGCGATCATGGCCTGGACGCGCCGGAGCCCCTCCTCCTCGTCGCCGCGCAGGCAGGACAGCATCGCGGGACCGAACGCGGCGGCCGGGGCGCCGGTGGCCTCGCACACCGCGTCGGCCTCGGCGAACAGCGCCGCGGACGCGTCGAAGTCCCCCGACCAGGTGACGACGGTGCCGAGCGTGGCCATGACGATCGGCATCAGGTCGAACGCGCCCACATCGCGCAGGACGTTGAGCTCCCGGGAGAGCAGGAAGCGCCAGTTGGCGAAGTCCCAGCGGGCGATCGCGGCGGCGTGCCCGAACCATCCCCAGCGCACGACCTCGTCGGGGGTGAGGGAGGAGTCGAGGACGGCGTCCACGGCCCGCCGCAGCACGCCCGCGGCCGCCGCGGGACCGTCGACGACGACCCGCGAGATCGCTTCGAGGACGAGCTCGGCCTCGTCGGGCTCCGCCGAGACCGGAAGCTTGAGCGCCGTCCGGGACACGTCGGTCATGCTTCCGCCTTCGGCGAGGCCCCCGGCGAACATCCCGGCCATCCAGGCGTTCAGGTAGGTCTCGCGGGCCAGCCCGAGGTCGAGCGGCTCGACCCGCTTGCCCGCCTGGTGCAGCAGCAGCGCCCCCTCGGCGCCCAGCCCGGAGGCGAACGCGACGTGCCCGCGCAGCAGCCCGGCCTTCGCGCTCTGGAGTTCCGACAGAGGCTCCGCCTCGGCGATCCCGACCAGCTCCAGCGCGTGATCGAAGGAACCGGCCTGCAGGTTGGCCTGCGCGGCGGCGAGCAGCCGGTCGATCCTGCGCGCCGGATCGACGGTCAGGACGACGGCCTGCTCCAGGAACGCGGCGGCGGCGTTCGGCCCGCCGCGGGCCTGCGCGCGTCCCGCGGAGCGCTCCAGGTCGGCGGCGACCTCCTCGTCGGGGCCGGTCGAGGCCTGCGCACGATGCCAGGCCCAGCGGTCGGGATCGACGTCGGGGTCGGTCGACCCGGCCAGCGCCAGATGCACCGAATGGCGTTCCCGCGCGGGCGCCGACCGGTAGGCCGCCAGCCGCAGCAGGGGGTGGCGGAAGTTGATCCGGTGGCCGAACTCCGCGAGCCCCGCGTCGGCGGCCGGCTGCGCCGCCTCATGGGTGACGCCGAGCCGCTCGGCGGCCCGCCACACCAGGGAGGAGTCCCCGGACGGGTCGGCCGCCGCGAGCTGCAGCAGCAACAGCGTGTCGGCGGGCAGCTCCTTCAGCTGGAGGGTGAAGCCCTCCTCGATCCTGCCGGAGAGCTGGGCGGCGCCGGGAAACCCGAACCCGCCGGCGAGCTCCTCGCGCGAGAGCGTCCTCGGCAGCTCCAGCAGCGCCAGCGGATTGCCGCGCGTCTCGCTGACGATCTGGTCGCGGACGCGCTCGTCCAGCGGCCCGGTCAGCGCCGCGGCGAGCAGTTCGCGCGCGTGCCGGTTGGTCAGGCCGACGAGCCTGAGCTCGTAGAGGCCGACGATCTCCTCGGTGGGGGTGCGGGTGCCGAACACCATGCCGATCGGGTCGGCGCCGAGCCGCCGGGCCGCGAATCCGAGGGCCTGCGCCGACGCCTTGTCCAGCCAGTGAAGATCGTCAGCGACGCACAGCAGCGGATTCGCCCGTGACGCCTCCGACAGGAGGCTGAGGACGGCCATCCCTACCAGGAAACGGGCCGGAGGCGGCCCCTCCGCCAGGCCGAACGCGGTGCGCAGCGCCTGGCACTGCGGCGCCGGCAGCCTCTCCAGCCCGTCCAGCAGGGGGGCGCAGAGCTGGTGCAGGCCGGCGAACGGCAGCTCCATCTCCGACTGCACGCCGGACACCCGCAGAACCTGGAACGCGGTCGCCCGCGCGGCCATGTCGTCCAGGAGAGCCGTCTTCCCCACCCCGGCGTCGCCCGTCACGACGATCGCCCGGCCCTGACCCTCACGGACCCCGGCCAGAAGACCGGCGAGCGAATCCCGCTCCTGATGCCGGTTGACCATCTCTGCCGGACGGCCGGCCCGCCCGACAGCCACATGGAACGACACCCGCGGACACCGCCTTCCGACGAACCACTCGAAACCGGGGCCTGTCTCGAGGACAGACCCCGATGATCTCACGCCCACCGGACCGCCCCGGGATGCGACCATGGGGTGATGACCTCCGCACCCCGCCCTCCGCACGAAGACGTCCGGCCGGACCCGGAACACGGGGCCACCGGGCCCGAGGGACCGCCGGCTCCCGCCCGCGGTTATCTGCTGGACAACGCGCGTGCCGAGGCGGGCGAGCGATTCGTCTGGCTGGCCGAGCTGTTCGACGGCGTGACGCGGGGGCACTTCGACCGGCTCGGAGTCGGGGCGGGCTCGCGCTGCTGGGAGGTGGGAGCCGGGGGCCGCAGCATCCCGGAGGCGCTCGCGGCGGCCGTCGGCCCGACCGGGCATGTGCTGGCCACCGACATCGATCCGTCCTGGCTGCATCCGGGTGACGGCTACGAGGTGCGGCGGCACGACGTCGCCGCCGACCCGCCCCCGGAACCGGGCACGTTCGACCTGGTGCACGCCCGGCTCGTGCTCGTCCACGTACCCGACCGGGCACGGGCGCTGGCGACCATGGCGGCGGCGCTGCGGCCCGGCGGCGTGCTGCTGGTCGAGGACGCCGACACCGCCCTGCAGCCCCTGGCGTGCCTGGACGACGGAGGCCCCGCCCAGCGGCGGGCCAACAGGATGCGTGAAGCCGTCCGGGAACTCCTGGCACGCCGCGGCGCCGACCTCCGCTACGGCCGGACCCTGCCCCGGGCCCTGCGCGAGGCCGGGCTGGTGGACGTCGCCGCCTCGGGCTCCTTCCCGGTCGGCGGACGGGCCTGCGACCACCTGGAGGCGGCGACCATCCGCCACGTGCGCGGCGAGCTGCTCAAGGCCGGCCTGACCGACGACACCGAGATCGACGCGCATCTCGCGGCCGTCCAGGCCGGCGAACTCGATCTGACGCTCGCCCCGCTGATCTCCGCCTGGGGCCGCCGCCCGGCCGGCCCCGCCCGGCCTCACCTGGAGGACCGTCCCTCACCGTGAGCGCGGCGGTTCGTCTACGCCGTCGGCCCCGGGCCCGGTCCGCCCCGCACCCCCTGAGCGCCGAACGGTCGCGTCCCGGCCCGGCGCTTCCGCCGCACCGGTCTCGTGTGTCCGCGCGCCGCCGCGAGGTCAGGGATGCGGGTGGCGAGGGTGTGCGGCAGGCCGGGTAACGGCTGGTCGTGGTTCTCGGCGAGCAGGAGTGCGGCTTCGGCGAGGTCGTCGGTGTGGTCGCCTGGCGAGGACGCCGCGAGCAACCGCGGAGCCTCGCCGACGATCCGTTTCGGCAGGACCCGGGTGACGGCACGGCCGATTCCGTGGTCGGTTCAGGGCTGCTTCAGGGCGGCGGTGACCGCGGGCAGGACCTGATGGGCGAGGACTTCGATGCGGGCGGATCCGCCGGCGACGTCCTCGCCCGGGAGCTGGGCCCAGAAGTGGACGTCTTCGACCTGGGGGTGCTCGCGCAGGAGGCGGGTGATGTGCCCGGCCGCGGTGGCCGGGTCCCAGATCGCGAATAGCCCGCCGGCCAGGAGTTCGTCGCGGTCCGCGTAGGTGGGTACGCGGTCCGGGGGGCCGAACGCGCCCCAGGAGATGTAGGTGTTGATCTGGTAGAGGGCGAGGTCTCCGACGCGGGCCCACTCGCGCTCGGGATCGTCGGCGACGATCGCCCACTGGGCGGCGCAGACCGCCGGCTCCTTCCCGAGGGAGCGGGCTTCGTCGAGGTAGACCGGGATCGTGGCGTCCACCGCGCTGAGGAACCCGTCTCCGATGGCGGCGGCACGCCTGATCGCCGGATCCGCGATGCCCCCGACCATGATCCGGGGTCGCTGTTCGGGGATCGGGCGGACTTTGACTCCGCGTACCTGGTGGCGTTCGCCGTCGAGGTGGACCTCCTCGCCGGACCACGCCTGACGGAGGATGTCGATGCCTTCGGTGAGCAGGCTCGGGCGGTGCCGGAGGGTCCTGCCGAACGTCTCGAATTCGAGCTGCCGGTACCCGAGGCCGACGCCGAGATCGAAGCGGCCCTCCGACAGCAGCGAGACCGTCGCGGCGTCCTCGGCGAGGCGGATCGGGTCGTGCAGCGGCGCCTGCACCAGGTTCGTCCCGAGCCGCATGGTGGTGGTCCGTTCCGCGGCCGCGGCCGCGAACACCAGAGGAGACGGGGTGTAGCCGTCGTCCGCGAAGTGGTGCTCGGAGAACCAGGCCGAGCCGATTCCGAGGGATTCGGCCCAGGCGATCTGGTCGAGGGTGGCCCGGTAGAGGCCGGTGAAGGTCCGCCGGGACGGCCCGGGGTTGCGGAGGTCGTACCAGAGTCCGATACGCGGGGGTGGGGACACCAGGATTCCGATCGTCGGTTCGGGCAGGTCAGCCACGCGGGGTGAACCAGGCGGAGTGGTCCGTCGCGAAGGAGCCGAAGGTGGTGGCCCGGGCTCCGGTGAGCTCTTCGACGGAGGAGTCCGGGCCCGCCACGAAGCCGTTTCTGATGACGACGTCGTAGAGGAAGGCGAGGTCGTCGACGAGTTCGGCGTGCGTGCCGTTCGCGCGAAGGGAGGCCTCGAACTCCTCCCTGGTGGCGTCCCGGAAGGTGATGGCGCGTCGTGCCGCGGTGCTCAGCGCCTCGGCCATCGCCGCGCCGTCGACGTCCTCCCGGCCTATCACCAGCAGGTCTCCGGAGGGGAGCCGGGCGGGTTCGGTGAGCGCGACGCGGCAGGCCGCCGCGACGTCACGCGCGTCGACGGCGGCGATCGCGCCCGTCCCGATCGGCAGGGCGAGTTCGCCGCCGCGGACGATGCCGTCGAGCACGAGGCCGACGTTCTGCATGAGCCAGCCCGGCCTGATGACGACGTGGTCGACGCCCGAGGCCCGCAGCAGCTCCTCCGCCGCGTGATGGGTTCGGCCGAAGGCGAGGGGCGAGTCACCGCTCACGCCGGGGGCCGACACCTTGACCACCAGCGCACGCCGGGATGAGGCGTTCGCCTCGATGACCCGGCTCTCCTGATCGAGCTGGCCGGGGGTGTTGGCGGTCAGGAGCAGCAGGGAGTCGGCCTCCCCCACCAGGGACTTGACCGCTTCTCCGTCGGAGAGATCACCGAGGATCGGCGTCGCGCCCGAACGGCGTACGGCCTCGGCGGCCGCGGAGGTTCTGGCGAGGGCCGTCACCTGAGCGTCGGTCTTCGCCAGGAGGGGCAGGAGGTGGGCTCCGATGGTGCCGGTCCCACCGATGATCGCGATCTTCATATCGTTCGGTGCCTTTCTCACGCGACGATGCCGGGCCGTGCTCGACATGGCGAACTTACATACCGACGGTCGGTTTGTATAGTCCGCGGGGCCGGGCTCGGATACGATCCGTGGATGCGCAGGCAGCAAGCGGAGCGATCGGTCAGCACACAGCGAGCCATCATGGCCGCGGCGTCCGACCTGTTCGCCGAGCACGGGTACGAGCGGACCAGCATCGACCAGATCGCGGACAGGGCCGGGGTCTCCAAGGGCGCGCTCTACCACCACTACCGCGACAAGATCGAGGTGCTCGCGGCCGTCTACACGGACCTGTGCCACGAGGTGTCCGGGCGGCTGCTCGGCGTCGCCGTCCCCGGCGCCGACCCCGTCGAGGTGCTGAAGGCCGGCTGCCGCCTCTACCTGGAGGTATGCACGGAGCGGACCTACCGGCAGATCGCGCTGATCGACGCGCCCGCCGCCCTGGGGTGGGCCCGGTGGAGGGACATCGACGCGGAGGACGGCGGCTTCGGGTTGCTGCGCCGGGGCCTGGCCGCCGCCGCGTCGGCCGGCGCCCTCCCCTCAGCGGCGATCGAGGAACGCGCCCACCTGCTCATCGCCGCCCTGACCGAAGCGGCACTCCTCATCGCCCGGTCCCCCGCCCCCGACGAGACCCGCGCCACCACGACCGCCCTCATCGAGCGGCAGCTCGAGGACTCGCGCACACCGCGTCTCCGGGCCGAGACCGCCTGACGCGACCGCGCTCCCCGACGGCCGCCCTCATCGCCATCAGCGACTTCCGCGCCGGGCTGCGGCTTCCGCAGCGGCAGCGCCCGCCACCGCGGCGCCGCCTCGAACCGATCCGCCTCCGTTCATCCCGGACGGGCGCGGGCCGCTATGCCCTGGTCGGTGCAGAAGCCCGTCCGGCTCGCTTTGAGGCAGAGGAGGCCCAGGAGGGCGCCCTGGGAGTCGACGACGGCCAGCCTGCGCCGGCCCGAGGAGATCATTTCGGCGTGCACCAGGGCGAGATCGGCGTCCGCTGCGATGGTGCGGCCCGCGAGGCGGGCGTAGCGCAGGGCGGGAAGGGGGCCGGGGGCGCCGGTGAGGTCGCCGGTGGTGAGGGTTCCGTGCAGGATCCGGTCCTCGACCAGCAGGAGGAGGTGGACGTGGGGGTTCGCCAGGGCCGCCGATGCCTCGGCCACGGTCGTGTCGAGCGGGTGGAGCCTGGCCGCGCGGATCATCGCCTCGCGGATGGTGGGGGCACCTGTGCCCGGGCGATCCTCTGAACCCACCCTCGCAGCCTTTCGGTCGTCGGGATCTCCTGGCCAGGCGGCGCGCCGACGCTCAGGTGCCGGCCGTCAGCGGGGTGAGACGGGCGGGGACGTGCTTGTGCCAGGGGGTTCCGGCGTAGGGGTCGCGGGCCTCGCTCGAGGTGAGTTCGTTGGGGGCGATGCCGGTGACGACGCGTCCGGATTCGGGGTCGGGATGGTCGAGACCGAAGCCGTTGGGCAGGGAGATGTGGCCGGGGCGCATGCGGTCGGTCGGCTCGACGACGACCTCGACGCTGCCGCGCCTCGTGCTCAGCACGGCGCGGTCGCCCGTGGCCAGGCCCAGGCGGGCGGCGTCGGACGGCGCGATGCGCAGCGCGCCCTCGGCGTCGCGCCTGCGCCAGTCCGGGTCGCGGATGATCGTGTTGGCGGTGAAGGCGCGGCGTTCGCCGGCCGACAGGACGAACGGCCATTCGGCGTCGCCGGCGCGCTCGGGACGGTCGCCGAGGCCGGCCACCTCGGCGAGGAACTCGGGAAGGTCGAGCTGGATCCGGCGTCCCTTCAGCCGCCGCCAGGTCTCCTCGTGCTCGTCGTCGGTGGTGACCACGCCGTGCGGACTGGACACGATCGCGTCGAAGAGCCGTTCGCCGGCCTCCAGGCCCTCGCCGTATCCGGCGCGTTTCACTCCTGCGGGGTTCTCCTGGACGAAGGTGTGGGCCGCGCCCCACAGGACCGCCGCGGCCGCGGCGCCGTCCGGAAGGGTCGGTCCGAGCGTCCGGTAGAGCAGCACCGGGGCGAGCCGCGCCAGCCGCGGTTCCGCGCCGAGCAGGTTCAGGAACGCCTCGGCGAACTCCGCGCGGCCCCGGACGGCGGCCTCCCGCAGCGGCGCGACGACGCCGGGAGGCAGCGCACCCGAGGCCTCCACCAGCCGCGCGTGGATCTCCGGTTCGGGCAGCGGGCCCTCGGGAGCCCGCACGACGGGCTTGCGCAGATGGAAGATGTTGCGCGGGAAGTCGAAGGTGAAGAACGTCGCCTCCCACTTCTCGAACTGGGTGGGCGCCGGCAGGACGTAGTCGGCGAGCCGCGCGGTCTCCGTCATCGCGACGTCGATGACGACCAGCAGGTCCAGGGCCTGGAGCGCGGAGCGCATGGCCGCGGAGTCGGCCAGCGAGTGCGCCGGGTTCGAGCTCTCCACCAGCATCGCCCGGTAGCGCGCCGGATGGTCGGTGAGGATCTCCTCGGCGATCACGTTGCAGGGCACCAGACCACTGATGATCTTCGCACCCGCGACCGGGCTGACCGGCCCCTCGCCGACCTTGTGCCCGCGGTCGCGGGCGATCGGCGCGAGGTTGGAGAAGACGTACTGCGTGCCCGGCACGGCGAGGTTGCCGGTCAGCAGCCACAGCAGCCGCTGGACGTAGGAGACGACCGTGGAGTCGCGGTTCATCTGCACCCCGAGATCCTCGGTGACCGCCACCGAGGAGGCCGAGGCGATCCTGCGGGACGCCGCCCGGACGAGATCCTCCTCGACGCCCGCGATCGCGCAGTACCGGCCCACCGCGACGGCGGCGAGCGTCGCCCGGACCTTCTCCAGCCCGTCGGCGTGCTCGGCCAGCCAGTCCTCGTCGATCAGCTTCTCCTGGACGAGCACGGCGGCCATCGCGGTCAGCAGATAGACATCGGTCCCCGGCCGGATCCGCAGGTGGAAGTCGGCGAGCTCGGCGGTCTCGGTCCGCACCGGATCGATGACGATCATCGACCTCGCCGGGTCCTTGCCGATCTCCTTGAGGACCGCCCGGGCCCGCGGGAAACCGTGCGACTGGTAGGGGTTCTTGCCGACGAACACCGCGACCTCGCAGTGCTCGAAGTCCGAGCGGGTCGGGGCGCCGAGCATCCGGGCGCTCACCCAGAACTCGCCGGTCTTCTCCTGCGCCAGGGCACTGGAGCGGTACTTCGCCCCGTAGGCCTTCATCGTCGCCGTGGCATAGGCGCCGCCGAGGTGGTTGCCCTGCCCGCCGCCCCCGTAATAGAAGATCGACTCTCCGGGAAGCTCCTTGAGCCGCCCGGCGATCTCGGCGATCGCCGTCTGCCAGGAGACCTCCTCGAACGTCCCGTCGGGCGCCTTGCGCAGGGGCCGGGTGAGCCGCTCGGTCCGCCCGTTCTGGTAACGGTCGAGCCTCAGCGCCTTGTTGCAGGTGTAGCCGTGGGACGCCGGGTGCAGCTTGTCGCCCCGGATCTTGTCGAACGAGCCGGACGGGCCGACCAGGATCTCCACCCCGCAGTTGCACTCGCACAAGATGCACGCGCTCGGCCGCCACTCGTCCATGGGCACCCCTTCGACGCCGGTAAGTTCCTTTTCGGAACTTAGTCAGTTCCGAAAAGGAACGCAATACACTCGTGTCATGCGATGGAAGGACATCGGGGACGTCGACTGCTCGGTCGCCCGCACCCTGTCGGTGATCGGCGACCGCTGGACCCTGCTCGTGCTGCGCGACGCCTTCCTCGGCGTCCGCCGCTTCGAGGACTTCCAGGCCGACCTCGGCGTCTCCCGCCACCTGCTGGCCGACCGCCTGGCCGTCCTGGTCGACCACGGCATCCTCGAACGCCGCCCCTACAGCGAGCGCCCCGTCCGCAACGAGTACAAGCTGACCGCCAAGGGCCTCGACCTCTACCCGGTGATCATCTCGATCGCGGGCTGGGGCGACCGCTGGATGTCGGGCGAGGACGGCCCGCCCCTCCGCCTCCGCCACCAGCCGTGCGGCGAGATCATCACCCCGGCCCTCACCTGCCCCCACTGCGCCGACCCCATCGACCCGAGGCGGATGACCCCCCTCGGCCGCGCGACACCACCGGCCCCTCCGGCCTGAACGCCCCCCGGAGAGGGCGCATGGGCAACCCCGGCGGACGGAACATCGGGCTTCCGCCGGTCGGTCTCGTCCTGGTAGCGGGGAGAACCGGCAACGATTCCGCGTCAGCGACGAGAGGCGATCAGGACGGTCGGTACTCCAGCGCCTCGGCTATCGCCTGGGTGTTCTGGTACTCCCGCCAGAGCACGATCCGGCCGTCGCGGGCGCGGAGGACCCCGATGAACCGGGCGGAGGCGCGGTGACCCGTGGTGGTCACGGTCCCTTCGAGCTCGTACTCCACGACGATCACCTCCGGATCGGCGGTGTCATGGACGGCCACCTCCCGCACCGCTTCGAACCGCACGGGGAACGCGGCCCGCCGAGGTTCGGCGAACGCCAGGAACGCCGCACGTCCCTCGATCCGCGACGGGCCGCCCGGCCGCGCGAACGGCATCTCGATGACGACGTCCTCGGCCAGCAGATCGGGCAGCGGCCCGCCTTCGCCGCCGAGCCACTGCCGTCGCATCTGCTCGAACACCGCACGCGGGCCGAGGTCGTCGCGCGGATGCCCGCCGCAACCGCGCCCGCATCCTCGCCGCGGCCCGCGAGGTCTTCGCCGAGAAGGGTTCCACGGCGTCGACGGAGGAGGCCGCCGCCAAAGCGGGAGTGGCGATCGGGACGGTGTTCCGGCACTTCCCCACGGAACAGGCACTCCTGCAGGCCCTCATGAAGGACCTCCTGCACCGCCTCACCGCCAGGGCCGAAACGCTCACGGCCCCCGACGCCGATCCCGCGACCGGGATCGAGCTTCAGATCACCGACGCGGTCCAGCCCCTCCGACACGAGATCGAAGAACTCCTGGCACGCGCCCAGCACTCCGGCACCGTCCGCCGGGACATCCGCCCCGACGAGATCATCGCCCTGCTGGCCGGCACCTGCCAGGCCGCCCTCCACTCGACCTGGAACCCCGACCTCCAGCACCGCACCCTCGCGATCATCTTCCACGGCCTGGGCCCCTGAACCACCCAGGCCGGGAGGAGGTGGCCGACGAGCCCATCTCAGAGATCGAGAACGTGGGCCGACGCGACGGGCTCTGGTTCCGGAGCCTCCATCGCCGAGCGGGGCATCCGCCGTGAGGGGGTTCGCCGTCGTTTGGTCCTCATCGTGCGGGGCACGGTCGTGCCGACTTCAGAGGAGGGCGAACGATGACGCCGAGTGTCACGAGGAAGGCGCAACGGGCAGGGCGGCAGGCGGCGGGACATGATCTGTTCCACCTGCTCTCCCGCGCCGGACTGGTGACCCATGGGGTCATCTACCTGCTGATCGGATGGCTCGCGCTCCAGATCGGGCTGGGCCGCGGCAGAGCGGAAGCGGACAAGAAGGGCGCGCTGCAGACCGTCGTCGACAACCCCGGCGGCACCGTCATGCTGTGGCTGCTCGTGGTGGGATTCGCGGGGATGGTTCTGTGGCGATGCTCGGAGGCCCTGTACGGCGAGCCCGTGCCGGACGGGCACAAACCGGCCAAACGGCTGACCGCGCTCGCCCGAGCCGCGATCTACACAGCGCTCTTCGTCAGCGTGCTGCGGTACGCGACGGGACACGGCGGCAAGGGCAGCGACGAGCAGTCCAAGAGCTTCACCAGCGAGGCGATGGCCGAGCCCGGCGGACGCTGGCTGGTGCTGGCCGTCGGCCTGGGCTTCCTCGCCCACGGCATCGTGGGCGTCGTCAGCGCCGTGCGGCATGAGTTCCTCGAGGAGCTGCGCACGTCGCAGATGAATCCCAAGGTCCGTACCGCCGTCAAGGTGCTCGGCGTGATCGGCACCAGCGCCCGTGGCCTGGTCTTCGCCGGCGTCGGCGTCTTCATCGCGCACGCCGCGCTCGCCTTCGACGCCGGCAAGGCCAAGGGCCTGGACGGCACCCTGCGCGAACTGGCCGACACACCGGCAGGCCCCTGGCTCCTGGTCGCCGTCGCCACCGGCCTGGTGCTCTACGGCGCGTACAACTTCTGCGAGGCCCGCTGGCGCAAGGTCGAAGCCGTCCGCTCCTGACCGGCACAGCGCCCTCCCTCGCGACCGACCAGACCGTCGACCGGAGCACGATCATCGGGGCGATCCCTCCACAGGGAATCGCGACACGAGAGCTTTCGCGCGTGGTATCTGGAATGTCATGGAACCCGCCGGTCAGCGCCGCCAAGCTTCCGTTCTCAGCTTTCGCGTCATGGGGCTCGACGGTCAGCCCTTCGCCGTCGAGGACGTGCCGGCCGATCTCCTGGTGAAGGACTTCGCGCGGGACACGCTGTACCGCATATCCGGGATCCGGGTCCTGGCGAAGCTTCGGGTGGTGCTGATCACCGGGGAGACACCTCTCGACCACCTGGCCGACGAGCGAGAGCTGGACCTGGCCTCCACCCTCGCCGTAGCGGACGTCCAGGACGGCTGTACCGTCCGGATCAGCACGGTGGTCTGGGCCGGTGGTTTCGGCATCCCCGAGGTGTCGTTCTATCTGGGGACGGCGATGGCCACGGGCATGGTCGGCAATCTTGCCTACGACATCGCCAAGTCCGCCCTTTCCGGGATGCGGCAGCGGTGGAGCGACTCGACCTGGGCTCGCAGGAGAACCGCGATCACGCCCCGAGAGGCCCAGGACATCGCGCTCGGCTGTATCTGCGCGAAGTTCGACGTCGAGGTCGCATCGGTGTCCCCGGTGGCCGCGATCCCGATCGTGTTGCGCTGGGACGGCACAGGGATCAGGAAGCTCCGCGACAAGAGGTTCTCCAGCCTCCACCGCGCCGCTCGCGCGTGGCGCTGCGTCCTGGAGCTCGACGAGCAGGCGCTCCCCGACCGAATCGAGGTCCTCGTCCAGGCCAACCCGGCCGGCGCGGACCACACCTACGTCCTCCTCTTCCGGGACAGCTGACAACCCTCCCACCCGACATCGTGAAAGCCCCGGCGAGATCTGCCTGAACAGCGATGCGGTGGAGCGCAGATGGAGCAAAGCCGAGACGGTTCGCCCCGACATACGTACCGTCAGAACCATGAAGTCCCGCCTACGAGGCGCCTGGCGATACACCCCAGAGTGGTACCAGGGCCGCAAGACCAAAGCGGCAGGAGGAGAGTGCAGCGCGCACGAGGGATGCGATGGCGAAGTGATCGCCAGCGTTCAGCTAGAAGACGCCGGCAGCGCTGACATCAGATGGGCTGTATGCCAACGCGCACTTCACGAGCACGACTGGGAGTTGCTGCCCGGACCCCCGCCCGGATGCCGAGAGTCCTAACCCCTGCGATGCGAAGCACCTCTACCTGAGGCTCTGAGAGGGTCCCGGAACAAGGCGCGCCCCCACCCGGCAGGTCCTGGGTGAGGGCGCGTTTTCGCTGGTCAGGTCTAGCGGACGGGGAGGCCCGTCACGGTGCGGCCGATGACGAGGCGCTGGATCTCGGAGGTGCCTTCGAAGATGGTGAAAATCCCGAATTCTACCCCAGTTTCCGCAGGTCACAAGCCTACGATCTCCACACCCTCAGCGCCGAACTCAGCACACCTGCTCCGAATCGAGCGCCGAGTGCCCGGGGGCATGTCTCGCCAGAGGTCGTTCAAGCGATATTTAGAACACCGCGTTTGGCCTTGCTTCAGCGTGGCTGGAACCCTACTCACCTTCCTCACGAATCTGCGTCGACAAACGTAGGATTCATGGTCGGCGACTTCCGGCCGATGAGGCAGACCGTGGCCACAGCCGACCAGAGCGTACTGCAGATAGTAGGATCGCAGCGCCGTGGCGGTCGTTCACTCTAGCCGGGCTCACACAGGCGCCCAGGACCGTCCGGTTGAGGCAGACAGCAGACGCCATGCCGCCGGGTAGCCGCTTGCTCCCGTCGGGTCGGCGCTGCGCCCATCGTAAGCATTCGCCCCTGGCTACACCACTACAACCACCGAGCCATATGGGCGTCAACGGCCACCCATCACAAGACCGAGTACACCTAGTTCAGAAAGCCGCCCGCGCCTCCAACCAGGCTTGCTCAAACTCCTCCGCCCCTATCTCCTCCGCCTCGAATTCCGGCTGATTCGATATCTCCTCCAGCGACGGAAATGGGATCTCGGATAGGCCAACGGTCGCGGTCTCACGCTGCTCATCTGCCCACTCAACTCGGCCGTCCCGAAAAATCTGAACTTTGCGAGTCTCATAACCGTCGTCACCGAGTTCACTGAGATAGAGAATCGGCTCGTCATCGAACTCATGCTGCCACGTCACCTTGACGTATCGCATCTCAGTTGAGCCCCGAGCCGAGGATACGCCCTACCAGGTCAAGCGGACCGTTGTTGAGAATTACGAAGACTCCAGGTCGACCTTGGATCACGTTTAGTCCTCTAACATCAATCTCGACGAAGTGGGTGAACTTCTGCCCCGCCCAAGGTACACGCAAGAAGGCTGCCGATAGCTGTCCAAGAGATTTGGTTCCCGGCTTGATATCAGTCAAGTACTGACCGTCACCATACCGCGCATCCTTCGGGTTACTCGCCTTCAACGAAGGCCACAATTGCCGGCTGGCGGTGATCCCATCGTGGCCAGCCTCGTTGGTGTAATGATAGAGCTTCTCCGGCGGGCACGGCCCCGAGTTGTGTACCAGGACCGGCGTGGGACCCGCCAGCACGTAGTAGGTATGGACGGTGGCGACTGAGAGGTTGTGAACCGTGGTGTTCTGCGTCCAGGTCCGGACTGCATCGATCTTCACGAGGTCGTCGGAGCTGGTGAAGAGCCAGTCGTTCGACTTCAGCTCTCCCGCATCGACCCAGGTGCGCTGAGCGGGAACCCAGAAGGGATGGCCGGCGGTCGCGGTGATTTTGGCGGTTTTCTGGCCTCTGTCTCCATCAATGTCGATCGTGAGCGTGACGAGTTTCTTGTCGCCGGTCCCCTTGATGGTCGCGCCGACCGTCTGCGCGCTCTTTGCTCCGCTCTCAGCGGCTCCGGCCAAGACTCTGTCGCCGATCGAGATCGTTTCGATCGTCTTCTTGGAGCCGTCCGCCATCACGACCAAGGTGCCCTTGACGAAGCTGTTGCAGTCCTCCTCCTTGGGCTTCGTCTTCTCCTTTGGGCGGGGGGTGGCCTTCGGGGAGGGCTTGGCGGTCGGCTTCGCGCCCTTGGGGGTCTTGATGCCCTTGGGGCCCTTGGCGAAGGGGAGTTTGCGGGTGGCGAGGGCGATGGCCCCGTAGGTGATGGTCTTGGTGATGCAGGAGTCGTAGTCGCCCTTGCGGCAGTCGTCGACGACGTCCTTCACGGTGTCGACGGTGCTCGTGACCATGTCCAGGGGGTTGCCCATGGGGCCGAACATGATGTTCATGGCAAGGTCGCCGCAGGACTTCCAGTTGCCCTTGGCGCATTTGTAGGTGTTGACCACGGGTGCGACGGCCATGTTGGCCAGGCCCTTGGTCGTGTTCTCCAGGATGGTGCCGGCGGTGGCCAGGTTCTTGACCAGGCGTTTGGGGAGCTTTTTCTCCAGTTTCTTGCGTAGCTTCTTCTTGCTGTTGGAGTAGCTCTCCTTGACCCGCTGGGTGATCTTGCGGACCTTTTTCGCCTTCTCGTTGTAGTAGCGGGTGAGGCGTTTCTGGGCCTCCCGCTTGAGGTCGCGCAGCTTCTGGGCTGTCGTCTGAAGGCTCCGCTTGACCTTCGCGGCGGCCTTCTTCGCGTGTTTGACCGCATTGTTGTAGTGCTGGGTGACGAAGTTCGTGACAGGACTCACGAAAGGCATCACGAAGCTGAACGGTGCGGTGACGGCCTTGGTGAACCCGCAGAAGTGGCCGAAGAGGCCGCAATTGCCTGTGGGGTCGATGTCGGTGAGGGGGTTGTCATCGACGTAGGCGAAGGCGTTGGCCGCAGTGGAATTGCCGACCGGGTCGAGGGAGACGGAGTCCTTGTTCTGGAACTGGCCGATGGCCGGGGTGTACCAGCGGGACCACATGTTGACCTTGCCGGTGGCGGTGTCGGTCCAGCCGGACTGGTACCCGAGGCTGCCCGTCATGCCGGTCGTGCCGAGGATGTTCCCGAGCGGGTCGTAGGCGGTGGAGCCGGTCAGGCCGCCGGTCGCGGTGAAGTTGGCGATGACGTCCGAGTGCAGATCCGTGAAGGCGAAGACGCCCGTTCCGGTGGAGCCGCCGCTGCCGTTCGGAGTGCCGATGCCGACCAGGCTGTCGCCGGGGAGACGGCTGTAGGTGCTCGTGCCGTCGGACGCCAGCGTGTTGGACAGACCGGAATAGGCGAAGGTGCGGCTGCCACCCGGTCCACTGCCGGTGAGGTTCCTGTTCAGGGCATCAGAGCTGTAGGTCTGGGTGCCCCCCGCGAGGGTCGCCTCGGTGACCTGCTGGCCGTAGGCGTCGCTGGTGTAGCTGACGGTGCCGCCCGGTCTTGTCTGGGTGGCCAGGGTGCCGCGCGGGGTGTAGGTGTAGGTGTTCGTGCCATCGGAGGTGAGCTGGTTGCGAGCGTCGTAGGTGAGGACGTTCGCACCGATCTTGATCCTGTTACCTGAGGCGTCGTAGTCGTAGAGGGTGTTGACGGAGCCGTTGTTCCAGCTCTTGAGCCGGTCCGACCAGTCGTAGGTGTAGGTGTTGGCCGCCGCCCCGGTGACCCCGGTGGTCGTTTTGGACGTCTCGTTGCCGTTGGCGTCGTATCCGTAGGCGACGGACGCAAGCGTGGTGCCACCGCTGTTCTTCAGGACGTCGCTGGTGAGCTGGTGCCGGTGGTCGTAGCCGAAGGTCCGCGTGTTCCCCGCCGTGCCGTAGGCGATGCTGGTCGGCTGCGACATCGTGTCGTATCCGTAGGTCAGCACCTTGCTGGTGGTCGGATCGCTCAGGGTGGAGAGGCGGTTCGCCGTGTCGTAGGTGTATGTGGTGGTGCCTGCGGCGTCTGTGCGGGAGGTCGTGAGGCCGTCACCGTTGTAGGCGAAGGAGCTGACACCCGCCGATCCGGCCGTGGTGAGAAGCCTGTCCCGGTCGTTGTAGGTGAAGGTTTCACTGGTCGCGGGGACGGTGACGCCGATCGCCGCGGTCTCGGCCTTGGTCATGCGGCCGTCGGCGTCGAAGGTGAAGGATCGGTCGGTGGTGGCGGCATCCGCGCCCGTGCCGGTCTGTCCCGTGAGCTGGCCGACGTCGTTGAAGGTGTTGTTGGTCGTGACGCCGCCGGGCGAGACGGTCTTGACCGGCTGGCCGTTGGCGTCATAGCTGATCGTGGTCGTCCTGTCCGCCACGGTCGTGTAGGTCGCGGTGGCAGGCTCGACCGCCGTCTCTGGCCTGTTCCACGAGTTGTAGGTGTAGATCCGGGCGTAGCCGCGGCCGTCAGTGAAACGGGTCCGGTTGCCGGCGGCGTCGTAGCCGAACGAACTGGTGATCCCGACGCCGACGTCGACGGGTTCGGTCTGGGCGGTCACCTGCCCGAGGGCGTCGCGCGTGAAGGTCGTCGTGTGCCCTCGGGCGTCCGTGGTAGAGATCAACCGGCCCGCCGCGTCGTAGGCGCTGCTGACCTGGCGCAGGATGGTCGTCCCGTCGGAGTCGACGTTCTTGGCCTCGACCGGGTTGTCGAGCAGGTCGTAGGAGATCCGGGTCGAGGTGCCGTCGTGCAGCGTGGTCTTGCTGGGGCGGCCGAACTGATCGTAGTCGGTGGTGGTGAGGGCACCGGCCGCGTCGGTGACGCGAGTCTGCTCGCCGAGGTTGTTGTAGCCGAAGGTGGTGGTGACGTTGTTCTGGGTCTTGGTCGAGGCAAGGAAGGCGCCGCCGGGGTTCGTCGCCGAGGCCGCGTAGGAGTACGTGGTCGTCGAGGAGGTCGGCGCCGGATACCGGTCGAGCTCGGTTTCGGTGAGTTTCCGGCCGAGATGGTCGTAGGTCGCCTGGTTCTGTGCACCTCCGGGCGAGATGACCGAGATGACCTCACCATTGCGGTCATAGGCGGTCTTGGTGAAACCGCCCCGCGCGTCCTCGACCTTGGCCACGTTGCCGCGCTGGTCGTAGGTGTAGCGGGTGATCTTCCCTCGGCCGTCGGTGGTGTTGATGACCTGACCGGCGTTGTCGTAGGCCCACTTCTGCTCGGAGACGGTGGGCGTCCCCGCTCCCGGCGCCGTGTACGAGGGCTGGGTGACCTTGGTCTGCTGGCCTTCGGCGTCGTAGGCGGTGACCGTCACATTGCCGTTGTGGTCCTGGGTTTCGGTCTCGTCGCCGAAGGTGTCGTAGCCGGTCAGCGAGATCGGGTGGACCGCGGCCGAGGTGCCGCCGCCGACTTCGACGTTGACGGTCGGCGCGGTGACCTGGGTCTGCTGGCCGATCTCGTCGTGGGCGTAAGTCGTGACGTTCCCGTTCGGGTCGGTCATGGCCGTCGCCAGGCCTCGCTGGTCGAGCGTCCAGCGGGTGGTGGCCTTGGTGAAGGAGGCCGTGGTCCCGCCGTTTCGTCCGTTGGTGAACAGCTTGGTGACCTCGGTCCCGGACAGCACCCGGTTGTAGGCCTGGACGTTGCCCACGGACCCGTTCACGTAGTCGACGAGGTTGCCGGCGAACTTGGCGCGGCCGATCACGAACGGACCGGAGGTGGCGAACGGAGTGGGATCGGCGATGGTGCCCTGCGACACCCCGTTGACGTAGAGCGTCATGTTCCCGTCGGCGGAGTTGAACGATGCCGTCAGATGGGTCCAGGTTCCCAGTACCGCGGTGGGCCCATTGACCGACGGATAGGCGGAGGGGCTCGCGACGTCGGTCCCGACCCGCATGAACGCCCACTTGCCGGTGCCACCGTCGTACTTGAGGAAGAAGCCGCTCTGCTGGTTCCCGTCCTGGCTGAGGACGGTCTGCGTCCCGGTCAGGGTGTTCAGCTTCGCCCAGGCCGACACCGTGAAGCTCTGCGAGGTGTCGACGACGGGGCCGTTGGTCGCGATCTGGGCTCCGGCCTGCCCGTTCAGGACCGCTGCGGAGTCCGCCCAGGTGACGTTGGTTCCCGCGGCAGCGGTGAAGCCGTCCCCGGAGCCGTCGGGCACACTGGCACCGGAGGTCTGGTCGAGCTTCCACCACGCGACCGGGTGACCCGGATCGTCACCGGTGATCGACTTGCTCGTCGTCCGGCCGAGCGGATCGTAGGTGTAGGACGTCGTGACCGGCCACAAGCCTCCATCGGTCTCGGTCGTGGTGGCGACCTCGTCGTCGGGCGTGTAGGAGAACGTGGTCTTGCGGTTGGCCCCGGTCGGATCGTCGGTCGTCGACAGGGTCCGGCCCGCGGTGTCTACGGTGGCGAGCGAGGTGGTGGCGCCGTTGTTGATGATCTTCTTGATCGCGTTGCCGCCGGCGTCGTAGAAGTTCTCCTCCTGGACGAACGGGTTGAGGTCGTTCTGGTCGACCCTGGTGACCTTCGCGACCAGGTCGTTGTCGGTGTAGGTGTACTTGGTCTTGTACCCCAGCCCGTCCTTGGTCCAGGCGATCCGGCCCGCCGCGTCGTAGGTGCGGGACTCGGTGATCAGATCTTGCGCGGCCGTGGGGTTGTTCGGGTCACCGGTGTAGTTCTTCAGCGTCGTGGTGGTGAGACGGCCGTTCGCGTCGTAGGCGAACTCCGTGACCTGCCCGTTCTCGTCGGTCTCCCGGATCTTGTTGCCGTAGCCGTCGTAGGCGGTCTGGATGACCTTGTTCAACGCGTCGGTGCTGGTGTCGACCAGGCCGTTGGCGTTGTAGGTCATCGACGTAGTCCTGGAGGCGTCACCGCCGGTGGTGTCGCTGATCGTCTGTGACAGGAGGTTGCTGTCCAGGTCGTAGGCGGAGACGATCCTGGCCGTGTGGATCGCGCCCGTCACCCGGTTGGTGACCGCCGGATTGAGCTCCTCGGTGACGTTCCCGACGGCGTCGTAGGTGAAGGTCTTCGTCACGCCGGCCGGATAGGTGTCCGACACGATGGTGACGCTCTTCCGGCGCCCGAGGCCGTCGTAGGTGAACCTTGTCTCCTGCCCGGCGGCGTCCTTGATCTTGGCGATGTCGCCGTTTTGGAAGTAGGTCGTGAGAGTCGTCGCACCACCGGGGGACACGGTCTTGTACGGCAGTCCCACGGGCGCGAACCCGCCGTTGGCCGCCGCGATCGTAGTGCCGTCCGTGTAGGAGATCTTGGTGAACCGGCCTCCGGGGAAGCCCGGAACCGGCGGTGAGACGGTCTCGATCTCGTTTCCGGCCGCGTCGTAGGTATGGACGTTCACGAACGTGTCGTCGGTCGGGCCGGTGGAGCGGCCGTCCCGCTCGGTGAGGAGCAGATCGTTCTTCGGGTTCGGGGTGAGCTGCTTGGTGGTGGCGTCCGGCCAGAAGGAGTAGTACTCCGTCGAGCACTGGTTGGCCGCCTGGTTCTGGCACGTGATCTTGGAGACCGTGTTACCGCGGACGTCGTGGCCGGTCGTGTCGACGTTGCCCAGCGGGTCGGTGACCGTGTGCAGGAAGCCGCCGGTGTCGTACCCGTAGCTGGTCTTCTTGCCGAGCGGGTCGGTGATCGCGAGGTCGCGGGAGCCGTTGGCCAGGTCGTAGTCGTAGGTGACGGTCTGGCCGCCGGGGTCGACAACCGTGACGGTCTTCATCGGGGCGAGACCACCGGAACCGCGGGCGGCCGTCATGCGGGCCTCGGCGTCCTGGCCGGTGAGCGTCGAGCGGTAGAAGGCGACCTCGGCGATGGAACCGGGAAAGTAGCCGAGGCTGTTGGTCGGAGCGCTGGGCCAGGTGTTGGCGACGAATCCGGCACCGACATAGCTGTAGTTGTTGGCCGTCTGGATGAGAGTGCCCATCGTGGTGCCCTGCGGGGTTCCGTCGAGGTACAGGCTCTGGGAGCCGGCGGCGACGGCGAGCACGACATGGTGCCAGGCACCGTCGTTGACAGGCTTCGTCGAGACCAGTTGGTTGTTGACGCCGTTGGAGTCCCAGACCTTGCCGTGTACCTTGCCGTCCTTGCCGATGTAGAGGGCGGGGACATGGTCACCGCTGGGCGCGGACGCGCCCGGCAGCGGATTGGCCTGCTGATCGAACAGGACACCGCCGTTGACGTTTCCGGCGGGCATGGAGAACCACATCTCGACCGAGGCCGGCTGGGTGCCGATGACGTTGTTCGATGGCATCTGGACATACGAGGAAGTGCCGTTGAACGACGCGGCGCTGGCGTCGGAGAACGGTCCTGTCGTCCCCAGCGTGACGTTGGCGTAAGTCCCGGTCCCCGAGTTGACCTGATCGGTGGCCTGCGCGGAGCCCGCCGAGTCGGCGAGCCGGAGGTAAGTGGCGGGCGCCGAGCCGAGGACCGCGCCTCGGTAGACGTCGCTCGACCCCTTGACGGTCGGCGTCGCGATGCTCCAGCCGCCGCCGTTGTCGTCGGTCACATGGGTGACCGTGCCGGTGACCCCGTCGTAGTCGATCGCCGCGAACGCCTTCCCGGACGGCCTCGTGATCGAGGTCAGGAACGCGTTCGGAGTCTTGGCGACGGTGTTGAGGTTGGTGACATCGCCCTGGGTCAGGGTCTTGTCGAAGTAGGCGACATCGGAGATCGAGCCGGTGTAGAACGAGGCGTAACCGGTCTTGACGGTCGTCGAGTAGTGCGGCTGGTTGGGCCACTTGTAGCCGAGGTAGCCCGCTCCGACCAGGTCGTACCACTGCCCGGGAACCTCGTGCAGACCGATCTTCGAGTTGACCAGTGCACCGTCGAGGTAGAGCCACTGTTTGCCGCCGTCGCCGGTCAGCACCACGTTGTGCCAGTTGCCGTCCGTGACCGCGTTCGCGCTGGTGATCGGGGTGTATTGGTCGGCGGCCTGGTTGGTGAACAGCGTGCCGTTCAGCTTGCCGTTGCTGTCGATGTACAGGGCGGGCGTGTAGTCGCTGGGAGCGGTCGCGTTGGTGAGGGGGTTCTCCTCGGAGTAGGAGAACAGCACCCCGTTGGGGGTCGTGCCCTTGAACCACAGCGAGATGCCCTGCGGCCGCTTGGTACCGATCTTGTAGGTGCGGGGCAGCTGGACGGCGGAGTTCGTGCCGTTGAATCCGGCCGCTGTGGCCGAGCCACCCGCCAGCGGGCCGGTGACGCCGAGCGTCACGTTGCTGTAGGTGCCCTTGTCCGAGCCCTGGTTGGCCAGGTTCGCGCTGTTGGCGACCGTCCCGGACGGTTCGGCCAGCGGCCAGTAGGAGTCGGCGCCCGTGTCGAGGACCTGGGAGTGATAGTTCGAACCGGACGCATAGCCGTAGACCGTGCAGCCCAGTGAGCACGCCTGGGTGAGCTTGTCGCCGGTGTAGGTGTAGGTCCAGGTCTGGATGGTGGAGTTGTCGCCGGGCGTCGCGGGATCGGTCGTAACGGTCGAGACGTGCGGCTTCAGGGGGGCGGCAGGCGTCGTCCAGGCCAGGTTGAGGGACCTGCCGGAGATCCCGGACACCACCTTGGTGATCTTCCCTGAGGTCCAGGTAAAGGTGATCGCGCGGTTGCTGGCGTCGGCGATCGAGGAGATGCCGTACTTTCCGCCGCCGAGCGACTGGGTGAAGGTGTAGAGCGTGCCGTCCTTGTCGGTCAGCGTGTAGCCGTTGCTCACCGACCGGAAGGAGACATAGCGGCCGGACGGCGGCGTGAAGCTGCCATCGCTGTTCTTGCCGAACCCGACCACGGAGCCTTCGGGGTAGGTGACGTAGGTGCCCTTCACCGCGCCCGAGGTCGTGTACTGCTCGGCGACCTGGGAGTCGTAGACGCTCGACCAGGCCGCTCCGAACGCGCCGGAGACGCGCGGGTCGCGAGAGTTGTAGTCACGGGAAACCTGGAGGTCCGGGCCGATGGTCTCCACGTCGGCGTCGGTCGCGGACGTGGTGTAGTTGCCATTCCCCGGGTCGAAGCCCCGGTCGCTGTTCTGTGACAGCGACGAAGTGATCGTCGGCTGTGGCACCTGGACGGAGAACGTCAGCCAGGGTGGATTGGAGGAGTAGGTCGTGCCGTCGTAGGACTGTGCGGTCCAGTAGTAGGACTTGCCCCAGGTCAGCGCACCTGCGGGAACCGTCCAGGACGCCAGTGAGTCGGTGGTGTTCTGGTTCCCGGAGTCGGCGACGAGGGTGCTCGCGTCGTTGTAGACCTTGAAGCGGATCTGCTTCGTCGTGGCGGCCGGATCGACTTCACCCGTCGCGGACAGCGTCGGGGTGAGGGTGTCGAAGACATTGCCGTCGGCCGGGGCCTGGTTGCGCAGGCGCGGAGGGATCTTTCCGGTGTTGTAGGTGACGACGAATTTCGGCGGCGTCGACCAGTTATTGGAGGAGGCGAACTGTTTCCAGTGCGCGTTGTCGTTGACCGGTGCCGCGAGGACCAGGCCGTAGTCCGGGCGGGTTCCGTTCGCCCAGCCCTGGATAATCGGCAGGTTCGCCGCGGCCACGGGGACGTCGAGCCACTGGCCGATCGACGGATCGAAGGTCGTGTTGGCGCACGCCGTGGTCAGCGTCTGGGAGTTGTAGCCCAGCCACTGGGTGTAGCCCGGGGACGTGGCGTAGGACTGCATCTTGGCGTCCCAGGAGTTCCAGTCCTCGAGGCCTTCGAAGATGTCGAACTGCTGAGCGGTGCAGGTGCTCGCCCACACGTTGAAGATCTGGAGCTTCGCGGAGGCGACCGTCACACCGGAGTAGTCCAGGCCCTGGTCGGGGAACTTCAGGTAGGAGCGGGCCGTGTGCGGGCCGTTGTCCCACGAGCCGACGGCGATCAGGCGCTCCGTCGAGTGGTCACCGTTCGCGTTGGTCATCACGTAGGTCGACGCGGAGTACATCGTGTAGGTCGGGTCGACCTTGACCGGGAACACCCTCTCGGGTGACTTCAGCCATTCCGGGTCCAGCGTCATGACCAGAACCTTGGTGCCGTCCCGGTCCTCGAGCCGGTAGGTGATCTGACGGGTGGTGGCCGGGAGGCCGGAGCGCGGGTCGTACTTGGAGTCCTCGGCGAACGCCGGCGGGGCACGGGTGACGACCTTGCCTCGCGGGTCCTGGAACCGGATGCCGCCGCCCTCGTCGATGACGGGCTGGAGGCCTCCGGTATCGAGCGGGAAAACCCATTCGGCCTGGGCGTCGGACGCCTTCAAGACCAGGGTCTCCTTGATGCCGGTGGGAGTCGTCTCGAGTTGGACGTCGGTCTTGGCCAGGGCCTCGGGGTAGGTCGCGGTGCTTCCTGAGACGGTCGGTGCGACCGGCGCGGCGCCCTGAAGGCCGTAGGAGATCTCGTGTCCGTCGGCTGTCAGATGCACCAGGCGCGGATCGGCGGCCGAGGCCGCGAAGTCTGCGTTCACGCCGTTGGCTGTCTCTTCGAACCGCCCGCCGGACTGCTTGAGCGTCGTGTCGATCGGCTGCCAGCCGCCCTTGGCGTCGTGGTAGTTCACCGGCGACTGGCTCATGATCCGCGTGGTGGTGCCGTCGGCGTTCTGGAAGTAGTCCGAGGTAGCCGTCGACTTGGCGGCGAGCCGCTTGCTCGTCCGCTTGACGTACCCAACGGTCCCGTCGGCGCTCGCTCCCTCGGGGTACTTCGGCTTCAGCCGCTCGTACTCCGGCAGTTCGCCCTTGCCCGGCTTGGGCTTGTGGCCGTTACCCTTGTTCGCCCGAGTCCCGTCACCGGAGACCATGACCGGATCGCCGTTGGCGGTGCCGCCGCCCTGCTTGGGCAGATCCCCCCATTTCGGCGTCGGCTTGCCCCGGACGAGGCCCTCGACCGCCTCAACCCCCGGCAGCCTCAGCTCGGGCGTCTCCACCAGCGCGCTCATCGCCATCGCGGGTTCGGAGGTCAGCGTCGCGATCAACGCCACGCCCGCCGTGAAGACGATCCGGAAGCTCGCCCGGGGACCGAACCAGCCGACATGCCGACGCCTCGCACCAGAGAACCGGCCACCGATGTAGGCACCGGCCATCATCACGGATACCAACACGACCAGACCCAGGAAGACCTGAGACAGCGACAAGCTGATCACGAGCCACGCCCTCTGCAGTCGGCCGCCATGGAGGCGAGCGAACCAACCCAGGCATGATCACGCCGAGGCTTTTCAGAAGTAACTGATCAGCAAGTGACAAAACAAGATGTAAGAATCTCAAAGTAGCGGTTTTCAGACGCCTTGATCGTTAGTGCGCAGGTGGCGCAAGTTCCGGATGGACAAGTGATCCTGGTCACTCTTGACAGCATCGGAATGGTCCCGCACCGTGCTGGAGCCGAACGCCGAGACGATCCGCCGTCAACACCCTCGATGCACTCGTCGCATGCCACAGTGCTCACCTAGCCACTGACTTCCCATGCACCCGTCGAGTCGAGATGTGATGCGGGTCACTTGACATTAGATCATGACCCCCGCCTACGATGTGCCGTCCAACTCGACGTCCGGTCGGCATGGCGACCGCCTACATACGGGGACGAGTGCGCCTACCGACGTTCATCGAACGAATCACCAGTTCCTGGAAGCAGCTCCCACCGTTTCACCAGCGCGTTCTCCTCTGCATTTCCCTCATTTGCGTCGTGTCGATCGGACTGGCCGTCGCGTGGAGACCTGGACCTGCGCCCGTGCGGACCAGGGAGTATCTCGCGACCAAGGCGTGCCTTCTCACCGGAGCGCAGGGCATCACCGATCCGGCGGCCATTCCAGCCTGGTCCGGAATGCAGCAGGCTTCACTGCGGACTCGTGCCAAAGTGCAGTATCTCCCCGTCACCGGGCCGGCCACCGTCGCGAATTCCACACCCTTTCTGAACACCCTCATCGCCTCCGGATGCGCCGTCATCGTCGCCGCCGGGGACATTCCCGCGAAAACCGTGAGCGCTCAAGCCAGCCTGCATCCCAGCCAGGCGTTCGTCCTCATCGGCTCCACCGCCGGGCATCCCAACATCACCGCCGTGAACGGCGAAGACCGCGACATCTCCGCCAGGGTCGAAGCACTGGTTAGCGCGGAAGTCTCCGGAAAAGAGTGAACCGCACAACTGCTACCGAAATCCTTCACCGACCGACCGTTCGGGCCGAGGCCCGCGGCATGCGTCAAAGTATCCTGTAGGCGGACAGCGTCATCCCTGACGTCGCAGACCTGAATACCCCTACCCGGTAAGGGAGGGGGTCAGCACACGCTCAGCACGCCTGGCCAGATACCGGTGCGGGCAAAACGCGGGACGCGCGGTGCAAAACGCCGAAAGCCGCTACCTCAAAAGGAGGATTCGCCAGCAGTGCCGTGGCCGATGGCCAGGAACAGGGCCTTCGCAGCAGATTCGAAGATACATCGGATCTTCTAGATCTCACGGATCGGTCCCGGTATCCACGATGTCGCGGATGCCGGGACCGGCGCGAGGAAAGCCTTGCCGAGCTGGGGATTTAGCGGACCGGGAGGCCTGTGACGGTGCGGCCGATGACGAGGCGCTGGATCTCGGAGGTGCCTTCGAAGATGGTGAAGATCTTGGAGTCGCGGTGCATGCGTTCTACGGGGTAGTCGCGGGTGTAGCCGTTGCCGCCGAGGATCTGGATGGCTTCCTCGGTGACGCGGACGGACATCTCGGAGGCGGCGAGTTTGGCCATGGAGCCTTCGGCGTTCTCGAAGGGCTTTCCGGCGCGGGCCATCCAGGCGGCGCGCCAGACGAGGAGGCGGGCGGCGTCGAGCTGGGTCTTCATGTCGGCCAGCTTGAAGGCGATGGCCTGGAAGTCACCGATCTTCTTGCCGAACTGCTCGCGCTCGCGGGAGTAGGACAGGGCGTAGTCGTAGGCGGCGCGGCCGACGCCCAGAGCCATGGCGCCGACGGTCGGGCGGGTCGTCTCGAAGGTCTTCATGGCGGCCTGGCCGGCGGCGCGCTTGCCCTCGCGGACGCGGGCGATGCGGGCGTCGAAACGCTCCTTGCCGCCGATGAGGAGGGAGCCGGGGATGCGCACGTTGTCGAGGATGACCTCGGCGGTGTGGCTGGCGCGGATGCCGTGCTTCTTGAACTTCTGGCCCTGGGAGAAGCCGGGAGTGTTCGGGGGGATGATGAAGGACGCCTGGCCGCGCGAGCCGAGCTCGGGGTAGATCGAGGCGACGACCACGTGGACGTTGGCGATGCCGCCGTTGGTCACCCAGGTCTTCACGCCGTTCAGGACCCACTCGTCGGTGGCCTCCTGGTAGACGGCCTTGCAGCGGATGGAGCCGACGTCGGAGCCCGCGTTCGGCTCGGAGGCGCAGAAGGCTCCCAGCTTGACGTCGTCGGCGGTGCCGAACATCTGCGGCGCCCACTCGGCGATCTGCTCGGGGGTTCCGGTCGTCGCCAGGGACGCGGCGGCGAGGCCCGTTCCGACGATGGCCAGCGCGATGCCCGCGTCGCCCCAGAAGAGCTCTTCGAAAGTGACCGGAATGCCGAGACCGGAATCCTCGAAGGACTGGGTGGCGAAGAAGTCCAGAGAGTACAGGCCGATCTTGGCCGCCTCCTGGATGATCGGCCAGGGGGTCTCCTCGCGTTCGTCCCACTCCTCCGCCGCGGGGCGGATGACGTCGCGGGCGAACTCATGACACCAGGCCTGGGCGTCCCGGACATCTTCGGTGAGCTCCAGGGAGAAGCTCTTCGCTACGTCGGACACGGTGTGTGAACCTCTTCCGGGATACTTCGTCTAATAGTGTGTTACCCACGGTAGCACCCGGGAGTTACCGAAGAGTAGGCCGGAGTGCGTGTGCGTGCCGTCACAACAGAAGTTCAGCCGCTAGACGGCGGGCCGGGATGCGGCTAGCCCCAGGGATTTCGGGCGCCCTTTGGCGTTCGGCGCGCACTTCCACCGCCTCACCGGGCGGATTCAGCACAAGGTAAAGAGACGTACTCTTCGGGGTCATGCGCTCACTCCACGACGAACTCCTCGAGCGCCTGGACGAGCTGAGCCTCTCGCCCGGGCTGACCGCGGCCGCCGACCAGCACGCCGCCGCGGTGCGCGACATCATCCAGGGTTCCGGCCTGCCCCTGACCGAGAAGACCCTGCGGGACTACCGGCACGGCTTCCTCGAGGTCTGCATGGAAAAAGGCTGGTGGCCCGGACAGGAGTTCGACTGGGAACTCCTGCGGGCCACCGCGATCGAGCGTGAGCTCAGGACCGTCGCCTCCTGATCACTGGAGGGTCGTCCGCTCGACGGGCGTGGTCTCGCGCTCGCCGGACCCGCGCAGGGCGTCCTCCCGTCCCCTGTCGTAGGCCGGGCCGACGCCCGCGTCCTTCTCGGCGCGGCTCAGCATGCGCTCCCACCGCTCCTGCATGGGCTTGATCAGGCCGCCGCCGACGCCGATCGCCAGGATCGCCCCGATGGTGGCCAGGACGGTCACAAGGATGGGCGTGGTCACGGTCGTGGCGACGCCGATCTGGTTCAGGGCCGCGATGATACCGACGGCCAGGATGAAGAACTGCGCGATGTTGGCCAGCAGCCTGCCGTAGGACAGCTGCCCCGTGGCCGCGATGACCAGGTCCTTGACGACCTTGGCGATCGCCGAGGCCACCACCACAAGGATGATCGCGACGGCCGCCTTGGGCAGCCACGCCACCACCGAGGCGAGCAGGTCGCTCACCGGGTTCGCGCCGAACACGCCGAACGCCATCTGCAGCGTGACCAGCAGGATCGCCCAGTAGGTGATCTTGGCCACGAGCATGCTCGCGCCCCACCCGCTGCGCTTCAGCCCCTCACCGACGGGCGTGTCGCCCACCCATCGATCGAAGCCGACCTTGTTGAGCAGTTTCTGGACCACCCCGCGGAGTACCCGCGCGATGATCCAGCCGATGACCATGACGCACAGGAACACCAGGACCTTCGGTCCCGTCTGCGCGACGTTATCGGTCACCGACTGCCAGGTTTGAGTCCAGTTCACTTTGGGGCCCCCTGGGGAACTCCCGTCGCAGCGCCACCCGCATTGTGATCATCCCTACCCGGAGTGTCACCGTTCCATTCAACGAGGCTGGAGAGACGCGTACTCGGGAATCTGGATCATGGGGGGCCGTTCGCCGACGGCGGCGTCGCGGTCCGCCGGGACGTAGCCGGACGGGCCCCGGTGGAACTGGGTGAGGTCGGAGGAGGGCTGGGAGAGGGCGAGCATGAGGCCCTGGCGGTCGAGGCGGGTCCAGGCGGTCTGCATGATCTGGGACGCCATGGCGCCCAGCGCCTCGGTGGAGTTGTGGCTGTGGACCCGCACCCCGAGGTCGACCTGGGCGAGGGCGTCGAGGCCCTCCAGATGGACCGTGTCGAGCAGGAGCCCGAGCTCCACGCCGTAGCCGGTGACGAAGGGGAGGCGTTCCAGCAGGGAGCGGCGGCCCGCGTACTCCCCCGACAAGGGCTGGACGACCCCCGCGAGCTGCGGCCAGTGCATGTTGATCAGCGGACGGGCGACGAGCTCGGTGACCCTGCCCCCGCCCGCGAAGGAGGCCTCTCCCCCGTTGTAGGGACGGTCGTAGCAGGCCTTCACCAGGCTGACCGACGGGTCCGACAGCAGCGGCCCGAGCAGGCCGGTCACGAAGGTCGAGGAGAAGTTCAGCAGGTCCGCGTCCACGAAGACCACGAGATCGCCGGTCGTGACGGCCAGGGACTTCCACAGCGCCTCGCCCTTGCCCGACATCGACGGCAGCCGGGGCAGGATGGCGTCCTGGGCGAAGACCTTGGCACCCGCGGCGGCGGCGATCTCCGCGGTGGCGTCGGACGACCTGGAGTCGATCACGACGATCTCGTCGACGAGCGGCGCCCGTTCCACGAGATCCCGGCGGATCGCCGAGACGATCAGCCCTACGGTGTCCTGCTCGTCCCTCGCGGGCAGCACGACGCTGATCCTGGTCGAACCCTTGGCCTCCAGCAGGTCCTGGAGGGGCCAGTCCGCGGCGAGGCTCGAACACCGATTCAGCCAGTTGGAGGCTTCAGCGAGCACAAGCAAACTCCCTTCTAGGGAAGGAACACCGCGGATATCTCCGATCATTCACCCCCTCACGCGGAGGTGGGCGGACCGACCCCTGAACTTAACGCGACGAAACCTCCAGTTCACAAAGGGACCGGTCCGCCGCCCGGGCACGACGGCCGAAACTCTTCCGGTCGAACCGAATTCTATGACTCGCTGTGTTTGTCGAGGAAGGTGTACACGTCCGCGTCGTCGACGCCGGGGAAGGCACCGGGCGGCAGCACCGACAGGACATGGGAGTGGGCCCTCGCCGAGGGCCACGCCTGGCCCTCCCAGCGGGCGGCGAGCTCGGCCGGCGGGAGCTGGCAGCAGTCGCCGTCGGGGCAGGCGGACTTGACCCGGTTCTGGGTCTCGCGGCCGCGGAACCAGCGAGAGTCCTCGAACCGGACCCCGAGGGTGATCGCGAAGTCGCGCTCGTGCGAGGGGTCGATGTGCGACAGGCACCAGTACGTGCCCTTGGGCGTGTCGGTGTACTGGTAGAAGACGGAGAACCGGTCATGGCTGTTGAACACCCGCCGGCCGCCCCACTGGCGGCACATCCGCTGGCCCTCGATCGCGCCGTCCTCGTCGGCGGGGAAGACCAGGCCGTCGTTGGCGTAGGCCTTGTAGATCGTCCCGCTCTCGTCGTTCTTGGTGAAGTGGCAGCGCAGGTCGAGGTGGTGGCTGGCGATGTTGGTGAAGCGGTGGGCGGCCATCTCGTAGGAGACGGAGAAGACGTCGGCGAGGTCCTCGACCGACAGCTCGCGGTTGGCCTTGGCGTCGCGCAGGTAGGGCGCGACGGCCGCCTCGGGCAGCAGCATCGCCGCGGCGAAGTAGTTGGCCTCGACGCGCTGGCGCAGGAAGTCGGCGAAGTCCCGCGGCACCGTGTGGGCCAGGGCGATGTGGCCGAGGGTCTGGAGCAGGATCGTGCGGGGGGTGTGCATGCCGAGCTGCTCGCGCTCGAGGTAGATCCGCCGGTTGCGCTGGTCGGTCACCGAACGGACGGACCGCGGCAGGTCCTGGACGTAGCGCAGGTTGTAGCCGAAGTGGGTGACCAGGGCCATCAGCATGCCCTGGGACAGCGCCCCGGACTTGTAGCCGACGTTGTCCAGCGTCTTGCGGGCGACCTGCTCGATCTCGCCGAAGTAGTTGCCGCGGTCGTGCATCTTCCGCCGGAGCTCGGCGTTGGCGATCCGCGCCTCCTCCGGGGAGGCGGTCGGCTTGGTCCGCGACCGCTTCAGCTCGTCGTACAGCCCGAGCAGGTGTTCGAGGACGTCGTTGGGAAGGCGTTTGGACGCCTTCAGGTAGGGCAGCCCGAGCTGCTTGTAGATCGGGTCGCGCTGGGCGTCCTCGAGGGCGATCTCCAGCTGGGCCCGCCGCGAGGGGGCCTCCTTCTGAAGAAGTTCCTCGACCGGGACGCCGAGCGCCGTGGCCAGCGCCTGAAGCAGTGACAGCTTCGGTTCGCGCTTGCCGTTCTCCAGGAGGGAGAGCTGCGAGGGGGCCCGTCCGACACGTTCGCCCAGCTCAGAGAGGGTAAGGCCCCGTCCGCGGCGCAGATGCCGCAGACGCTGCCCGAACACGGAAAGGTCTACACCACTCGACAAGTTCAGCGATTCTTCGCTTCGCAAGACGGCCATGGGTTGATGCTAGCGCAAAAATCGCAGAAGTTTCTATTACTTCCCGGTAGAAGCTTGACGTCAAGAGAGTGCAGACTCGGAGCAAGCACCCAGGGGACGACACCAAAAGGGAGTACGAAGATGACTGATGGTCGCCTCAAGGGCGCGGCTGAAGAGCTGCAGAACCAGTGGAACACCGACGAGCGTTGGAACGGCATCGAGCGGACCTACACGGCCGAGGATGTCATCCGCCTGCGCGGATCGGTTCAGGTCGAGCACACTCTGGCCCGCCTTGGCGCGGAGCGGCTGTGGAAGCTGGTCCACGAAGAGGACTACGTCCACGCGCTCGGCGCGCTGACCGGCAACCAGGCCGTGCAGCAGATCAAGGCGGGCCTCAAGGCCATCTACCTCTCGGGGTGGCAGGTCGCCGGTGACGCCAACCTCTCCGGCCAGACCTACCCCGACCAGTCGATCTACCCCGCCAACTCGGTCCCGGCCGTCGTGAAGCGCATCAACAACGCGCTCATCCGCGCCGACCAGATCACCTGGTCCGAGGGTGACGAGAACGCCCCGCACTGGCTCGCGCCGATCGTCGCGGACGCCGAGGCCGGCTTCGGTGGCGTCCTGAACGCCTACGAGCTGATGAAGGGCATGATCGAGGCCGGCGCCGCGGGCGTCCACTGGGAGGACCAGCTCGCCTCCGAGAAGAAGTGCGGCCACCTCGGCGGCAAGGTCCTCATCCCGACCGGCCAGCACATCAAGACCCTGAACGCCGCCCGTCTCGCGGCCGACGTCTCCAACGTCCCCACCCTGGTGATCGCGCGGACCGACGCCGAGGCCGCGACCCTCATCACCACCGACGTGGACGAGCGCGACCGCCCCTTCATCACCGGTGAGCGCACCGCCGAGGGCTTCTACCGGGTCCGCAACGGCGTCGAGCCCTGCATCGCCCGCGCCCTGGCCTACGCGCCCTACTCCGACCTCATCTGGATGGAGACCGGCACCCCGGACCTGGAGCTGGCCCGCAAGTTCGCCGAGGCCGTCAAGGCCGAGTACCCGGACCAGATGCTGGCCTACAACTGCTCGCCCTCCTTCAACTGGAAGAAGCACCTGGACGACGCGACCATCGCGAAGTTCCAGCGCGAGCTCGGCCACATGGGCTTCAAGTTCCAGTTCATCACCCTGGCCGGCTTCCACGCCCTCAACTACTCCATGTTCGACCTGGCGCACGGCTACGCCCGCGAGGGCATGACCGCCTACGTCGACCTGCAGGAGCGCGAGTTCGCGAGCGAGACCCGCGGCTACACGGCGACCAAGCACCAGCGCGAGGTCGGCACCGGCTACTTCGACGCCGTCTCCACCGCGATCAACCCCAACTCCTCCACGACCGCCTACAAGGACAGCACCGAGAGCGAGCAGTTCCACTAGGAGCATCCGCGATCGGCTCTCCCGGAACCACACGATCGCACGGGTAACTCCCCCCACCCCTGTGCCGATCCCCTGAGAAGTGTCCCTGCCGGACCCGTGCACCCGGCAGGGACACTTCGTTTTCCCGGGGACCCTCCCCGACGGATGCGGGTGTTCCGCCGGAGATCCACCGGGAAGCGGTGGTTCGCGTAAACTTGTTCCCTCGCGGAGGGGGATGCGTGGCGTACGCGTGGGTGCTCTGGTTCTCGTTCCGGCGCTACTCCGCCTACCGGCTCGCCGCCCTCGGCGAGGCCGTCAGCAACACCGTCTTCGGGTTCGTGCGCGGCTACGTGCTGCTCGCGCTGTGGCAGGCCACCCCCGGGCTCGGCGGCTACACCGCCACCGACGCGATCACCTTCTCCTTCCTCACCCAGGCGATGATCGGGCCCGTCCAGATCTTCGGCGGGATGGAGCTGACCCAGCGCATCCGCACCGGCGACGTCTCGATCGATCTGCACCGCCCCGCCGACCTCCAGCTCTGGTGGCTCGCCGACGACCTCGGGCGGGCGCTGTACACCGTGATCGGCCGGGGAACGATCCCGATGTTCGCCGGCTGGCTGGCGTTCGGGATCCTCTTCCCGCCGGCCGAACGCTGGCCCGCCTTCCTGCTGTCGCTGCTGCTGGCGGTCGTGCTCGGCTTCTCGATCCGCTACGTGATCTCGATCCTGGTGTTCTGGCTGACCGACTCCCGCGCCCTGGACTCCGTCGCGATCGTCTGCTCGCTCTTCCTCTCCGGAATGATCCTTCCGCTGGTGGCGTTCCCCGGGCCGTTCCAGACGGCCGTCCGGGCGCTGCCGTGGTCGGGGCTGATCCAGGTCCCCGCCGACGTCTACCTCGGCCGCTCCCCCGATCTTCTCGGCTCGTTCGCCTTCCAGGCCGGCTGGGCGGCCGTCCTGCTGCTGGCCGGACGGCTGCTCACCAGGGCCGCCCACCGCAAGCTGGTGATCCAGGGTGGTTAGGACCTACCTGCTGCTCGCCTGGACCTGGACCAGGGCCGCGATGCAGTACCCGCTGTCGCTGGTCCTGTTCATGGTCAGCGGGATGTTCGTCATGCTCCTCGACCTGGCCGGGCTGGCGATCATGTTCCACCGGGTGGACGAGCTCGGCGGGTTCACCGTCATGGAGTTCATGTACCTGTGGGGCACCTGCCAGGTCGCGTTCGCTCTCTCCGACATCGGCTGCGGGACGACCGACCGGCTGAGCGAGCACATCAAGTCCGGGGCGCTGGACACGATGCTCGTGCGGCCGGTCAGCCCGATGCTCCAGCTCGCGACCGAGGAGTTCTCGCCGCGCAAGCTGTCGCGGCTCGTCCCGGCGGGGACGGCCCTCGGCGTCGCGATGGCCCATCTCCGGCTCGACCCGCTCGACGTGCTGGTCACGGTCGCGATGGTCGGCTGCGGGACGGTCATCTTCTGCGCGATCTGGGTGATGACCTCCGCGGTGCAGTTCGTGCTGATCGACGGCCACCAGGTCACCAAGGGCGTCACCTGGGGCGGCAACTTCATGGCCCAGTACCCGATGTCGATCTTCGGTAGGGACTTCGTGCGGGGCGTCACGTTCGTGGTGCCGCTCGCGTTCGTCAACTGGCAGCCGTCGCTGTACGTGCTCGGGCACCCCGATCCGCTGGGGCTGCCGCCGTGGTGCCGGTTCCTGTCCCCCGTGGTCGCCGTGCTGCTCGTCGCGGTGGCCACGCTCGCCTGGCGCACGGGGCTGCGTCACTACCGTTCGACCGGGAGCTGAGCAGGTTGATCTCACTGGAGTCGGTGACGAAGACGTTCGTGCTGCGCAAGAAGGCCGGCGTGCTGCGGCGGGCCCGGTCGGAGCTCGACGCGGTGCGGGAGATCAGCTTCACGGTCGAGCCCGGGGAGTTCGTGGGCTATCTCGGGCCTAACGGCGCCGGGAAGTCGACGACGATCAAGATGTTGACCGGCATCCTCACGGCGTCGTCGGGGCGGATCAGGGTCGCGGGCCTCGATCCGTCGCGGAAGCGGACGGAGCTGGCCCGCCGGCTCGGCGTGGTCTTCGGCCAGCGCACCACGCTCTGGTGGGACCTGCCGCTACGGGACAGCTTCACCCTGATCCGGCACCTTTACAAAGTAGAGCAGGGGCTGTTCCGGGAGCGGCTCGACGAGCTGACCGAGCTGCTCGAGCTGGCGCCGTTCCTCGACACGCCCGTCCGGCAGCTCAGCCTCGGCCAGCGGATGCGCGGCGACCTGACCGCGGCGCTCCTGCACCGGCCCGAGCTGCTCGTCCTCGACGAGCCGACGATCGGCCTCGACGTCGTCAGCAAGGCGACCGTCCGCGACTTCCTGGCCCGGGTGAACCGCGAGGAGGGCACGACGATCCTGCTCACCACGCACGACCTCGGCGACATCGAACGGCTCTGCCGCCGCGTCATGGTCATCGACCATGGCGTGCTCGCCTTCGACGGCGGCCTCGACGCCCTGCGCGCCACCGCCGAGGCCGACCGCACGCTCATCGTCGATCTCGCGCGTCCCGGGCCCGCCCCCGAGCCGCCCGGCGTGCGGCTGATCCGCCGCGAGGGGCCCCGGCTGTGGTTCGCGCTGCCGCCGAACGTCAACCCCGCGACGGTGATCGCCGAGGTCACGCGCACCCACGAGGTCCTCGACCTCGCCCTGCGCGAACCCGACATCGAGGACGTGGTCACCCGCCTCTACACCAACACCAGGATCGAGCCGGGGGTCGCGCGGTGAGCCCCGTTCAGCCGAGACGCGCCCGGGCGGCGAGGGCGTCCTCCTCGTGGGAGCCCTTGCGGCGGCCCGGCTTCGCCCGGGTCACGTAGCGCGAGGGGAACCCACCGGGAACGGCCAGGACGCCGCCGAAGCGGGTGTCGCCCGCGAACCACACGCTCTCCTGGACCCCGCGGCCCGGCGCGGGGAACGAGCAGTGGCTCTGGCCGTCCGGCTGGAGGAGGACCACCCGGCCCTCGCTGCTCCAGCGGCGTCCGCCCGAGCGCTCCCCCGAGGCCGCCACGACCCGCACCGAACGGCTCCCGCACGGCCACGCCTGCCAGGGATAGGTCCGCAGGATCCGCAGCTCCCGGTTCCTGGCGCGCGTCCACAGCGCGACCAGCCCCGCCGTGACGAGCGCCGCGGCCGCGCACATGAGGCCGAGCCCGGTGAGCATCCCGCCCTGCGCGGTCAGACCGGCGGCGACCAGGCCCAGCACGGACACCGCGGGCAGCCCGACGACCAGCCCGGCCCGCCGGCCACGGCGCGCCGCGTCGGTGATGCCGGGGGTGTCGGCCGCCACCCCGGGAAGGATCTCGTACCCGTACTCACGCGCGATCACGAGGGTGAGCATACGCGGATGAGCATGGGCGCTCTGTGTCATTCCGGGCGTCATGGCCCCTCGCGGAGCCCCGGTGTCAGTGGCGGGTCCAGTCGGGCTGGAGGAGGTCGGCGACCCGGACGTCGTTGCCGAGCAGGACGACCTCGCGGAACTGCCAGAGCATCGCGCCCGTCGGGGCGTGGACGGTCATGCGCGGGCCGAGGAGCATCTGGAGCAGCGGCGGCCCCGACGGCTGGGCCAGCCAGTTGACGACGCCGTCGGCCGCCAGCGCGGCCAGCGGCACGTGGTGGACGGAGTGGACCTCGTCGGGGCTCGGGACGGGACGCACCGGGGCGGAGGCGACGGCCACCACCGGGGTGATCACGAATCCCGAGCTCGCGGGGAAGTCGTCGAGGCGCCCGAGGACGTCCGAGGGCTCCAGCGCGACCCCGAGCTCCTCCTCCAGCTCGCGCAGCGCCGTGATCTCCGGGGTCTCGCCCTCGTCGGCGCGCCCGCCCGGCAGCCCCCACTGCCCGGCGTTGCGTCCCCGGTAGGCCCGCTTGATCACCAGGACGCCCGGCTCGCCGTCCTGTTCGGTCACGCACAACACGACGGCCGCCCTCCGCGTCCCCGGACGGTCCTCGATCGCCACCGATCCGAACGCCGCGAGCCGCCGGGCCGCGGTCTCCCTGAAGCCGTCGCTCATGATCCCGCCGAGGCCGACACGGCCGCCCGTTCGAGGCGGTCGCGGTAGGCGCTCCACCACTCCTCGTCGGCCTCGGGGAGGTTGGAGACTCCGGTGCGCAGTCCCGCGGCCCCGTCGATGAGCTCGCGGATGATGTCGGCGTGGCCGGCGTGCCGCTGAAGGTCGACGATCATGTGCACGAGGATCCGGTGGAGATCCACGTTCCCGCGCTCCCCCGGCCACCAGGGCACCCGGCCGGGCGCGTCGAGCGGGAGCGCCTCGATCGTGGCGTCGCCGTGCGCCCAGACCCGGTGGTAGAAGCCGATGACGTCGGCCCGGGACTCCTCCGGGGTCGCCCACATGTCGGCGTTGGGCTCGGCTCCGTCCTCGAACCAGGGCAGCGGCTCGGGGAAGGGCCGCCCGAACACCTCACCGAGATAAGCCGCCTCGACGCTCGCCACATGCTTGACCAGGCCCAGCAGATTGGTGCCCGTGGGAGTCATCGGCCGCCGGACGTCGTATTCCGCCAGGCCGTCCAGCTTCCACACCAGCACCTCGCGCCCGATCCGCAGATACCGGTGCAGATCCCCCTTGGGGTCGTGACCACTCATGGATCACGACTGTAGCCCGCCGCCATGATCGCCCGGCCGGCACCGCCAGGGCCAGGGCCGCCACGACGACGAGCACCGCGACCGTCTCGTACACGGGGACCACCCCGTAGCGGGCCATGAGCAGGCCCAGCACCAGTTTCGAACCGGCCAGGACGGCCATCCCGAGCCCGCCGACCAGGGCGGCGGTCCTGCCCCGCAGGTCGGGCGGGGCCGACATCACCAGGACCAGCATCGCACCGCCGCCCAGCAGGCAGGAGGCCACGCCGTCCAGGAACTTGGCGGGAACGGCCGGACCGGTGGCCATGACGGGCAACGCCACGGAGACGGCCAGCAGGACGGTGAGCGCCGCCAGCCAGGGACGGGCGGCGCGGCCCGGCCGGGGATCGCGCCAGGCGAACACCGCCGTCGCGACGACCTCGCCGCACAGCCCGACGGCGGCGAACAGGCCCGTCCAGTGCGCGGTGTCCAGCCGCAGGACGTCGCGGACCAGCGGCAGGATGCCGATGTCCCGCATCCCCCAGACGAGCTGGCCCAGCAGGAACAGGCCGAGGACGGCCCGGTGGAACGGATCGCCGAACAGCCGGGGGAAGGCCGCGCGGACCCTGCGGTCGGCCGAGGCGGCGGGCGCGACGTCGGTGCGGATCCGCCGGTAGAGCAGCGAGGCGACCAGGAACGCCGCGGCGTCCAGCAGGAAGACCTTCGGGCCCAGCCGGGCGGCGAGGTAGGGGCCGAGCGCCATGCCCAGGCCCGCCGCCGTCTGGTTGACGGTGCCGAGCAGGCCCATGCCGCGGCCGATCCGGCCGTCCGGGACCACCGCGGGCATCAGCCGGTTGAACGCCGACCACTGCGCCCCGGCCAGCAGCGCCTTCAGCGTGAGCAGCAGCAGGTAGGAGACCGGCTGGTACCAGACCAGGGCCGCCGTCACGACCGCGAGCGCGATCTGCAGGTCGCGAATGGTCCGGCGGGCCGGGCGGTGATCGACCCACGCGCCCAGCCGCGGCCCCGCCAGGACGGCGGCGATCACCGGCAGGGAGTCCAGCAGCCCGAGGACCGTCAGCCCCGACCCCGTGAAGACGAGGTAGCCGAGCGCGAACGTGCTGAGCCAGTTCCCGCAGCCGCCGAGGAAGGCGACGGCCAGGAGCGTGGTGAAGTCCCCCGGCCGCCGGGGCGGGGCGGTCAGCCCTTCACCGCCCCCGACGACAGCCCGCTGACGATGAATCTCTGGAGCCAGAGGAAGACGCCGACGGTCGGGATCGCGGTGATGAGGGTGCCCGCGGAGAAGACCCCGAAGTTGGTGTTGCGGCCGTCCGGGCCGAGCATCCCGTACATGCCGACGGCCAGGGTCTTCACGTTCGGTTCCTGCAGGAAGACGCTGGCCATGAGGAACTCGCTCATGACCCCGATGAAGGCCAGCAGGCCCGTCACCGCGAGGATCGGGGTGACCAGCGGCAGGATGACCCGGAAGAAGATCTGGACGTGCGAGGCGCCGTCGATCCTGGCGGCCTCGTCCAGCTCCCGCGGGACGGTGTCGAGGAACCCCTTCATCAGGTAGGTGTTCACGCCGAGCGCCCCGCCCATGTACAGCAGGAACAGCCCGCCGAGGGAGTTGAAGCCGAACAGCGGCCACAGGTCGGTGACCGTCGTGAAGAAGATGATGATCGTCACGATGGCCAGGAACTGCGGGAACATCTGGATCAGCAGCAGCGACAGCAGCCCGATGCGGCGGCCCCGGAACCGCAGCCTGCTGAAGGCGAAGGCCGCCAGCAGCGACAGGAACAGGCTGACGAACGCGGCGGCCAGCGACAGCCCGACCGAGTTCAGGAACCACCGCTCGAACGGGTAGTCGGGGTTGCCGAACAGCCTGCTGAAGTTGCCGAGGCTCGCCCCCGTCGGGATCAGCTCGCTCGACGACAGCGTGCCGAGCGGGTTGAACGCCGCGGAGACCACGAACAGCACGGGGAACAGCGCGAACGCCAGGACCCCCGCCATCGCGACGTGCCGCCAGCCGCTCCTCCTGAACCTCGCCGATGCGCTTCGGTCTCTCATGAGAACACGTCCTCCTGGGCCCGGGTCCTGCGGAAGGAGTAGGTCGACATCGCCGCCACCATCAGGAAGATCAGCACCGAGATCGCGGCGGCGAACCCGAAGTCCGCGCTGTTGGCGCCGAACGCGATCCGGAAGGTGTAGGTGATGAGCAGGTCCGTCGCGCCGACGGACGGGTCGTCCGCGGGGAACGGGGCGCCCGCCGTGGTGAGCTGGATGACGTTGAAGTTGTTGAAGTTGAACGCGAACGACGAGATGAGCAGCGGGGTCGTCGCGACGAGCAGCAGGGGCAGGACGACCTTGCGGAAGCTCTGCCACGGTGTCGCGCCGTCCATCCGGGCGGCCTCGCTGAGCTCGCCGGGGATCGCCTGGAGCGCCCCCGTCACCACCAGGAAGATGTAGGGGAAGCCCAGCCAGACGTTGATGAGGATCACCGCGAACCGCGCGGCGAGCGGCTCGCCGAACCAGTCGACGCCGGTGCCGAGGACCTTGTTGACGAGGCCGAACTCGGTGTTGAACATGCTCCGCCAGACCAGCAGCATCGCGAAGGCCGGCATCGAGTACGGCAGCACGACCAGGACCCGGTAGAAGCGGAGCGCCCGGGTCTTCCAGCCGTGCAGCAGCAGCGCGACGGCCGTGCCGATCACGAACGTCCCGAACACGGTCGACAGGGCGAAGAACAGGTCCCAGGTGAAGGTCCCGAGGAAGTGGCCGAGGATCGTGGAGTCGCCGAACAGCCGGGAGAAGTTGCCGAAGCCGACCCCGACCTTCCAGCCCTGCGACAGCTTCTCGCCCTTGGCGTCGACGAACAGGCCCTGGTCCTCGTCGGCCGTCCAGGTCGCGCCGGTCGCGGTGTCGACGATCGCGTCGGCCGCCCGGTCGTAGTGCCTGGTGCGGCGGCCCTCGTAGGCGCGGGACAGGCCGTTCGCCTTGATCGCGCCGTCGCGGGTGGGCACCGAGAACGCGGTGATCTCCCTGTCGTGGCCCGCCGCCTGCGCGGTGGTCAGCACCTGGTAGCCGGGGGCGGACAGGACCTTGCCGGTGATGCCGAGCCGGACGCCGTCCAGCGGTGCGAGGCCCTGCTCGGTGCCGACCTGGGAGGTCCCGGTCGCCGGGTCTGTCAGCAGGAAGACGAGCCTGCCGTCCTTCAGCGCGAACGACAGCGCGTACTCCGCCGAGCCCTTCACCTGGGTGAGGGAGGTCGACTCGATCGCGGTGATCGCGTCCTGCTTGGAGCCGCGGTGGCCGTCGCCGAAGTTCGTGAAGGCCACCTGCACCGTGTAGAGCACCGGCAGGAGCTGGAGCATGACCATCAGGAGCGTGCCGGGCACGAGGTACTTCAGCGGGACGTGCCGCCGGGTCAGGTACAGGCAGGCGATGCCGCCGGTGACCAGGACCAGCACCGCCAGGCCCGGCCAGTGGTGCCCGGAGACCAGCGGCGGGGCCGCGTAGGCGGCCATCGCCAGGACGAAGCCGAGGACGAGCAGACGGCTCACCACGAAGCCGGTGGAGATCTCTCGCCTGCTCTTGCGCGGGGAGTCGGGGTGGGACGGCCCCGGACGTGGGGAGCCCGCGCTCCCCACGCCCACCGTCTGCTCGATCGCAGTCATGGTGCTACTTGCTGATCGCCTTCGTGACGGCCTTCGCGGCGGCCTCGACGGCCGTCTTCGGGTCGGCACCCTTGATCACGGACGCCTCGGCCTTGCCGAACGGCTCCCAGATGGCGGACATCTCGGGGATGGCCGGCATCGGGATGCCGTTGGCGCCCGCCTCGAGGAACTTGCCGAGGTCGGGGTCGGCGGCCTTCGACTCCTCGAGCGCCGCGGTCAGCGCCTCGGGACGCGGGTCGGCCTTGAACAGCGCCAGCTGGACGTCCTTGTTGGTGACGTAGTTGCCGACGAACTCCTGCGCGAGGGCCTTGCTCTGGCCCTTGGCGGCGACGAAGAACGACTGGACGCCCACGAACGGCGAGGCGGGCTTGGCGCCCTGGAAGCCGGGGATCGCCGAGATGTCGTACTTGACGCCCGCCTTCTTCACGTCACCGAGCGCCCACGGGCCGGAGACGAGGAACGCGCACTTCTTCGAGGTGAAGGTCGGGATGGAGTTGTCGGAGCCGATCGAGGTGGTCAGCGCGCCGGAGCCCTTGGAACCAAGGGTCGCGATCTTCTCGAAGGCCTTGACGGACTCCTCGCCGCCGAGCGTCACGTTCTTGGGGTCGGGGTCGCCCGTGGGGGTCGTGCCGAACAGCGAACCCCCGGCCGAGGAGAACAGCGGGTACAGGTGGTAGGCGTCGCCGAGGTCGCCGGACTGCAGGCAGAGGATGTTCTTGACCTTGCCCGCCTTCTTCAGCTCCTGGCCCTTGGCGACCAGGTCCTCGACGGTCTGCGGGGCGTCGGGGACGAGGTCGGTGTTGCGGATCAGCGCCAGGTTCTCGATCGCGTAGGGTGCGCCGAACGTCTGGTTGCCGAAGGTCACCGCCTTCATCGCCAGCGGCTGGAACGCCGCCTTCTGCGCGTCCGTGAGCTGCAGCGGGTCGATCGCCCCGTTCTGCACGAAGTTGCCGATCCAGTCATGCGCGGTGACGACGATGTCGGGGCCGCTGCCCTTCTGGGACGCGGTCAGGAAGGTCGTCTGGAGGTTCTCCGCGAAGGCCTTGACCTCGACCTGGACGCCGTTCTCCGTGCCGAACTGGTCGGCGAAGGACTTCAGGACGGGCGCGCGCTTGTCGTCGGCCCAGATGACGAGCTTGCCGTTGCCCTTGTCGAGCGCGGCCGAGGTGGTGGCGGCGGGGGCCGGCGTGTCCTCGCTCTTGGAGCCGCCACAAGCTGCGGCGCTGAAGGCCAGGCCCAGGGCGAGGGCGGCCACACCCGCGGAACGGATGCGCATGGGGATCTCCCGGTTCTAGGGGATTGGGGTGATGGCCGGGAGATTAGCAAGGCTTTTCAGAGATTGGAAGTTCTTGCAGCAAGTTGCCGATCCTGTTACAGATAGTCCCCTACATCCACGCTGCAAGATTCTAGCAAGCCCACAGGAGGGCACCCCCATGACCGTTTCCGACTGGTGGCGGGATGCCGTCGTCTACCAGGTGTATCCGCGCAGCTTCGCCGACGGTGACGGGGACGGCTCCGGCGACCTGCCCGGGCTCCGCAATCGCTTGCCATACTTGAAAGATCTCGGCATCGACGCCCTGTGGCTCAGCCCGTTCTACGTCTCCCCCTGGGTCGACGGGGGCTACGACGTCGCCGACTACCGCGACGTGGACCCGGCCTTCGGCACTTTGGCCGACTTCGACGCGATGATCAACGACGCGCACGGCCTGGGCCTGCGGGTGATCGTCGACCTGGTCCCCAACCACTGCTCGGACCTGCACCCCTGGTTCCAGGAGGCGCTGGCCGCCGCCCCCGGCTCACCCGAGCGGGCGAGGTTCCACTTCCGCGACGGTGAGGGCCACCTTCCCCCCAACGACTGGCAGTCGATCTTCGGTGGGCCCGCCTGGACCCGGGTCCCCGACGGCCAGTGGTACCTGCACCTGTTCGCCCCCGAGCAGCCGGACTTCGACTGGGACCACCCCGAGGTGCGCGCGGAGTTCCGCGACGTCCTGCGGTTCTGGCTCGACCGGGGCGTCGACGGCTTCCGGGTCGACGTCGCCCAGGGCATGGTGAAGGCTCCGGGCCTGCCGTCCATGGGCTCGGACTCCCACCGGCGCGTCGAGCTGTTCGGCCACAACCGGGTGCCCTACTTCGACCAGGACGGCGTCCACGACATCTACCGCGAGTGGCGGCCGATCCTCGACTCCTACCCCGGCGGGCGGATGGCCGTCGCGGAGGCGTGGGTGGAGAACGCCGAGCGGCTCGCCCGCTACATCGGCCCCGACGAGCTCCACCAGGCGTTCAACTTCGCGTTCATGGAGTCGGAGTTCGCCGCCAAGGACTACCGCAAGGTCATCGACGACTCGCTGGCCGAGGCCCACCTGGTCGGGGCGCCCACCACCTGGGTGCTGTCCAACCACGACAAGGTCCGGCACGTCACCCGGTACGGCGGCGGCGCGGCCGGGCTCGACCGGGCCAGGGCCGCGCTGCTGCTCATGCTCGCGCTGCCCGGCTCCGCCTACCTCTACAACGGCGAGGAACTCGGCCTCGAGGAGGTCCTCGACCTGCCCGACGAGCTGCGCGAGGACCCTTCGTTCCCGCGGACCGGCGAGAGCCGCGACGGCTGCCGCGTCGCCCTGCCCTGGGGCGGCACCGCCGCCGAGTTCTTCCGCTTCGGCCCCGAGGGCGCCCGCGCCCCGCACCTCCCCCAGCCCGCGGCGTGGGCCGGGCTCACCGTGGAGGCCCAGGACGGCGACCCCGCCTCGACCCTCAGCCTCTACCGCGACGCCCTGCGGCTGCGCCGCGAGCACCCGGCCCTCGGCGGCGGCGAGCTCACCTGGCGCCCCTCCCCCGACGGCGTCCTGGCCTTCGACCGCTCCCCCGGCCTCACCGTGGTCGTCAACACCACCGCCGAGCCGATCGCCCTCGACGCCTTCGGCACGGAGGTCCTGCTGGCCAGCCGCGCGCTCCCCGGCGGTCTCCTCCCGCCGGACGCCTCCTGCTGGCTCCGCTCGCTGTAGCGATCAGGCGTACTCGTAGGTCTCCTCCGGCTCGGGCTGCCGCGCCCGCCAGCGGTGCGGCGTCCAGGCGGGGACCAGGAGCATGAAGCCCGCCAGGGCGAACAGGCCCGAGGCCAGGAGGTTCTCGAGGCCCGCGTCGAGCTCGCCCGCCGGAGGGAACCTGGCGGGCAGCCCGGCCGCCGAGGCGGGGGCGGCGAGGAACCACACCGTCCAGCCGAGGAAGGCCAGCGCCGGCATCAGCGAGACCAGTGGCGAGGCCCACCGGGCGACCACCGTCACCCCGCCGACCAGGCCCACCGCCGCCATCAGCGCGAACGCACCGTAGAGCTGGGTGCGGTCGGTGATGGTGTGTTCCAGGGGATCCACCGCCACGCCGGCCCTGACGTACGCCCATGCCATGCCGTAGGCGAGTGCGGGGGCGAGAACCAACCCGAGCACGAAACCGAACGCGTGCCGCAAAGCCATCACCGTCCTGTCCGAGGTGTGACCCACCCCGAACCGATTCTTAACAGGTGGATCTTGCTGTTATCCACACATTCATCGACTTGCGGCCGGGGAACAATCCTCCGGTGCGACAGAAACCGCTGTCAGTTCCTCACCTGGGTGACGACGGGGAGGCCGGTCAGTCCGGGCGGTTGGCGAGGATCACCGCGACGGGCGGGATGATCGAGGCCACGATCGCCATGACGATCGCGGCGGTGGAAGACCAGAAGCGCACGACCGTCCAGGAGAGCACGTACAGCGTGAGGCACGTGCCCATCATGATCAGGTAGATGCGCTTCCGGCGTTCCACTCTTCCAAGGTACCCACCGGGCTCCGGCTCTCCGGGAGCCCGCCCGCCGGGCGCCTACCCGGCCGCGGAGGGGGCGGCGGTGGGGACCTCGTGGCCGCAGTGCGCGCAGACCCGCGCCCTGATCGGGATGCTGCTGATGCAGTGGGGGCATTCGCGCTCGGTCGCCTCCTTGTTCCGGTCGATGAACGCGACGACGCGCGCCACCGGCAGGACGAGGACGAAGTAGACGACGACCGCGGCGATCACGAAGGCGATCAGGACCGTGAGGAAGTCGCCGTAGGTGAACACGCTCTTGTTGATCGTGAACTTGAGCCGGCTCAGGTCGGTGTCCCCGCCGACCAGGCTCAGCAGCGGGGAGATGAAGGACTTGACGAACTGGTTGACCAGGCCGCTGAACTGGGCGCCGATGACGACGGCCACCGCCAGTTCGACCAGGTTGCCGCGCAGCAGGAATTTCTTCAGACCATCGAACATCGGCCGACCATACCCGGCCTAAAGCGACCTAGCCGTCAATCTCCCCATTTGCCCTGTCGGGCCCCTGGGAGGGCGGCTCCGCCTCCAGCGACACCCACCGTGCGGGACGGCGCTCCTCCTCCGGAGGCGTGTCCGCCGGGACGGGCCGAGGCCCCGTCCGATCCACCCGTCGCATGCTCATGTCACTCGCCCCCTTGTCATCAGTAGGACGCTCCGCGGACCGTCCGGGTTCACCTCCGACCCGCCCAGACTGCCGGACCCGCCGCGATCGGGCAAACCCTTATCACACGGGACCACCCGAAAGACACCGCGAGGTTTCACCCCATTTGCCCGGGGCACTCGGCTGCACATCATTCGACTTCATAGGAGGCACACATGTCGACCACGATCATGGTCGTCATAGCCGTAGCCGTCCTCATCGTGGTCGCCGCCGTGGGCGTGTTCGGTTACGAGCGCGCCCGGACGCAGCGGCTGCGCCGCAGGTTCGGCCCCGAATACGAACGCACGGTAGAGACCGCCGGCGACCGCAAGACGGCGGAGAAGGAGCTCCTCGAACGCGAGCAGCGCCACCAGGAGCTCGACCTCAAGGACCTCGACCCCGAGGCCCGCGAACGGTACCGCCGCGAGTGGACCGGGCTGCAGGAGCACTTCGTCGACACGCCCGAGACGGCCGTCGCGGACGCCGACCGGCTCGTCACGCTCGTCATGCGCGACCGCGGCTACCCGACCGAGGGCTTCGAGGAGCGCGTCGCGCTGCTCTCCGTCGACCACGGCCGGACGCTCGACCACTACCACGCCGCCCACGCGATCAGCGAGCGCGCCACCCTCAAGGAGGCGGGCACCGAGGACCTGCGCCAGGCGATGGTCCACTACCGCGCCCTCTTCGAGGACCTGCTCGCCGTCCCCGACGACGAGCGCTCCGCTCTCCCCGAGGCGGCCGAGCACCTGCACGGCCGCCGGGACACCGATGAGCCCGTCGGCGCCACCGGAACCGGCACCACGACCGGCACCACGACCGACACCGCGACCGGCACCGCCCCCGGCCCGGCCGACGACCCCGGCTCCGTCCGCACCCCGGGCGACCCCGTCGAGGCCGCTGCGGGCGGGGCGCCGGAGCACCCCGCGCGGGAGGGCGTCCACGCGCCCGCCCCCGACCCCGACGACCTGCAGAAGTCACGTCCGCGTCCGGACGAGAGGAGCTAGCTCATGACCGCGTATCCGATGGGTTCGGGAGACCGGGAAGAAGAGGACCTGAGCCGGTCCCGTAACGAGGGCTTCGGCCACGAGGCCGAGACCGCCCACGAGGAGGGCCACGTCACCGGCGAGCGCGTCGGCGACCACACCGGCGACCCCTATCCCGAGGACGGCCCCTACGACACGGCCGACACGGCCGAGACCGCCGAGACCCCGCGGGACGAGACGCCGAAGGACGACGACCTGCTCGTCGCCGGCGACCCCGCCCCGGGCGACACCCCGGCCGACGACGGCCATGTCGACGCGGTGCCGGTCGAGGCCGTGCCCGCCGACGTGCCCTCGAGCGACGTCCCCGCCGACCTGCCCCGCACGAACGACGAGGACCGCTCGCTGTTCGAGGAGGGCTACGGCGAGGGCTTCCGGAAGCGCTGGCAGGAGGTCCAGGCGAACTTCGTCGACGACCCCTACGAGACCGTCCGCCAGGCCGAGCAGCTCGCCGACGAGGTCGTCACCAGCCTGACCACCGCGCTCACCGAGCGCAAGCGGGAGCTGGACGACCGCTGGAGCAACGAGAAGGACAACACCGAGGAGCTGCGCCAGTCGCTCCGCGGCTACCGCACCCTCCTCGACCGGCTGCTCGCCCTGTAGCGGGAGGAAAGCGAAAGAAAGAAGGCCCGATCCGCGAACGGATCGGGCCTTCCTCGTTGGCGCCCGCGGAGGACCACCCCACCCCTGAGGGACCTCCGCGGGCCGTTAGGCCGGACGGGACTCCATCCCCATAGATTCCCGTCTGGCCCGACGCCGCAGTCTAGGCGGCGAGATCGTGCTCGTCACGACCCGGGCTGACCTGGTCGGCGAGGCGGTAGAGGACCTTGGAGAGGGCGCGGCGGGCGGTGACGGCCCGGGCCTTCTTCTCGACGTGCGGGACCACGGGCGCGTTCGGCAGGGCGCTGCGCGCGTAGTCGTACTGGGCCTTGAGGAAAGGAGCGGACATCGGAACGCTCATGAGAGCCACCTTCTGGCCTAAGCCGTCTTCTGGATCGATTCAGATCTGAGTCCAGAATAACCCGGCTTGGCTTCTGAATCAATTCAGAACTAGGATCTGGAAACATGGCACGCGTCACACTGAAGACGATCGCGGAGGCCGTCGGGGTCTCCCGCACGACCGTGTCGAACGCGTTCTCGCGGCCCGACCAGCTCGCGCCCGAGCTCAGGCAGCGGATCCTCGACGTCGCCGAGGAGCTCGGCTACTCCGGGCCCGATCCGGCGGCCCGCACCCTGCGGCGCGGCCGTTCCGGCGTGGTGGGCGTGCTGCTCACCGAGGAGCTGTCCTACGCCTTCACCGATCCCTACGCGGTGGCGTTCCTGCGCGGCCTCGCCGAGATCGCCGAGATCTCCTCGACCAGCCTGCTGCTGATGGCCTGGCCCGACCACGATTCCGCCGAGGCGGCCGTCCGCGAGGCGATCGTCGACGGCTTCATCGCCTTCTGTCTCGATAAAGACCACCCCGCGCTGGAGGCGCTCCGCCAGCGGCGGCTCCCTTACGTGATCGCGGGCGAGCCCTACCTGGACGGCGTCCCGTTCGTGGGCGTCGACGACAGGGCCGCCGCTCACACCGTCGCCTCCTACCTGCTGCGGCTCGGCCACCGGCGGCTCGGGGTGCTCCATCCGGGCCCCGCCGGCATCGATCTGGCCGACGCCGGTTCCTTCGGGGCGGTCGCCGCCCGCCTGGCCGGGTTCCGCGATGCCGTCGAGGAGGCGGGCCTGTCCTGGGACGACGTGGCCGTCCAGCACGCGATCCACTCCCGTGAGGGCGGCCGGGCGGGCGCCGCCAGGCTGCTGGACCTCCACCCCCGGCCGACCGCGATCATCGCGACGACCGACCTCATCGCGCTCGGCGCCCTCGCGGCCGTCCACGACAGGGGCCTGACGGTCCCCGACAACGTCTCCGTGACCGGCTTCGACGACATCCCCGCGGCGGGCGAGGCCGGGCTCACCACCATCCGCCAGCCCAAGTCGGAGAAGGGCCGCACCGTCGGACGCCTCCTGCTCGACGACGGCCTCGACGACGCCCCCGGCGGCGGGGCCCGGCGGATCCTCATGGCCTACGAGCTCATCACCCGCTCCTCGACCTCGCTCCCGCCGGAGTTCTGACCGCGCGGGACACCCGCCTGGTCAGGGATAATCACCGTCATGGCGGCACTGATCGGACGCGAACCCGAGGTCGAGGCCCTGCGCGAGGTCCTGGCCCGGGCCGCGGCGGGGCAGAGCGGGCTCGTCCTGGTCAGCGGGGACGCCGGGGTCGGCAAGACCCGGCTCACCACGGAGATCATCGAGGGCGCGCGCGGCGGCTGGACCGTCCTGGCCGGGCAGTGCGCCGAACTCGGTGAGAGCGTCCCCTACCTGCCGCTGGCCGAGGCGCTCCGCGGTGGCGGGCCCGCCGTGGCCGAGCGGCTGAGGGCCCGGCCGGTGCTGGGCAGGCTGCTGCCCGACGGCACCGACGGCGACGGCGCGGGACCGGTCCAGCAGCAGCTGTTCGGCGCGGTCCTCGGGCTGCTCGCCGAGCTGGCCGAGGAGAGGCCCGTCCTGCTGGTGCTGGAGGACCTGCACTGGGCGGACGCCTCCACCCGGCATCTGCTGACCTTCCTCAGCCGGTTCCTCCAGCGCGACCGGGTCGCGGTCATCGGCACCTACCGCTCCGACGACCTGCACCGGCGGCATCCGCTGCGTCCGGTCGTCGCGGAGCTGCTGCGGCAGCCGACCGTCACCGCCGTGGAGGTCAGGCCGTTCGAGGCGGCCGAGACCGCCGGCTACCTGGCGACCCTCGGCGGCACCAGCCCCGAGGAGGCCGCGCGGATCCACGCCCGCTCCGAGGGCAACGCCTTCTACGCCGGGGAGCTCTTCGACGCCGGCGACGATCTGCCGACCGGGCTGGTCGACCTGCTGCTGGCCAAGGTCGAGCGGCTGTCCGACGACGCCCAGCAGGTCGTCCGGGTGGCGTCGGTGGCGGGTCAGCGCATCGACGACTCGATGCTCCGCGAGATGTCCGAGCTCGAGGAGGACAGGTGCGAGCGGGCCCTGCGCGAGCTCGTCTCGCACCGTCTGCTCGAACCGCACGGCGAGGGCTACGTGTTCCGGCACGCGCTGCTGCGCGAGGCCGTGTACGGCGACCTGCTGCCGGGCGAGAACACCCGGCTGCACGCGGCGTTCGCGGCCTGCCTGGTCGGCCGGGGGCGCCCCGCCGAGCTGGCCTACCACAGCCTCGCCGCCCATGATCTTCCGCGCGCGTTCGCGGCGTCCGTCGAGGCGGGCCGGGAGGCGATCAGGATCGGGGCGCCGAACGAGGCGCACGTCCACTACGACCGCGCGCTGGCCCTGTGGGAGCGGGTGCCGGGCCCGGCGGAGGCCGCCGGGACCGACCGGGTCCATCTGGCGCTCCAGGCGGTGACCGCCGAGGCGCTGAGCGGCGAGGTCCGCCGCGCCGTCCACCGGCTCGAGACGCTCCGCGACCTCCTGCGCGGCGGGCGGTCCGGCGCGGAACCCGACCCGCTGCTGCTCACCGAGGTGCTGGAGCGGCTGGCCTACTACCTGTCCGACCTCGACCGCGACGACGAGTCGGTGGTGGTGGCCCGGGAGTCGATCGAGGTGCTGCCCGCCGACCCGCCGACCCCGCAGCGGGCCAGGGCGCTGGCGACCTATGTGCGGTCGGTCATCTTCTCCGACGAGTACGGCGACTTCGAGGACAGGGCCGCCGAGGCCGTCGCCGCGGGACGGGCGTCCGGGGCGCTCGACGCCGAGGCCAGCACGCTGGTGACCCTCGGCATCTACCACGAGAGCCTCACCTCCGAGAAGGAGGGCATGGACCTGTTCGCGCGGGCCTACCGGCTCGGCCGGGACCTCGGCGACCCCGAGGTCTACCTGAGGGCCGCCTACTCCTACGCCCGCGGCCACTTCGACCGGGGCGACCTGGACGCCGCGCGGGAGGCGATCGACAAGACCGTCGAGGAGGCCGCGTCCGCGGGCCTGATGTGGAGCGGGTACGGGCTGTCGATCCGCTGCCTGCAACTGCTCGTGGCCTACACGATCGGCGACTGGAAGAGCGCGGAGACCTACGCCGAAGGCTTCCCGGTGCGCGCCGCGACCACCGGGGAGGCCCAGGTGTCGGCCTACGCCCTGTTCCTCGACGTCGCCAGGGGCGCTCCGGTCGTCGAGGAGCGGCTGCGCTGGATGGACCGGCTCAACCTCGACCACGACGACGAGGGCCCGTTCCTGATCTACATGTCCGGCGGGCTCGCGGCCGAGCACGCGGCCTGGTCGGGCGACCACGCCGCCGCGCTGCGGCATGCCAGGCGCGCCCTGGACGCGCTGCCGAGCCTGTCGCTGACGCCGCGGATCCGGGTCGACGCCGTCGCCCTGGGCGCGCTCGCCGATCTCGGCGACGGAGCCGATCCCGAGGCCGCCGAGGCCTTCCTCGCCGAGGCCCGCCACTCCGCCTCCCTCACCCTCTCCGGTGAGCCCCGCAACTGGCTGGGCGGCGAGGGCCGCGCCTGGCTGGCCAGGGCCGAGGCCGAGTACCTGCGGGGCAGGGGCGAGGACACCCCCGAGGCGTGGCGGGCGGTGGCCGAGGCGTTCGACTACGGCTTCCGGTACGAGAAGGCCCGCTCGCAGTGGCGCCTCGCGGACGTCCTGCTCAGGAACGATCTGCGCGAGGAGGCCGAGTCCGCCTGGCGGGAGGCCGCCGAGACCGCGACGGATCTGGGCGCGGCCCCCCTGCTCGGGGTGCTCACCGAGCTCGGCGGCCGGGCGGGCTTCCTGACCGCCGCGCCCGTCCTGCCGGTGCTGACGGCGCGCGAGAACGAGGTGCTGCGGCTGCTGGCCGAGGGGCGCAGCAACCGCGACATCGCCGCGGCCCTGTTCATCTCCCCCAAGACGGCCAGCGTCCACGTCTCCAACATCCTCGGCAAGCTGGGCGTCTCCACCCGCACCGAGGCGGCGGCCCGCTTCCTCCGGCCGTAGGACGGGCTCAGCCCTCCACGTCGGCGCGGATCGCCAGGAAGAGCCGGGAGGCGGTGGCGACGGTGCTGTCGGGGATCAGGGCGATGCCCGCGGTCGTGGCGTCGGCCCAGCCGCACACCACGTTGCCGTCCTGGGCGAGGGAGACGAGGAAGCACTCGACGGAGCCGCCGAGCGGCCCCGCGGCCACCGGACGGGAGTCGACGCCGCCGTCCCACTGGAGGCGGTCGAGCAGGCCGCGCCACAGGTGCTCGCGGCGCTTCTCCGTGCCGTCGGTGACGCCGTCGACGGCGACGAGCAGGACCGGATCGCCGGATCCCGGCCGCACGTAGTTCTCGATCACCAGGTTCATGCCGTCACGGACCTCGCCCGGGTCCACCGGGACGTCGGTGACGGCCTGGTCGCCGGTGCCCTTCGGCAGGCCGCCCGCGGTGGCGGCGCTGACGACGCGGCGCGGGCCGTCCTGCGCCGGGACGGTCGCCCTGGCGGTCGGCCCGGCGGTCGTCGTGCCGGTCCGCCCGGTCGTGCTCTGCCCGGTCTTGGTGCGGCCGGTCTTGCCCGGGGTCACCGAGCCCCCGGCGGTGACGGTGCAGGCGCCGGTGAGGACGCAGGCGGACAGGGCGAGGGCGGCGGCGAGAGGTACGGAACGCATGATCCCGAGTCGACCAGGGAGGCCGACCCGGGGACCAGTGACCGCCGCCCCGTCCTCAGCGGGACGCGCGCCGGGAGAGGGCGACGCCCACGAGGCAGACCACGCCGCCCGCCAGGGCCAGGACGGCCGGGGACTCGTCGAGCAGTACCAGCGCCATGACGATGGTCAGCGGCGGGACCACGTAGGTCGTGACGCCCAGCCGCCCGGCGTTCATCCGGCTGAGGGCGTATCCCCAGGTGGTGAAGGCCAGCGCGGTCGGGACCAGGCCGAGGTAGAGCAGGCCGGAGATCGAGCCGCCGGAGGCCCCGCCGAGGTCCGACGCCAGTCCCGGCAGGTAGAACAGGCAGGCCACGGCCGCGATCGTGCACGACATCCAGACGGCCTGGAGCGGCGGGATCCGCCGGACGATCGGCTTCTGGGAGACCACGCCGATCGCGTAGGTGACGGCCGCCACCAGGCACAGCAGCACCCCGGCGAGGTCGGTTCCGCTGTCGTGGCTGGTCGCGACCCCGATCAGGACGGCCCCGCCGAAGGCCACGGCCGCCCCGATGAGCAGCCACCGGGGGTAGCCCTCCTTCAGGAAGTACCCGGCGAGCAGGGCGATGAGGATCGGCCCGACGTTGACGAGCATCGCGGCCGTCCCGGCGTCGATGCGCTGTTCGGCGGCGTTGAGCGCGACGTTGTAGACGCCGAACCAGCCGAGCCCGCACAGCACGGCGAAGCCCCACTCGCGCCGGGTGGGCGTGACCCAGGTCCTGCGGGCCAGCAGGATCCCGCCGAGGACGATGCTGCCGATCAGCAGCCGGCCGAGGCTGAGCGGCCCGGGACCGAAGTCCTCGCCGACCGAGCGGATCACGACGAACGCCGAGGCCCAGGCCAGGACGGTCACGGTGACGGCCGCCAGCGCCGCCCAGGGACGGCCGGTCGCGGCGGCGGGCGGGGACACGGTCTGGGTCATGAGGTCACCATCGAGGAGTGGGCGACGGCCGCCGAGGCGAAGCCGCGCAGGATCGGGTGGGCCCGGGTGCCGTCGCCGGCGAGCTCGGGCTGGAACAGGGTGCCGAGGAAGAACGGGTGCCCGGGTAGCTCGGCGACGCGGACCTCGCCGTCGGTGTCGCGGCCGCTGAAGCGCAGCCCGGCGGCCTCCAGCAGGGGCAGGTAGGCGTTGTTGAGCCCGTAGGAGCAGAAGAAACGCTCGATGGAGCGTTCCGCGCCGAGCAGCGCCTCCGCCGTGGAGCCGGGGGCGATCCTGACCTCGGTCTCGTGCCCCTCCAGCGAGCAGGTCAGCGGGACGATCACCAGATCCTCGGTCGCTCCCGGCTCGGACTCGGCGTTGCGGGCCCCGGCGAGCCCGCAGACGTTCCTGGCGAACTCCAGGACCGCGTGCTGGAAGCCGCCGCACGTGCCCAGGAAGGGGATCGCGTTCTCGCGGGCCGTGCGGACGGCGGCCACGGCCCCGGTCTCGCTGCGGTAGGGGCTGCCGGGCAGCAGCCAGATCCCGTCGAAGGCCTCGAGACCCTGGTGGGCCTCCTCGGTGGGGATCCAGTAGGCGTCGAGGACGAGCTGGTCCCGGTCGGCGAGCGCCTGGATCATCCGGGGCACCCTGGCGTGGGCGCGGATGTTCTCCGAGCGGTTTCCGACCAGGGCGATCCGGGCGGTGTGGGTGAGCATGTCTCCATGGTCACGGAGCGGCGGCCGTGCGTCCAACGATGATTCGCACTGCCGGTATTAGCGATACTGATGCTCATGGATCCGCATCTGCTGCGCACGTTCGTGGCCGTCTCCCGGCTGTGTTCGTTCTCCGAGGCCGCCGCCGAGCTCGGCTACACCCAGTCGGCCGTCTCCCAGCACATCGCCGCGCTGGAGCAGGATCTGGGGGCGGCGCTGCTGACCCGCCGCCCGGTCGGCCCCACCCCGGTCGGGGAACGGCTGCTGGAGCACGCGGTGCCGCTGCTGCTGCGGCTCGACGCGGCCCGCTCCGACATCGAGCGGCTGGTGACGGCGCCGTCCGGGGAGGTCGCCCTGGCCGTTTCCCCGCTGGCGGCCTCGCTGGAGCGGCTGTCGGCGGCGTGGCGTCCCGGCCGGGCGTTCACCGTGTCCGTGCGGCCCAGGCTCGAGGTCAGCGCCGCCGTCGCGACGGGCCAGGCCGATCTGGGCCTCGTCGACGGGCTCGCCGCCCCCGACGACCCGCTGAACCTCCCCGATGTGGGCCCGCTGCCGACGATCGCGATCACCCAGGAGCCCGTCGCGGTCCTGATGCCGCCGGGACATCCCCTGGCCGGGCGGCCCGGGCTGCGCCTGGCCGACCTCGCCGAGGCCCGCTGGATCGACGCCACCGACACGGCCGTCCCGCTGGAGGCCCTGCGCGCGGCCGTGGGCTCGGAGAGCTTCAGGCCCGCTCTGAGGTACCCCTGCACCGATGTCCTGTGCCTGCTCAGGCTGGTCGCCGGGGGCCACGGGCTCGCCGTCCTGCCGCACCGGGCGGAGCTGTCGAACGGCTGGACCACCGCCGTCCCGGTGACCGAGCCGCCGCTGGTCCACCGGACCGAGCTGCTGCACGCCGCGACCCTCAGCCCGGCGGCGCGGGCCGCCGCGGAGGCGCTCACCGACGGCTGACCCCCTCTCCACGGGCCTCGCGGTGGAAGTCGTCCGCGATCGGTGGTAGAACCGAACCGGATTCGGTTTCTATCGTGGAGGCGCGCGTGTACGGAATGACCATCGGCGGGGAGGACGTCCCCGCGAAGGACGTCTTCGATGTCGTCGACCCCGCCACCGGCGAGGTGCACGCGCAGGCCCCCGACTGCTCGCCCGAGCAGCTCGACGCGGCCTTCGCCGCGGCGGAGGCCGCCTACGGCTCCTGGCGCCGGGACGAGGACGCCCGGCGCGCCGCCCTGCACGCCGCGGGCGACCTCCTCCTGGCCGGGGCGGGGGATCTCGCCCCGATCCTGGTCGGCGAGCAGGGCAAGCCGCTCAAGGAGGCCACTTTCGAGATCATCGGCGCGGGCGTCTGGCTGAAGCACTTCGCCGACCTGCCGATGCCGCGCCAGGTCATCCGCGACGACGACGCGGCCTTCGTCGAGGTCGTCCGCAGGCCGATGGGCGTCGTCGCGGCGATCACCCCGTGGAACTTCCCGCTGATCCTGGCCTGCTGGAAGATCGCGCCCGCGCTGCTGGCGGGCAACACCATGGTGCTCAAGCCGTCGCCGTTCACCCCGCTGACCACGCTGCGCGTCGGGGAGCTGTTCCGCGACGTGCTGCCCGCGGGCGTGCTCAACGTGGTCAGCGGCCGCGACCCGCTGGGCGCGCACATGACCGTCCACCCGGTCCCGCGCAAGATCACCTTCACGGGCAGCGTGGCCACCGGCAAGCGGGTGGCGGCCTCGGCGGCCGACGACCTCAAGCGGGTGACCCTGGAGCTCGGCGGCAACGACCCGGCGATCGTCCTGCCGGACGCCGACCCCGCGGCCATCGCGGCGAAGCTGTTCGGCGCGGCCTTCCAGAACAACGGCCAGGTCTGCTCGGCGATCAAGCGCGTCTACGTGCCGGAATCGCTGCACGACGAGCTCGTCGAGGCCCTCGCCGACCAGGCCGCCCGGACGAAGGTCGGCCCCGGGCTCGAGGAGGGCGTCACGCACGGGCCGCTCAACAACCGGCCGCAGTTCGAGCGCGTCGCCGGGCTGGTCGCCGACGCCCTGAGCGGCGGGGCGCGCGCCGTCACCGGCGGCAAGCCCGTGGACGGGCCCGGCTACTTCTTCGAGCCGACCCTGCTGACCGGGGTCGAGGACGGCAGCCGCATCGTCGACGAGGAGCAGTTCGGCCCAGCCCTGCCGATCGTGAAGTACACCTCACTGGACGAGGCGGTCGCCCGCGCCAACGGCACCCACTTCGGGCTGTCGGGCTCGGTCTGGGGCACCGACACCGAGCGGGCCGCCGCCGTGGCCGACGAGCTCGAATGCGGCACGGCCTGGGTGAACACCCATCTGGCCCTGCACCCCGCCCAGCCCTTCGGCGGCTTCAAATGGTCCGGGATCGGCGTCGAGAACGGCACGTGGGGCCTCGAGGGCTTCACCGAGGTGCAGGTAAGACATCGGGCGAAGGGGTAAATTACCCCGAATGAACTGGGACGTGATGCGGCAGGACGACAACGGCAACCAGGTTAGGGTCGCCTCGCACCAGACAAGGGTCTCGGCGCTCTCCCACGTGCTGGTGTTCGAGAGCGGTGTCCAGCACAAGCAGACCTACTGGGTCGACGGCCCGGACGATCCGCAGCTCACGACCAACCGTGATCTCTACCTCACCGTCCTGAAGATCGGCCGGGACGCGCGCGCCGCGTCCTGGTCGCTCTCGGCCTTCCTGCGCTCGATGTGGAAGGTCAGCTCGGGCCTGCGGGCCCGCCCCCATCTCACCCTGGACGACGTCGGCGCGCTGTTCTCCGCCGCCGGGTCCACCCCGCCGCCCTCCTACGACGAGGCCTGGACGACCAAGGACCTCGACCTGACCGGGGCCCCGCGGTCCTACGCCGACTGGGAGCGGGTCCTGCTCTCCCAGATCGCCGACCTCGAGGACTTCGTCGCCCGGCCTCCGGTCCGCGACGACGGGGACGGCGTCCAGGCGCCCCGCCCCGAGGGCACCGGCAGGCGCGCCACCCCCGCCCTGTGGCGCAACTTCGACTCCGCCGCCTTCGTCGAGTGCGCGATCGCCGGCGCCTTCGGCGGCTGGTCGGCGTCCGACGGCGCCCGCCTGCCGAAGGACGACGGCCCCCGGCAGTCCCCCGTGCGCGACATCCCCGAGATCCCCTGGCTGGAGCTGGCCAGGATGCTCGTCTGCGGCCAGAACTACGCCTGAGGGCCGATCGCGGGTCGGCGGTGCAGACTCGCGTCCATTGCTGGCCGAACTGGTTTCGGAAAGGGCATGGACGCGGGTTGGACGGCGGGGTTTTCATGATTGCGTGTCGCGTCTGATCCTGCTGGGCGCCGGGACTGCGGGTTCGGCCGACCACGCCCCGGCGGGCCTCCTGCTGGAGTACGGGCAGGTCCGGATCGGGTTCGACGGAGGTCCCGGATCCGAGCCCCCGGAGAACGTCCACGCCTGGCTGGTGAGCGACCCGTTCGACCCGCTGCAGCCGCGGCGCAGGGCCCTCGCCCACACCACGGGCATGCCCGAGCCCGTCGTCTCGCCCTACGACCACGGCGCGCTGCGGATCGCCCCGCTCCCGCTGGCCGGGCACGCCTACGGCTACCGGATCACGACCGGCACCAGGACGGCGGTCTGGGCCCCGCACGCCGGAGCCTTCCCCGCCTGGGCGGAATCGGCCGATCTCATGTTCGCCCCCGAGCGGCTCGCGCCCCCGGCGCTGGAGGCCGGGGTGCGCCGCCTCGTCCTCACCGCCGAGGAGGGCCGGGACGGCCACCGGGCCCGGGTCGAGTGGGCCGAGGAGGGACGGATCTACCGGCTCTGAACGAACTCGGCGATCTGCTCGAAGACCGCGAAGTCGGCGTCCCACGCCGAGCCCGGACGCGGCCAGTGGATCACGAGGTCGGTGATCCCGATCTCGGCGTACCGGCCGTGGAGGTCCTCGAACGCGGCGCGGGAGGCCAGCCAGCCGTCGCCGGAGAAGCCGGTGAGCATCAGCTTCGACAGATCGGCGAAGTCGCGCCCCTCCGCCTCGCAGGCGGCCTCCAGCTTGGCGAGCTGGGTCCGCACCACCGGCAGCGCCGGGCCGTCGGGGACGTCGGGGTTGGCGATCCAGCCCTGGCCGAGGCGGGCGGCCAGGCGCATCCCGCGCGGCCCCTCCCCCGCGATCAGGAACGGCGGGCGCCGCTGGACCAGGCCGGGCGCCAGGGTCACCTCGCGGGCCGTCCAGTGGTCGCCCTCGACCGTGACGGGCGACCGGGTGAGCAGGGCGTCGAGCTGGCCCGTCCACTCGGCGAACCGGTCGGCGCGCTCCCGGGGCGTCCACTCCTCGCCGAGGATGTCGCCGTCGGAGGTGTGGGCGCTGCCGCCCGCCCCGATGCCGAGGGTGAGCCGGCCGCCGGAGATCCGGTCGATGGTCTTGATCGCCGAGGCCGTGGGGACCGGATGCCGGAAGTTCGGGGTCGTCACCAGGGTGCCGAGCCTGATCGTGCTGGTCAGGGCCGCGGCGGCGGGCAGGGTGGCGTAGGCGTCGTCCCACGGGGTGTGGCCGCGCCATGCGGTGTGGTCGTAGATCCAGGCGCTGTGGAAGCCGAACTCCTCGGCCTGCCTCCAGCGCTCCCCCATCGCGGGCCACTCCTCGATCGGCCACATCACCACGCCAACGTTCATGGTCCTCATCCTCTCAGGAAGGACCGCAGCGCCCACCAGCGGTGGGCGGTGGCGGCCACGCCGAGCCGGTCCAGGGGGTCCCCGGTGAGCTGCCGGTACCTGCGGATCCGGTACTTCACGGTGTTCGGGTGGACGTGGAGGGCGGCGGCGGCCGGCTCGATCCGTCCCGCGTGGTCGAGGTAGACCAGGACGGTCTCGGCCAGCTCCCGGTGGAAGGGGTCGGCGGGGTCGAGGCCGGCCAGCAGGTCGTCGGCCAGGAGCCCGCCGAGCGCGGGTTCGGCGGCCATGGCGGTGGCCAGGGCCAGCTCCGTGAGGGGACGCAGCCCCGGCTCTCCGGTCTGGAGGGCCCGGCGGCACAGCTCGTACATGACCGGGATCCGCGCGGGGGCCACCAGCGGGGAGACGGCGCCGCGCGGGCCCCCGCCCGCGGCCGCCGCGCCGGGGAGCGTCGGGGTGAGGGCCACGAGACGGCCGTCGACCAGGCCCGACAGCCCGCCCAGATCCTGCTCGAGCGCCTGGGCCTCGGCCGGATCGCTGACATCGGTGACGATCACGTGCAGCGCCCGGTCGGCGGGGTCCTCGCCGTGCAGGATCCGCCGCAGCCGCTGCACCTCGGTGTCGCGGGCGGTCCTGGCGAGGTCGAGCTCGGCGATCCGGTGCGCGTGGACCATCCGGTGCTCCAGCGCGGTGGCGATGGCGTCGATCCTGGTGACGCCGTCGAGCAGCTCGTCGGCGGGCAGCCCGGCCGCCCTGCCCCGGTCGACCAGGGTCCTGACGATCAGGGTGCGGCCCGCCTGGAAGCCGTCGAGGAGGGCGGCGACCGGGACGCCCTGACGGGCCCGGTCGCCGCCCAGGGACGCCGCCGCCTCCAGGTCGGCCTCCTCCGGGACGCCCGCGTCCAGCGCCGCGATCGCCGCGTCGATGATCGCCCGGACGTGCCGTCTGACCTCGTCCTCGGGCAGCGCCGCGACCAGCGGGGACCTGGCCCGGGCGGCCCTGACGGTCGCCTCGATCACCGCCGGATCGGACGTGCCCGACCCCAGCAGGTCCGCGAAACCGCTCACCGGCGCCTCCCTTGTCCTCTTCAGACAACCACACCCGCCCGTATTGGACCGTCCCGACCTAGCATGACCGGCACGCTTAGGGTTGAGTGGAAGAAACCGTTGGCACCCCAGGACAACGAACCCCGGCACGACAAGGAGCACACGCGATGGCACAGGAAGAGGAGTTCCTGAACAAGATCGCCTCGAATCTGGAGTACCGGTTCCCGCCGGTCTTCACCTCCGTCGAGGACGAGCGCCGCCACCGCAAGGAGCGGCTGGCCGTCGCGCTGCGGACGTTCGGGAAGTTCGGCTTCGAGGAGGGCGTGGCGGGCCACATCACCGCCCGCGACCCCGAGCGGACCGACTGCTTCTGGGTGAACCCGTTCGGCATGTCGTTCAAGCACGTCCGGGTCAGCGACCTGATCCTCGTCAACCACGAGGGCAAGGTCGTCGAGGGGCGCTTCCCGGTCAACGAGGCCGCGTTCGCGATCCACTCCCAGGTCCACCAGGCCCGTCCGGAGGTCGTGGCCGCCGCGCACTCGCACTCCACGCACGGTCGCGCCCTGTCGGCGCTCGGGCAGCTGCTGGAGCCGATCACCCAGGACGCCTGCGCGTTCTATCAGGACCACGGCCTGTTCGACGACTACACCGGTGTCGTCACCGACCTCGAGGAGGGCAAGCGCATCGCCGCGGCCCTCGGCTCGGCCAAGGCCGTCATCCTGCGCAACCACGGCCTGCTGACCGTCGGCGACTCCGTCGACGCGGCCGCCTGGTGGTTCATCACGATGGAGCGCAGCGCCCAGGTCCAGCTGCTGGCCAAGGCCGCGGGCACCCCGGTCCCGATCGAGCACGAGAACGCGGTGCTCACCCAGACCCAGCTCGGCAACGACCTCGTGGCCTGGTTCAACTACCAGCCGATCGCCGACGCGGTCATCCGCGAGCAGCCCGACCTGTTCGAATGACGTGGAAGGGGCCCTGCGGGGCCCCTTCCTCTCAGTTCATCAGCTGGTCCCAGGTCGGCGCCTTCGGGACGAGCAGCAGGATCATGCCGCACTCGGCGAGCAGATGGTCGGCCTTCTTGTGGTTGCACTTCCGGCAGGCAAGAACGGTGTTCTCCCAGCTGGAGGCGCCCCCGCGGGACACCGGGACGATGTGGTCGATCGAGTCGCCGGACCGCCCGCAGTAACCGCACCTGCCCCGGTCCCTGCGGTACACCCCGGCCTTGCTCCAGCCGGGCCGGCGCGCGTGGCGCCACTTCATCGACACGTAGCGGACGAGCCGCAGCACCTTCGGCTCGGGGAAAGCCCCGAACGTGCGGTCCTCCAGCGCCTCCTCGATCACGGCGACGCCCCGGACCACCATCCGGATCGCGTGCCGCACGGAAACGCGCTGTAAAGGCTCATACGACGCGTTGAGTACGAGAACGCTCGCCATCCGACACCTCCCCTCATCCCAGCCCGCTCCGGGGCCTAAGAGAAGAGTGCCGATCACGGCCGTCACAGGCAATGCATTTTCTGTGAACTCTTGCGCCGACCTGGGGCGATGCCGCCGTTCGGGCGCCTCGCCGGCCCTCGCGGGGACCGTCAGCCGACGTTGACTCTCGCGAGGGTCTCGAGCGGATCCGACAGGACGTCGCCGAAGGCGAGCTCGGCGGCGCCGACCAAGGTGGCCTCGTCGCCGAGGGAGGAGGTCCTGAGCTTGACGCCCTCGCGGGCCGCGGTGAGGCCGTCCAGGGCGAGGCGGCTGCGGATCTGCGCGGCCGAGCCGAGGTAGATCTCGCGCAGGACGCCGCCGAAGATGACCATCGACGGGTTGAAGATGTTGACCAGGTTGGCGACCCCGTAGCCGAGCCAGTCGCCGACCTGGTGGAGCGCGTCGCGGGCGGTGGAGTCGCCGCGGTCCGCCGCGTCGACGATCACCTCGACGGCCTCCCGCCCCGACATGTCCGTCAGCGAGCGGCCCGACGCCGCGATGAGGGCGCGTTCGCCGCCCTCGGCCTCGAGGCAGCCGCGCGAGCCGCAGCCGCAGGGCCGTCCGCCGGGGTTGACGACCATGTGGCCGACCTCGCCGCCGTAGCCGCCCTCGCCGCCGAGCAGCCGGCCGCCCATGATGATGCCGCCGCCGATGCCGACGTCCCCGTGCAGGTAGATGAGGTCGTCGAGGCCGACGCCCGCGCCGCGCTCACGCTCGGCGAGGGCGCCCAGGTTCGCGTCGTTGCCGACCGCGACCTGGACCCCGAGGCCCAGCCTGCGGCTGAGCTCCTCACCGAACGGGACGTCGACCCAGCCGATGTTCGGGCCGTACCTGACGACCCCGTCCTCCTGCCGGATGATCCCCGAGAACGCCACTCCCACCCCGACGCAGATCGTGTCGGCGCGTGCCTTGCGGACCAGGCCGCGGGCCAGCGCGGACAGCTGCGACAGCACGTCCTCGGGTTCGAACGAGCCGCGCGGGCGCGGCAGGTCCTTGCGGTCGAGGATGACGCCGCCGAGCCCGATCCTGGCGACCGCGAGCCGGTCGGCGCCCACGTCGAGGGCGAGCACGTAGACGCGCGCCGACTCGGGGCGGACGACCAGCGAGGGCCTCCCGGCCTTGCGGGTCTCCTTGGGGAGCTCCTCCGTCACGAGCCCGGCGGCGGTCAGGTCCGAGGTCAGCGCCATGATGGTGCTGCGGTTCAGGCCCATCCGCTCGGCCAGCGTGGCGCGCGACGCGGGCCCGCCCAGATGCACGTGACGGAGGAGGGTTCCCAGGTTGTGCCGACGGATCTCCTCAGGGGAGGGTGCGGCTCTCATGGGGGCGGAGTTCCTTACTGGGGGGTTAACGACCGGGTAGGGCGCGCTTGCGGGAGAGCGCGTCCACCCCCGCGGCCAGCAACAGGACAGATCCTGTCACAATCGCCTTGGTGCCCGCGCTGTACCCCATAAGACCCATGCCGTTGTCGATGACCGCGACGACCGCGCCACCGAGGACCGCGTCGATGATCCGGCCACGTCCGCCGAAGAGGCTGGTGCCGCCGATGACCGCGGCGCCGACCGCCTTCAGCAGCACGTCGCTGCCGCCGGTGTTCGGGTCGACGGAGTTGGCGCGGGAGGCCGCGATGATGCCGCCGATGGCCGCCATCGCCGAGCAGATGACGAAGGCCAGAACCTTGATCTTGTCGACGTTGATGCCCGCGCGGCGGGCCGCCTCCTGGTTGCCGCCGACCGCGTAGATGTGGCGGCCGAAGGTGGTGCGGTTGAGGACGAAGGTCCAGACGATCAGCAGCACGCCGATCAGCGGGACGACGTAGGGCATGCCCTTGAGCGAGGCGAAGGTCGGGTTCTGGCTGCGCTCGCCGTTGAGGACGAAGACCGCGAAGCCGAGGATGATCGCGAGGCCGATGATGCGCACGTAGGCGACCGTCATGCCGCGGTTGGCGAGCCCGCGCGAGATGCGGGTGCGGGCCTTGCGGATCTCGATGAACGCGAAGCCGGCGACGAGCACCGCGAACAGCACCCAGCCGACGGCCGGCGGCACGTTCTTGTTCGCGATCCCGAGGACCGTCTTGTCCTTGACGCTGATGATGGTGCCGTTGTTCATGATCTTCAGGGCGACGCCCTGGAGGGCCATGAACGCGGCGAGCGTCACGACGAAGGAGGGGATCCCGAGCTTGACCACGATCGTGCCGATGCACAGGCCGATGAACAGGCCGGTGACGATCGCGACGGCGATGGCGGCGTACCAGGGCCAGCCGTGGTTGGTCATCACGACCGCGAGCACACCGGCGCTCACACCGCTGGCGAAGCCCGCGGACAGGTCGATCTCTCCGAGCAGCAGCACGAAGATGAGGCCCATGGCGATGACCGCGCCCGCGGCGCCCTGGGTGAACAGGTTCGCGAAGTTGCGCTCGGACATGAAGACCGGCTGCGCGATCCAGAAGCCGACGCAGAGGGCGACCAGCGCCAGGGTGGCGGGCAGCGCGCCCATGTCACCGGCGCGGAGCTTGCCGATGTAGTCGTTGGCCATGCCGGCCAGGGGCGAACCGGTGGACTTCTTCTCCACGGGCGCCTTCGATGCTACGGCGCTCATGCCTTGGCTCCGTTCCCGTTCGTGCCGACGAGGCCGAGGTCCCCGCTGCGGCCCGCGGTGATCAGTTCGACGACCTGCGCGTGCGTGACGTCGGAGGTCTTGACCTGGGCGGCCATGCGCCCGAGGTAGAGGGCGGCGATCCGGTCGGACACCGCGAAAACGTCGTTCATGTTGTGCGAGATCAGGACGACCGACAGTCCCCTGTCGGCGAGCCGCCGGACGAGCTCGAGCACCTGCTGGGTCTGCGCGACACCCAGCGCCGCGGTCGGCTCGTCGAGGATGACGACCTTGCTGTTCCACAGCACGGCCTTGGCGATGGCGACCGTCTGGCGCTGACCGCCGGACAGGGACGACACCTGCTGGCGCACCGACTTCACGGTGCGGACCGACAGACCGGCGAGGGTCTTGGCGGCCAGTTCCTCCATCGAGAACTCGTCCAGGATGATCCCGGACTTCTTCTCGCGGCCGAGGAACATGTTCTGGACGATGTCCAGGTTGTCGCAGAGCGCAAGATCCTGGTACACGATCTCGATGCCGAGCGCTGCCGCGTCCCGCGGGCTGTGCACGTTGACCGGCGCGCCCTCGAACAGGAGCTCACCGCTGTCGATCGGGTGGATGCCGCCCATGCACTTGACGAGGGTGGACTTACCGGCGCCGTTGTCTCCGACGAGGGCGGTCACCTCGCCCGGGTAGGCGGAGAAGGCGACGTCGTGCAGGACCTGGACGGGACCGAAGCTCTTGTCGATCCCGCGCAGCTCGATCACCGGGGTGGCCGGCGTTTCGGACGCGGTCATGGGTTTGGGGTCTCCTCAGGGGGCGGCCCCGGCCGCCGGGGAGGGCGGCCGGGGCGCAAGCCGGTGGAACTTACTACTGGATGCCGGCGTCCGTGCAGGCCTTGGCCAGCTCGGGGGTGCAGACCTTGTCCTTGGTGACGGCGCCCGCGGTGATGACGTCCTTCACGTTCTCCTTGTAGATCGCGACCGGGTCGAGCAGCTGGGCCGGGATCTGGGCCTTGTTGGTCGGGTCGGTGAAGGTGGCGTTGGTCTTGCCCTGCTCGCCCTTGAGGAGCGAGACGGCGAGGTTGGCCGCGGCGGTGCCCTCGGCGACGGAGTCCTTGAAGACCGTCATGCACTGGTCACCCGTGAGGATGCTCTGCAGACCGGGGACGGTGGCGTCCTGGCCGGTGACCGGCACGGTGCCGTTCAGCTTCTGCTTCTTCAGGATGGCCAGCGCGGCGCCGCCCAGGCCGTCGTTGGCCGCGAGCACGCCGGCGATCTTCGGGGTGCTGGTCAGCATCTGCTCGAAGATCGTGCCGCCCTTGGCGTTGTCCCAGTCCGGGACCGACTGGTCCGGGCCCTTGACGAACTCACCCGAGTCGTACTTGGGCTTGAGGACGCTGTCGTAGCCCTCCTTGAACAGGGTGGCGTTGTTGTCGGTCGGGGAGCCGTTGAGCTCGGCCACGATCGGCTTCTTGACGCCCTTGTCGGTCAGGCACTTGACGAGGCCCTCGCCCTGGAGCTTGCCGACCTTCACGTTGTCGTAGGACACGTAGTACTTCGCGCCGCCACCGAGGGTGGGACGGTCGTAGTCGATGACCGGGACGCCCGCGGCGGTGGCCTTGTCGATGACGGCCTTGCCCGTGCCGGAGTCGAGGTTGACGATCAGCAGGACCTTGACGCCGGAGGTCAGCATCTGGTCGGCGATGGTCTGGAAGGCGTTCTTGTCGCCCTGGGCGTTCTGGATGTCGTACTTGACACCGGCGGCGTCGAAGGCCTTCGCCAGCGCCGGACGGTCCTGGGTCTCCCAGCGGTCCGAGCTCTTGCTGTCGGGAAGGATGACGCCGATCTTGTCGGTCGCCTTGGCGCCGCCGTCGCCGGACTTCTTGTCTCCGCTGTCGTCGCCACAGGCGGCGACGGAGGTGAGGAGGAGGGCGGTGGCCGCGGTGAGGCCGAGGATCCCCTTGCGCATGATGCGTGGGTCCTTTCCTGGGGGACTTGCCGCTGATGGGGAGCGGCGAGGGGGATAACGGGGTGGGTCAGCGCTGCGCCGGACGGCTCCCGGGTTACGGTTCCGCGTCCGGCTTGAATGTTGTTTCGAGCAACTTATGCGACAGTGACCTGCCGCACAACCCGGGCAAGGGGGTTATTTGTTGTCTCGGATAACAATCCGGACACACGCCGTTAACCTGCACGAACTCATGAGAACAGCCCGCCGGCGGGGCCGGCGGGCTGCTGGGGCGGACGGGTAAGAGGGGGACCGCGGCGGTCAGGCTCCCACGTAGTCGGCGAGGTGCTCGCCCGTCAGGGTGGAACGGGCGGTGACGAGATCGGCCGGGGTGCCCTCGAAGACGATCCGGCCGCCGTTGTGGCCTGCGCCGGGACCGAGGTCGATGATCCAGTCGGCGTGGGCCATGACGGCCTGGTGGTGCTCGACGACGATCACGGACTTGCCGGCGTCGACGAGCCGGTCCAGGAGGCCGAGGAGCTGCTCCACGTCGGCCAGGTGGAGGCCCGCGGTCGGCTCGTCGAGGACGTAGATCCCGCCCTTCTCCCCCATGTGGGTCGCGAGCTTCAGGCGCTGGCGCTCACCGCCCGACAGCGTGGTGAGCGGCTGGCCGATGGTGAGGTAGCCCAGCCCGACGTCCGCCAGGCGGCGCAGGATCGTGTGCGCGGCCGGGAGCTTGGCCTCACCGTCGGCGAAGAACTCCACCGCCTCCGCCACGGGCATCGCCAGGACCTCGGCGATGTCGCGGCCGCCGAAGCGGTAGTCGAGCACGGCCGCCTGGAACCGCTTCCCCTCGCATTCCTCGCAGGTCGTGGCCACCCCCGCCATGACCGCGAGGTCGGTGTAGATGACGCCGGCGCCGTTGCAGGCGGGGCAGGCGCCCTCGGAGTTGGCGCTGAACAGCGCGGGCTTCACCCCGTTGGCCTTGGCGAACGCCTTGCGGATCGGCTCCAGCAGCCCGGTGTAGGTGGCGGGGTTGCTCCGGCGCGAACCGCGGATCGGGGCCTGGTCGATCGAGACCACGCCCGCCCCCGCCGGGATCGAGCCGTGCACGAGCGAGCTCTTGCCCGAGCCCGCGACCCCCGTGACGACCACGAGCACCCCGAGCGGGACGTCGACGTCCACGTCCTGGAGGTTGTGCGCCGACGCGCCGCGGATCTCCATCCGGCCCCTGGGCCGCCGCACGGCGTCCTTGATCGCCGCCCGGTCGTCGAAGTGGCGTCCGGTGATGGTGTCGCTGGCCCGCAGCCCCTCGACGGTGCCCTCGAAGCAGACCGAACCGCCGCCGGTGCCCGCGCCGGGACCGAGGTCGACGACATGGTCGGCGATCGTGATCGTCTCCGGCTTGTGCTCCACGACGAGCACCGTGTTGCCCTTGTCCCGCAGCCGCAGCAGCAGGTCGTTCATCCGCTGGATGTCGTGCGGGTGCAGGCCGGTCGTGGGCTCGTCGAAGACGTAGGTGACGTCGGTCAGCGACGATCCGAGGTGCCGGATCATCTTGGTGCGCTGGGCCTCGCCGCCCGAGAGCGTCCCGGACGGGCGGTCGAGGCTGAGGTAGCCGAGCCCGATCTCCACGAACGAGTCGAGGGTCCCGCCGAGCGAGGCCAGCAGCGGCGCCACCGACGGCTCGTCGAGCCCGCGCACCCAGTCGGCGAGGTCGCTGATCTGCATCGCGCACGCGTCGGCGATGTTGATTCCCGCGATCTTCGAGGAGCGGGCCTCGGCGGCGAGGCGGGTGCCGTCGCACTCGGGGCAGACCGTGAAGGTCACCACGCGCTCCACGAACGCCCGGATGTGCGGCTGGAGCGCGTCGACGTCCTTGGCGAGCATCGACTTCTGGATCTTCGGGATCAGGCCCTCGTAGGTCAGGTTGATCCCGTCGACCTTGATCTTGGTGGGCTCCTTGTGCAGCAGGTCGTGGAGCTCCTTCTTCGTGAACTTGCTGATGGGCTTGTCCGGGTCGAAGAAGCCGCAGCCGCGGAAGATGCGGCCGAACCAGCCGTCCATGCTGTAGCCGGGGATCGTGAGCGCGCCCTCGTTCAGCGACTTGCCCTCGTCGTACATCTCCGTCAGGTCGAAGTCGGTGACCGAGCCACGGCCCTCGCACCGGGGGCACATCCCGCCGACGCGGTTGAAGCTCCGCTTGACGGTCTTGGTGTCGGCCCCGCGCTCGACCCGGAAAGCGCCGCTCGCCGAGACCGACGCGACGTTGAAGGAGAACGCGCTGGGCGAGCCGATGTGGGGATCGCCCAGCCGGCTGAACAGGATCCGCAGCATCGCCGTGGCGTCGGTGGCGGTGCCGACCGTCGAGCGGACGTCGCCGCCCATGCGCTGCTGGTCGACGATGATCGCGTTCGTCAGGCCCTCGAGGACGTCCACCTCGGGCCGGGCCAGCGTGGGCATGAAGCCCTGCACGAAGGTGCTGTACGTCTCGTTGATCAGCCGCTGCGACTCAGCGGCGATCGTGCCGAACACGAGGGAGCTCTTGCCCGAGCCGGAGACGCCGGTGAACACCGTCAGCCGGCGCTTGGGCAGCTCGACGCTGACGTCCTTCAGGTTGTTCACCCGCGCACCGTGCACGCGGATCAGGTCATGGCTGTCAGCGGCGTGCGGCGCGCCGGTGCTCTCAGGTGATCCCATCATGTCCCCAACCTAGTGTGATCACTTGTCCTGGAGCAGGCCGAGCACATTGCCGTCGGGGTCGGTGAAGGTGGCCACCAGGCGCCCGCCGCCGACGTCGTGCGCGGCCTCCTGGACGGTGCCGCCCGCCGCGGTCACCTCGGCCAGTCTCGCCTCGATGTCCGGGACGTGCCAGTAGGCGACCGGACCGGACATCTTCTGCGGACCGCCGTTCGGCACGAGGCCGATGTGCTGTCCCCCGACCTCGTATCCGACGTAGTAGTCGCCGTCGACCTGCGGCTCCGTTCCGAGCAGGGCCGAGTACACGGCCTTGGCCGCGGCCAGGTCGGAGACGGGGTGCAGAACGGTCTTGATTCCCTGATTTCCCATATCGGTCACGCTAGCTGCGGCCCCGCGGCGGCCGCTTCTCGATTCCTGACCGGTCTGGTCAAACCCTGACCATGAGCCCCCTGATGATCTCGGCCGCCAGGACGGCCTGACCGGAGGCGGAGAAGTGGATCCCGTCGGGCCCGACCAGGTCCGGACGGTCGTTGACCGGGTGGTCCCACATGTCCACGAGGACGGCCCCGTGGTCCGAGGCCAGCCTCCGGGTGATCGCGTTGACGGTGCGCACCCGCTGGTCCCAGTCGGGGAAGCCCGGCACGACGAAGGCGCGGCCCAGGGTGAAGACCGTCAGCGTCGCGCCGGTGGCCGCCGCGGCCTCGTGGACGGCGCCGAGGGCCTTCTCGATCACCGTGAAGTCGGGCTCGGGCCGGAACAGGTCGTTGGCCCCCGATGGCAGGTGGACCAGGTCGGGGGCGAAGGCGGTCATCCGGCCGAGCTGGGTCTTCAGCGTCCTGGACGTGGTCGCTCCGACCTCGGCGACGTTCAGGCAGGCGAGATCGGGACGGATCCGGCGCAGGACGTCGGCGACCCGGTCGGGCCAGCCCAGGGAGGCGTAGCCGGGGCTCGGATCGCCGGTGCCCTTGGACAGGCTGTCCCCGATCACGGCGAACCGCCGCCAGGGCGCCCCCGCCAGCAGCGCGGCGGCCTCGGCGGGAGGCAGGCAGAACGGATCGGTCTCTTCGGTCCTGGGCACGGTCGAAATCGTCATGAACAAAAAGTACGATCGTTCGTTCTATTTTTGCAAGGGCACTAGAGTGGGGACATGGAGTTCGCGGTGGGGGTGTCGCCCGTCGTCGAGGTGGTGGATCCGGTGCTCGCCGCCGCGGGGGTCAGGGTCTGGCTGAAGCGGGACGACCTGGTCCACCCCGATCTGCCGGGGAACAAGTGGCGCAAGCTCAAGTACAACCTGGAGGCCGCTCGCGGGCACCGGGCGCTGCTGACCTTCGGCGGCGCCTACTCCAACCATCTGCGGGCCGTCGCCGCCGCCGGGCACCACTTCGGGTTCCGGACGATCGGGATCGTGCGCGGAGAGGAGCGTCTGCCGCTCAACCCGTCACTGGAACGGGCGGCGGCCTGGGGCATGTGCCTGGGCTACCTCGACCGCGCCGCCTACCGCCACAAGGGCGATCCCGAGGTCGCCGCGCGGCTGCGGGAGGAGTACGGGGAGTTCTACCTGGTGCCCGAGGGCGGCAGCAACGCGCTCGGCGTCCGCGGCTGCGTGGAACTCGCCGAGGAGATCGATCTGCCCTTCGACGTGCTGTGCTGCCCCGTCGGGACGGGCGGCACCCTGGCCGGGCTCGCCGCGGGGCTACGGCCCGGGCAGCGGGCCCTGGGGTTCTCCGCGCTGAAGGGGGCGGCCGGGTACCTGGAAGGTGAGGTGGAGCGGCTGCAACGGGAGGCGCTCGGCGCCGTCACCGCGAACTGGAGCATCGATCACGACCACCACGCCGGCGGGTACGCCCGGAGCACACCCGGCCTCGAGGCGTTCGCCGCCCGCTTCTCCGCCCTGCACGGACTCGACCCCGAACGGGTCTACGTGGCCAAGATGCTCCACGGAATCCACTCCCTGGCGCGACGATCCGGGTTCCCCCGGGGAACCCGGATCGTCGCGGTGATCACGGGAAGCCGACCACCTGGGACGGCACGGTCGAGGTGCCCTGGGTGGGCGCCCCGGTGTCGTTGACGACATGGGCGAACTGCCCGTTGCCGCCCAGCGAGATCACCAGCACGTCGTGCAGCCTGACGCCCGGGGTCACCGGCACCTCGAAGCCCCTGTCCTGGACGATCGACGGGTCGACGTTGAAGTAGCAGTAGGAGCCCAGCCCCCAGGCCTCGTGGGCCCGGACGGTGTCGGCGACCTTGTAGGCCGCGTAGCCGCGGACGGAGCCGTTCTGGATCGACGCCTGGTCCGGCGCGTCGTAGGACTTCTCGTTCTGGAAGAAGATCGTCCGCCCGCGCTCGCCGTTCCAGGTGACGTCGTACCGGTTGAAGTGCTCGACGAACAGGCCGGTGGCCAGCACGTCGTCGCCGTTGACCACGAGGCCGTAGTCGGCCCGGTTGGTCTCCCAGCCGACGCCGTCGCCGTGGTCGGCCCGCCAGATCCAGGTGTGGTCGATGATCGTGTCATCGCTGTTGACGACCACGCTGGTGGTGGCCTTGCCGGCGAACTGGCCGCCGATGCGGACGAAGACGTCCTGCATCGAGATCGGGTCGTCGGAGTGGTCCGCCGACGCTCCCGGAGGGCCGATCTCCAGGAGCGCCGGCGAGTTCGTGGTGCCCGCGTCGATGAGGAAGCCCGCGAGCTTCACCCCGTCGACGTCGGCGACCTTCATGGCGGTCACGCCGCCGTCCGGCACGAGCGTGGCGAGGCCGAGGCCCAGCACGACCGTGTCGGGGTCGTTCACCTGGATCGTGGAGTCCAGGTGGTAGATGCCGGGCGTGAACAGCAGGTGCAGGCCCTTGGCGAGCGCGGCGTTGATCGTCGCGGCCGAGACCCCCGGACGGGCGACGAAGAACCTGTCGAGGGACAGTGAGCCACCGGCCTCGGGACCGTTCCCCCAGCTCGTCCCGCGCGCCAGCCTCCGCTTGGCCGGGACGAACACCCGCAGCGACCCGTCCGCCTCGGCGTAGAGGTAGGGCTTCTCGCGGGAGACGGGCGTCGTGTCGAGGGTCGTGTACGGCGGGTCGGGGAAGGACTGCGCGGGCGCGCCCTGGACGCCGGAGAACACCATGTTCCAGACCGCGTTCGACATGGAGCCGATGGAGCTGTCGCGGGTGTACCACTGCTGCTGAGAGTAGGTGCCGACCAGGCCGTCGACCTTGCTGTCGGCGATGTAGCCGCCCGAGGCCCAGCCGTAGGAGGACGGCGCCAGGTTGAGGCCGCCCTTGATGTGCATGCGGCGGAACGGCGCGGCCTGGGCGACGGCCCACCGGTTCGTGCCGGACGGCGGGGCCACCGACAGGTTCTCGGTGGAGCGCCAGAAGTTCTGGGTGGCGTTGCCGCCGAACCACTGCGCGTCGACGCTGACACCCTTGAGCGTCACGTCGTCGGGCGACTTCCCGAGCCCGTGGACCGAGGTGTAGAAGCCGACCTTCGCGTCCACGTCGTAGCTGCCCGGCCGGAACAGCGCGGCGTAGCGGCCCTCGCCGAACTGGGCGGACTCCTGGGCGGTGAAGACGGCGTCGAGCCTGGCCTGGACGTCCGCCGCCGGCATCGAGGGATCGAAGACCAGGACGTTCGGGCCGAGATCGCCGCCGCCGACCGGTCCCGCGTCGCCGGAGGCCTTGCCGAGGACCTGGAACTCGAACAGCGAGTAGCCGTAGGGCGTCGCACGGGCCTGGCCGAGGAGGCGGACGTAGCGGCCGGATCCGGAGACCTCGAGGGAGTCGCTGCCGCCGTCGCCGTCCGCGACGGTGGCCAGGTCGGTCCAGGTGAGCGCGTCGGAGGAGATCTGGATCTTGTAGCCGGAGGCGTAGGCGGCCTCCCAGCTCAGGACGATCCGGCGGACCTTCGACGTGGAGCCGAGGTCGACCTGGAGCCACTGGGCGTCGCTCCAGTCGCTGGCCCAGCGCGTCGCGGGGTCGCCGTCCACGGCCTGCGCCGCGGAGAACGGCCCCGGCTGGCTGGAGGAGGCCGTCACCGGACGCCCCTGCGACAGCAGATGCTCGGCCGCGTGCGCGGCGGTGGGAAGGACGAAAAGGGAGGAGGCGACCGCGATCGCGGTCCCCAGGGTTCTTGCCTTCACTGGTGCTCCTGGGCACGCCGAGGCGGGACCGCCGCCTCCGGTGGGAGACGGCGGCCCCTGTGGGGGGTGGGATGGCGGACTAGGGGAACTGGACGATCTTCGACGGGATCGTGGAGGTACCCGACGTCGGTGCGCCCGTGCTGTTGACGACATGGGCGTACTGGCCCATCCCGCCGAGCGAGATCACGAGGAAGTCGTGCAGCTTGATCCCGGTCTTCACCGGGACCTGGAAGCCGTGCGCCTGCACGATCGAGGGATCCGCGGTGAAGTTGCAGTACGAGCCGAGACCCCACGCCTCGTGGGTGTTCACGGAGTCGGCCACCTTGTAGGCGGCGTAGCCGACGATGCCGTCATGGGTGATGGCGGCGGCGTTGGGCACGTCGTAGGCGATCTCGTTCTGGAAGAAGATCGTCCGTCCGCGCTCTCCGTTCCAGACGACGTTGTACTTGTTGTAGTGCTCGACGAACAGGCCGGTGGCCAGCACGTCGTCACCGTTGACCACGAGGCCGTAGTCGGCGCGGTTGGTCTCCCAGCCCACCCCGGCGTCGCCGTGGTCGGCCCGCCAGAGCCAGGTGTGGTCGATGATCGCGTCGTCGCTGTTGACCACGACGGAATTGGTGGCCAGGCCGGGGCCCGCACCGCCGATCCGCACGAAGACGTCCTGCATGCTCGTGGGGTTGCCGCTGTGGTCGGCCGAGGAGCCGCCCGGGCCGATCTGCAGGAGGGTGTCCGACTTCTGGGCGCCGGCGTCGATGAGGAAGCCCGCGAGCTTCACGCCGTCGACGTCCGCGACGTGCATGGCGTCGACGCCGTTGTCCGGGATGATCGTCGCCAGGCCGAGACCGAGCACCACGGTGTCGGCCCGGTTCACGTTGATCGTCTCGTTCAGGTGGTAGACGCCGGGCGTGAACAGGAGGTTGAGCCCCTGGGCGAGCGCGGCGTTGATCGTCGCGGCCGTGGCTCCGGCCTTGACCACGTAGAACTGCTCGAGGGGGATCGAGCTGCCGCCCGCGTTGGCCGGCCAGCTCACGTTGCGCGCGTTGGTGCGCTTGGCGGGCACCCACACCTTGTAGGCGTTGCCGTCCAGGTACAGGAACGGCTTCTCCCGCGAGATCGGGGTGTTCTCGAGGGTGGTGTAGGCGTCGTTCGGACCGCCCTGGAAGTTGGTCGCGGGCGCTCCCTGGACACCGGAGAACACCTGGTTCCAGACGCCGTTGGACCAGCCGCCGATCGAGCTCTCCCGGGTGTACCACTGCTGCTGGGAGTAGTTGCCGACGGTGCCGTCGATCTTGCTGTCGGCGATGTAGCCGCCCGAGGCCCAGCCGTAGGACGCCGGCGCGAGGTTCAGCCCGCCCTTGACGTGGATGCGGCGGAACGGGGCGGCCTGGGCGACGGCCCACCGGTCGGTGCCGCTGACCGGGTTGAGCGCGAGGTTCTCGGCGGAGCGCCAGAAGTTCTGGGTGGCGTTGCCGTTGAACCAGCCCGCGTCGACGGTGATGTCACCGTTGATCGTGGTGTCGTCGGGGTTGAGGCCGAGACCGGAGATCGAGGTGTAGAAACCGACCTGGGCGTTGATGCCGTTGTAGGTGCCGGGCTTCATCAGGAACTGGTAGCGGCCGGGACCGAACTGCGCCCGCTCCTGCTGGGCGAAGACCTGGTCGAACTTGGCCTGGAGGTTCGGGGTGGAGGGGTCCACCACGATGACGTTCGGGCCGAGGTCTCCCCCGCCCTGGATCGGCGGCTGTGTGGTTCCACCACCGGTGTGCACGGCCACCTCCCACAGCGAGTAGCCCCAGCCGGTGCCGCGGGCCGTGCCGTGGACGCGCACGTACCGGCCCGACCCCGCGACGTCGTAGGACGCCTGACCGCCGGTGCCCCCGGTGACGGTCTTGAGGTCGGTCCAGGAGTTCCCGTCGGCCGAGGCCTGGATCTTGAAGTCCTTGCCGTAGGCGCCCTCCCAGTTCAGGTCGACCTTGCAGATGTCCTTCGCGGACCCGAGGTCGACCTGGACCCACTGCGGGTCGCTGTGCGCGCTGGACCAGCGGGTGCCGGGGTCGCCGTCGAAGGCGCCCGCGGCGGGCGTTCCGCCGTTCTCGATGCTGGACGCCGAGGCGGGCCTGCCCTGGGCGGCGTTGGCGGAGTCGCAGGTGGCGGGCGGGACGTCGCCGCCACCGTAGACCTGGAACTCCCAGAGCGAGTAGCCGTACCCGGTGCCCCGGGCGGTGCCCGACATCCTGACGTAGCGGCCGTTACCGGCTACGTCGAGGCTGTCGGAGCCGCCGTCGCCGCCGGTGACGGTCTTCAGGTCGGTCCAGGAGGTCCCGTTGTCGGAGACCTGGATCTTGTAGTCCTTACCGTAGGCGGCCTCCCAGGTGAGGACGACCTTGCTGATCGCGGCCGAGGCCCCGAGGTCGACCTGGAACCACTGCGGGTCGGACGCGGCCGACGACCAGCGGGTGCCGGTCAGGTTGCCGTCCACGGCGAGGGCGGCGGTCGTGCCGCCGTTCTCGATGCTGGACGCCGAGGCGGCCTTGCCCTGCGACAGCAGGGTCTCGGCCGCCGCGGCGGGCAGCTGGGAGGGGATGGTGACCAGCGCCGCCGTGGTGGCGAGCGCGATCCCCAGCGATGTGACTCTCATGCTTTTCGCTCCATCAATGGAGTAATGGGGGGTGGGTGAAGCGAAAGAACCGGAAGGATCAGGCGCGGCTCCTGTGCTCGGCGATGATGTCGGCGTAGCGGTGCCCGCTCGCCTTGATCGTGCGGGCCTGGGTCTCGTAGTCGACCCGGACGAGCCCGAACCGCTTGTCGAGGCCGTTGGCCCACTCGAAGTTGTCGAGCAGCGACCAGGCGAAGTAGCCCTTGACCGGGGCGCCGTCCTCGACCGCCCCCGCGACCGCCGAGAGGTGCTCCTCCAGATAGGCGATGCGGTCGAGGTCCTGGACGGACCCGTCCTCGGCGACCTTGTCGTCGAAGGCCGCCCCGCTCTCGGTGATGTAGATCGCCTGGGCGCCGTAGTCGTCGGTGAGCCGGTGGATCAGGTCGGCGAGGCCCTGGCCGTAGATCTCCCAGCCCATCGCGGTGGTGGCCGCGCCCTCCACCGGCACCTGCCGGGCGAAGGGCGCGGGGCCCGCCGGGTCGTTCTCGATGATCTGGCGGAAGTAGTAGTTCAGGCCGTGGTAATCGCACGGGGCCGAGATGACTTCGAGGTCGTTCCCGATCACGGGGGGCTCGACCCCGTAGACCTCGACCATGTCGGCGGGGTAGCCGCGCCCGTTGGACGGGTCGAGCCACCACCGGTTGACGTGACCGTCCATCCGCCGGGCCGCCTGGACGTCCTCGTCGCGGTCCGAGGCGGCCTCGATGCCGCTGAGGTTGGTGACCAGCCCGATGTTCGCGGGCAGTTCGGCGTTGGCGCGAATCGCCTGGACGCCGAGCCCGTGGGCGAGCAGCAGGTGGTGCGAGGCGTCCACGGCCTGCTTGAGGTCCTTGACCCCCGGCGCGAACCGGCCCTCGAGGTGGCCGATCCAGCCCGAGCACAGCGGCTCGTTGAGGGTGTTCCAGTCGGCGACCCGGTCACCGAGCCTGGCCGCGACGACGGCCGCGTACTCGGCGAAGGCGTAGGCGGTGTCGCGGGCGGGCCAGCCGCCCCGGTCCTGGAGGGCCGAGGGCAGGTCCCAGTGGTAGAGCGTCACGAACGGCCGGATCCCGGCCTCGAGCACCGCGTCGACCAGGCGGTCGTAGAAGTCGATGCCGAGCGGGTTGATCTCGCCGCGTCCGGTCGGGATCACGCGCGGCCAGGCGACGGAGAAGCGGTAGGCGTCCAGGCCCAGCGACTTCATGATCGCTAGGTCTTCGGGCCAGCGGCGGTAGTGGTCGCAGACCACGTCGCCGTCGTCGCCGTTGTCGATGGCGCCGGGGACGCGGCAGAAGTCGTCCCAGATGGAGGGGAGGCGTCCGTCGACGTCGACCGCGCCCTCGATCTGGTACGCGGCCGTCGCCGCGCCCCAGAGAAAGTCTTTCGGCAGGGGGGTGTTCAAGGCAGACCTCACCTAAGGAAGTGGCGAAAAGGGATGTGAGCTGCGGTGCTTAAGGGCGTTACTTGACGGCGCCGGCGGTCAGGCCCGCGACGAGGAAGCGCTGGAGCAGCAGGAATCCGATGACGATGGGAACGGAGACGATCAACGACGCGGCCATGACCTGGTTCCAGTAGACCTGGACCTGGGTCGAGTACTCCTGGAGCCCGACGGCGAGCGTCCGGGTGTCGGAGTCGGTCATCACGGAGGCGAAGAGGACCTCGCCCCAGGCGGTCATGAAGGAGTAGATGCTGACCGCGACGATGCCGGGCATGGCGGCCGGGATGACCACCCGCAGCAGCGCCCCGATCGGGCCGTTGCCGTCGACCATGGCGGCCTCGTCGAGCTCCTTCGGGATCGAGTCGAAGTAGCCCGCGAGCATCCAGATCGCGAAGGGCAGCGAGAAGGTCAGGTAGGTGACGATCAATCCGAGCCGGGAGCCGTACAGGACGATCCCGGTGGTGTTGCCGATGTTGACGAAGATGATGAACAGGGGCAGCAGGAACAGGATGCCGGGGAACATCTGGGTCGACAGGACGGTCACGGAGAAGATCCCGCGGCCGCGGAACTTGAACCGGCTGATGGAGTAGGCGGCGAAGATCGCGATGATCACGGAGCAGACGGTCGCCGAGCCCGAGATGATCAGGCTGTTCATGAAGTACTTGGCGAGCGGGACGGTCTTCCAGATGTCGATGAACGGACGGAGCGTGATCGACGTCGGGATCCAGTGCCAGTCGCCCTGCACGTCGCCGAGCGGCTTCAGCGACGACGAGATCATCGCGTAGAGCGGCAGCAGCGTGAACAGCGCGAGGAAGCCGAGGACGATGCGGCGGGCCCAGCCGACCCAGCGGGGCTCAGACATGCGCTTTCCTCCTGCGGGACGTGATTCCCAGGTACACGGCGGTGACCAGCAGCAGGAACAGCAGCAGCAGCACCGACATGGCCGAGCCGAGTCCGAAGTTCCAGGTCACGAACGAGCTCTGGTAGATGTGGATCGAGATCAGCGACGCCTCGCGCGGCGCGGACGCGCCGAACAGGACGTACGGGGTGTTGAAGTCGTTGAAGGTCCACAGGAACAGCACCAGGAACAGGACCTGGTTGACCGGGCGGAGCATCGGCTGGGTGATGGCCCGCAGCTGGCGCCACCAGCCCGCCCCGTCGATGGCCGCCGCCTCGTAGAGGTCGCCCGGGATGTTCTGCAGCCCGGCCATGACGATGAGGAAGGCGAACGGCCAGGACCGCCAGACCGAGACGGTCAGCAGCGCCCAGAAGCTGTTGTCGCCGATCAGCCAGAAGGTCTGGCCGCCCAGGATGCTGTTCACCATGCCGGTGTCGCGCTGGAACATGAACGACCAGGTGATGACCGCGGCGTACATCGGCAGCGCGTACGGGATGAGGAACAGGGTCCGCAGCATGTCCCTGCCGCGGAACCGGCGCTGCATGAGCACCGCCGCGGCGGTGCCGAAGAGCCAGGACAGGCCCACCGAGAGCACCGTGTACTCGCAGGTGACCCAGAACGAGTGGAGCAGGGACTTGCCGGCGGCGGCGTCGAAGTCCAGGACGAACTTGTAGTTGTCGAACTTCGCGTTCGGCGCCGCGGACCAGTTGCGGATGTAGAACTGGGTCAGCTTGAGGAAGCTCATCCCGATCCCGACCAGCATCGGGATGAGGTGGATGAGCAGCTCCAGCAGCAGGGCCGGGAGCAGGAGGAGATAGGGCAGCGCCAGCCGTCGGCGCTTCACCCACGGGCTCCGGGGTCGGGGGGCCCCGGCCGCCTTCGCGGCCGGGGCGTGCTTCACAGCGGTGGCCATAGGGATTAGCTACCGGCCGCGATCTGCTGGTCCGCCTGGGTCAGCTGGTCCTTGATCGTCTTGGCGTCGACCGTCTTGCCGGCCGCGACGTCCGCGAACATCGTCTTCATGGCGGTGCCCACGAGGGTCTCGAACTGGCTCTCCTGCGGGACCTGCGGCATCGGCTCGGCCGTGGTGCCGAGGACGTTCTGGAACACCTTGACGTCGTCGGTCTGGAAGGCCGGGTCGCTGTAGGCGTCCTGGACGGTCGGCAGCGAGCCGTAGGTCTTGTTCAGCAGCGCCTGCTCGGGGGCGGACGTCATGAACTTGACGAACTCGAGGGCGGCGTCCTTGTTCTTGGTGTTCTTGAACACGGACATGTTGATGCCGGCGACGAAGCTGGTCACCTTCCGGCTGTTGGCGGGCGGGGTGCCGGGCAGCGGGATCGGCGCGACGCCCAGGTCGTCCATGTTCATCCCGATGTTCTTGAACGAGCCGGCGGAGGCCTGGTTCATGAACATGGCGGCCTTGCCGTCCGACAGGTCCTTGAGGGACTTGGCGGTGTCGGTGTACTCCGCGTTGGCCGGGTTGACGATCTTGTGCGTCTGCATCAGGTCGATGAACTGCTGGACCGCGTTCACCGCCGGGTCGGAGGCGATCTGCGGCTTGCCATCGGCGCCGAAGAACTCCGCGCCGTGCTGCGCGCCGAGGATCGCCGCGTGGTGGACGTTCTCGGTGACCTGGCCGGCCTGGAGGGACAGCCCCCACTGGCCCTTCTTCGGGTCGGTGAGCTTCTTGCCGTCGGCGATCAGCTCTTCCCAGGTCGCCGGGGGCTTCTCGATGCCCGCGGCCTTGAACAGCTTCTTGTTGTAGTACAGGCCGTAGGCCTGACCGTAGATCGGGACGCCGACCGGGGCCTGGCCGTTCGCGCCGGTGGCGGCGAGGGACGGGCCGAGGAAGCGGGACTTGCCACCGATCTTCTCGAGGGTGGGGTCGTCGAAGGGCAGGAACGCGCCGGTCGCCTGGAGCGACGCGGACCAGGTGTTGCCGATGTTCAGAACGTCGGGGCCCTGGCCGGAGGTGGTGGCGGCGAGGATGCGGTTGAGCAGCGTGTCCCAGCTGACGACTTCGAGCTTGACCTTGATCCCGGTCTGCTTCTCGAACTTGTCGAGCTCCGGCTGCAGGACGGCCTTGTCGTTGTCGAGGCTCGTGCCCTGGTTGGAGGCCCAGTAAGTGAGCTCCTTGGGGGCGCTGCCGCCCTTGTCGTCGCCGCCGCCGCAGGCCGCCGTGGTGGCGGCGACGAGCGCCAGTGCGAGCGCCGGAGCGATCTTTCCGATACGCATGGGGGTCCCTTGGGGGTAGGAGGACGTTCGGCCGTGACCCTATTCGCAGCTGAGGAGTGGAGATGACAGACTGTGACTTGAGACACGGCTTATTTCAGGGCTTGATTTAAGCGCTGAGAAACGCCATCGTCAACCCCTGAAGATGACTTCCTTCACGACGTGGAGGAAGATGCAGGTGGGAACGAAGAACCGGGAAGGTGGGACCACGTTGGCGGAGCGCAAACGGGGCACTGTGCGCGATCTGCGTCGGGACAACCGGTCGGTGCTGCTGTGGTCGCTGTACTTCGGCGGAGCCCGCAGCCGGCAGGAGCTGAGCACCGCCACGGGCCTGTCCCCCGCCTCGGTGAGCAACGTGATGCGTGAGCTGATCGACGACGGGATAGTGGCCGAGGTCGGCTCCGTCGACTCCGACGGCGGGCGTCCCCGGGTGCTCCTGCGGGTCAATCCCGAGTACGGCTACGTGATCGGCGTGGACGTGGGCGAGACCCGGGTGCAGGTCGAGCTGTTCGACCTCGGCATGACCGAGCGGGCCAAGGCCGACTTCCCCCTCGACCCGCGCCAGCACGACGCGGAGGCCGTCGTCGCCGCGATACTGGCCGGGATCTCCACCGTGCTGACCGACAGCGGCGTCCACTCCGGATCGATCCTCGGGGTCGGCGTCGGCGTGCCCGGCGTGGTGCAGCAGCACCCCGAGGTCTCCGTCGACGCCCAGACCTTCGGATGGCGCGACGTGCCCCTGGAACGGCTCCTGCGGGCGGGCACCGACCTGCCGCTGCGCATCGACAACGGTGCGAACACCATGGGCCAGGCCGAGCTGTGGTTCGGCTCCGGCCGGGGCGCCCAGAACGCGATCATCGGCCTGATCGGCTCCGGCGTCGGGGCCGCGATCATCAGCCACGGCAGCGCCGACCGGGGTTCCACCGCCAGCGCGGGCGAGTGGGGGCACACGCCCGTGATCGTCGGCGGGCGGACCTGCCGCTGCGGCAACGTGGGCTGCCTGGAGGCCTATGTCGGCGCCGAGGCGATGCTGGAACGTTACGAGGAGGCGGGCGGCGTGCCCGCCCAGGGCGACCAGGAGACCGCCCTCGCGGCCATGCTCCTGGAGGCCGGGACCCCCGGCACCATCGGGCAGAAGATCATGGACGAGACGGTCCTCTACCTGGGCGCGAGCCTCGGCGGCCTGATCAACCTGCTCAACCCCGAGCGGATCATCCTCGGCGGCTGGGCGGGCCTGCTCCTCGGCGAACGCTACCTGGAGGCGCTCCGCGAGACGGCCCGCCGCCACTCCCTGACCCACCCGTTCTCGACCACCTCGATCGAGCTGTGCAGGCTCGGCCCCGACGCCGTCGCCCTGGGCGCGGCCACCCTCCCCCTGGAGCGCTTCCTCAACGGCTAGGGCCTGTCTCGGAGTCGGCGCCCGTGGCGAGCGGCGTTCAGGTGCGTGCCCTGGTGGTGCGGAGGAGGGAGTCAGCCTGGTGTGGCTGGCGACTGACGACAAGCCTCCAGGGTGCGTGCCTGGGCGTCGCGCAGCAGGGCAGTTGACTTCGAGACAGGCCCTAACCGGACGGCGGCCGGGCCGGCGGGTGCTGCTCCAGCTCCTCCAGGGCGAGGCCGATGGCGGCGTCGAGCTGGGGATCGCGGCACTTCACCCAGTCCTCGGGCGTCATGACGACCTCGATGTCGGGGTCGACGCCGTGGTTCTCCAGGTCCCATCCGTAGGCGTCGAACCAGGTGGCGTACTTGGGCACCGTGATCGACGAGCCGTCGGCCAGCCGGTGCCAGCCGTCGATGCCGACGACCCCGCCCCAGGTGCGGGTGCCGACGACCTTGCCCAGGCCGAGGGTCTTGATCGCGGCCGCGATGATGTCGCCGTCCGAGCCCGCCCGCTCGTCCACGACGGCCACGATCGGGCCGCGCGGAGCGTTGTCGGGATAGGGCGACGGCCTGCGGTGGCGGGGGACGTCCCAGCCGATGATCTTCCGTGAGAGCTTCTCGACGATGAGCTGCGAGGTGTGGCCGCCGCGGTTGCCGCGCAGGTCCACGATGAGGCCGTCGAGCCCCGCCTCCACCCGCAGGTCGCGGTGGAGCTGCGCCCAGCCGAAGCCCACCATGTCGGGGATGTGAAGATAGCCGAGGCGGCCGGAACTGGACTCCCGCACATGCCTGCGTCGCTCGGTCACCCAGTCCTGGTAGCGCAGCCGCTCGTCGTCGACGAGCGGGACGACCGCCACTCTGCGTGGTGTTCCCCCGTCGCGCGGGCCGATCGTCAGCTCGATCGGGCTGTCGGCCATCCCCGCCAGCAGCGGCCCGGGGCCCGTCACCGCGTCGACGGGACGGCCGTCGATCTCCAGCAGGATGTCGCCCGGCCTGACCACGATGCCGGGCCCGGCCAGCGGGGCGCGGGCGCGTGGGTCGGAGGTCTCACCGGGCAGGATCCGGATGATCCGCCAGACGTCGCCGTCGCGGTGCAGGTCGGCGCCGAGCATCCCGAGCCAGTCGCCCGCCCGGCCGTACCGGGCGCGGGCCACGTAGGCGTGGGACGTGCCGAGCTCGCCCTGGACCTCCCAGAGCAGGTCGGCGAAGTCGTCAGGGGTGGCGACCCGGTCCAGCAGCGGCCGGTACCGCTCCAGCACGTCGTGCCAGGAGATGAGGTCGAGGACCCCCTCCTTCCAGAACTCGTGCCGCGTGATCCGCCCCGCCTCGGCGAAGGCCAGCTCCCACCTGCTGCGCGGATCGAAGGTGGCGCGCGCCCTGGACAGGTCGACCTTGACGACGTCGTCGCCGTCGGCGGACCGGTCGGACGGCACGACCTTCAGCGCGCCCCGGTCGCGGATCACCAGCCGCTCGCCGTCGCCGCTGACGGCGTAGGAGTCCAGCGGGTCGACGATCTCCTCGCACTTGCGCGAGGCGAAGTCGAACCGCTCCAGCGTGGGCCGCAGCGGCGAGGAGTCGGGGGTCGGGCCGCTCTCGCCGAGCTCGCCCGACAGCGGGATCTTCATCCAGACCACGCCGCCCTTGACCGCGCTCATCGCCGCGTAGCGGGAGGCCTCGACCGGGAACGGCACGACCCGCGCCGGCAGCCCCTCGAGGTCGACGACGGCCCTGCCGTCCTCCTCGTCCTTCTTCTCCTCGTCCCCCGAGGCAGGACGCCCCTCCACCGACGGCGCGAACGGCGACGGGGTCGAGGCCGCCAGCGGCAGCAGATAGGGACGGCAGCCGAACGGGAACGACAGGTCGAACACGTGCTGGTCGTAGACGGGGTCGAAGCCGCGCCACGACAGGAACGCCAGGAACCTGCCGTCGAGGGTGAAGCAGGGCGAGGAGTCCTCGAACCGGCCGTCGGTGACGTCCACGACGGTCCGGTCGTTGAGCCGCATCAGCCGGATCCTGCGCAGCGGAGAGATCTCGGGCTCCGACCAGGCCAGCCACTCGGAGTCGGGCGAGAACACGACGTCCTCGATCCGGCCGTTCCCGGTCGAGGCCAGCTCGGAGGTCTCCCCCGACTCGATCTCCACCAGCAGGAGCTGGCCGTCCTTGGTGGTGACGGCCACCCGCACCCCGTCGGGGGCGGAGACCAGGTCGGCGGCCCAGCCGAGCTTGCCCGCGGCCAGGCGGCGCGGCGTGGAGCCGGGCTCGATCCCGGCGGCGGGCGCCACCTCGAGGGCGTCTCCCGGCAGGTCGGTGCCCGCGTCGACCAGCCAGGCCACTCCCCCGGTGCCCGCGCCGAGGACCGTGGGCCTGCGGGCGCGCGACTTCGGGTCGGAGGCCAGGGTGCGGGCGGGCCCGTCCCGGTGGGTCAGCCAGTGGACGGTGCCGGCGACCTCGACGGCGCTGGCCCGGCCGGTGTCGTCGCAGGAGAACCCGCCCAGCTCGTCCTCGCCGGTGATCAGGCGGGGCCTGCGGGCCGTCCCGGAGCCGCCGAGCCTGATCGGCAGGGCGCGCGGCGGGCTGTCGAGGTCGTCGACGATCCAGATCCGCCCGGCCGAGGAGTAGACGACGCGCGAGCCGTCGGTGGCGGCGTGCCGGGCGTAGAAGACGTCGTTGTCGCTGTGCCTGCGCAGGTCGTCGCCGTCGAAGCCGCAGGAGTAGAGCGCGCCCAGCCCCTCGTGGTCGGACAGGAACGCCACCCGGCCGCCGACGATCATGATGGAGTCGACGTGCCCGCCGAGGCCGGACAGGATCCGGGTGAAGTGGCCCTCGCCGACGCTCAGCTCGCCGTCGGCCTCGGTGCGGTACTCGGCGGGTTCGAGCGCGGGGCCCGTCCACAGGCGTCCCATGCCGCCGCCGCGGTACCGCTTCCAGCGGGCGGGCTCGCTGGCTCCGCCGGTGATGAAGGCCGCCAGCTCGGAGCGGTGCTCACCGGCCAGGCTGATGTCCTCGACGATCCCGTACGGCAGCCTGGCCGCCGTGGAGCCGTCGATGGGGACCGCGTAGGCCCAGGTGAAGTGCGAGAACGGCTGGCCGGTCGAGCTGGTCGCCAGCACCCGTCCCGACGGGGTCCAGCCCCGCACCCGGGTCGTCGCCGAGCCCCAGTGGGTGAGGCGCTCGCTCGGGCCGCCGTCGACGGAGGCGAGATGGACCTCGGGGTCGCCGTCCCGCCAGGTCGTCCAGGCGGCCTTGGAGCCGTCGGCCGACAGCCGGGGATGGCTGACCGGCGAGCGGTCCGCCGACAGGCGCCACGCCCGCCCCCCGTCGAGGGAGGCCAGCCAGACGTCGTCCTCGGCCACGAAGGTCAGCAGATCCCCGCGCAGGTGCGGGTACCTCAGATATTCACCCGAAGTCACCAGACCATCCTAGATCCGTCACGCCCCGCCGATCACGGCAGGTCGGCCACGGCCGCCTCGTACTCCCGGTACTCGCGCTGCGGCTGGAACCCCAGCTCCCGGTTGACGGCCAGCATGTGGGCGTTGTCGTCGGCGTTGTCGGTCTCGATCTCCAGCACCTCGGGACGCTCGTCGCGCAGCCAGGTGAGCATGACGGCCTTCAGCCAGATGCCGAGGCGGCGACCCCGGTGCTCGGGCACGACCGCGGTGTCGTACTGGAACGCCCGCTCGGGGGCGTCGCCGGGCACGACGATCTCGGTGAAGCCCGCCATCTGGGGGCCGTAGAGCGCCGCGACCGTGTAGAGGTCGTCGCCGCGCTTGGCCACGGCCTCGCCGGTCTCGCGGACCTTGTCGGCGTTCCAGGCCGAGCCGCGGCCGTCGGTGTGGTCGGCCATGGCCCGCTTGGCGTAGGCGTAGGCGACGGCCAGCCGGTCGGGGACGGGCCCGGTCCAGCGCACGAGCCGGTAGCCGGGCGGGTTCAGCGCGGCCAGCCCGGCGGGCTCGGCCGCGGCCAGCGGCAGCACCATGCCGCGGGTGGTCAGCACGCACCGGAACCCGTTGCCCTCCAGGAACGGGACCGCGGGGGTGCCGGCGAGCGCCTGCGCGATCGCGGTGCGCCGTCCCTCGGCCCGGAGCGCCGCCGCGGCCTCCCGCAGCAGCGCGGTGCCGAGCCCCCGCCGCCGCAGCCCGGGGCGCACATGGATCTCGATCTCCCCGGCCCTGGTCGCGGGGGTGCCCGGCAGCCGCAGCGCGGCCACGGCGCCGAACCCGTCGCCCTGGGGGACGGCCCACAGCCGTCCGCGCGGGCCGCCGAGCAGCCAGCCGACGGTCTGCGCCGGATCGGGCTCGGGCTCCCCCGGATGGTCGTGCCGGAGCGCGGCGGACACCAGGTCATGCCAGGCGTCGAGCTGCCCGTCGGCCGGATCGATCACCTCGACGATGTCCATCTTCGGAGTTCTACCGGCACCCTCAGAGTTCCGCAACGTCTCCATGCCTCAATACATCAGTCCTGAAATTCGTTCGCGAGCTAGAAGCATGGCCGATCCCGCCCCTTTTCGCCGCCGACTTCGATGAACTCACCCGCAACGAGCCCATCACGCCCTTCCCCGACCTCCCGGACAAGCTCCCGACCAGGGACGTCGCCCTCGGAGCCTGTTCAGGAAGCAGGGACGGCCCGCGAAATCAATGAAACGGATTTTACGGACTAAAGCAATTAGTCACCCATTACGGGCCGGTCAGGAAGCCGACACCGAAGGCGTGGAAGAGACCGGCGTCGAAGGCGAGACCGGTGCGGAGGGCGAGACGGAAGGCGAGGCCGGAGTGGAGGGCGCCGGGGAGGGGGAGGCCTCCTCGTCGGCGGCGGGCCCCGTGCTGATCTCGCGGTCGAGAGCGCCGCCCTTCACCCACTCCTTCCAGGGCATCTGGTAGAAGCTCCAGCCGTTGTTCCAGGCCAGCTTGCGCTTGGTGCCCGTCACGGTGACGACGTCACCGCGCTGGAAGATGCCGTAGAACCACTGGGCGAAGGCGGGCGGGGCGTTCACGCAGCCGTGGCTGAGGTTGTAGCGGCCCATACCCCAGACGCGGCTGGCCATGGAGTGCACGTACTCGCCGGAGTCGGAGATGCGGACGGCGTAGGGGATCTTCTCCTCGTAGCCGCCGTTCTTCTTGTCCTTCGGGTCGACGCCCATCCAGGCCGACGTCATGGTCTCGACCAGGTACTTCTGCATGGTCAGGTGGACGCCGCTGGTCGTCAGGTAGGTGTCGACGCCGCCGACGAACCGGCCGCCCTTGCCCGCGCTGATCGGGATGTACTTCTTCTTCTTGCCGTTGATCCTGACGGTGATGTGCTTCTTCTTGGTGTCGACGACGCTGATGTGCGAGTCGCCGATCTTGAACTTGAGGCTCTTGTCCGCGGTGCCGTAAACACCCTTGGCGGCCTTGGCCCCGGTCAGGTGGGCGATCAGCCGGACGTTCTGGTTCGCCGCCCAGTACTTGCCGTTCTTGGTCCGGAAGATCGCCTGGTTGCCGGCGGTCCAGTACCAGGCGCCGGTGGCGGCCTTGTCGGACCGCACCTCCAGCGCCCGCTCCACGGACTTCCTGTCGGTGATCTCGCGGTCGAACGTGACCGTGATCGGCATGCCGACCCCGACCTTCTCGCCCGCCGACGGGGTGATGTCGAGGATCCCGAAGGTCGCGGCCGCCTTGAGCGTCTTGAACGTGCTGCTCGCCGTGGTGCTCTTGTTCTCGGGGTTGGCCGCGGTGGCCTCGACCTTGTAGGTCGCGCCGGGCTTGAGGGTCCAGGCGGACTTCCAGGAGGCCTTGTCCGCGGACATCTCGCCGGGGACCTTCCTGCCGCCGACCGTGACCTTGACCGTCTCGATCGAGCCGTTGGCGGCCGTCACGGTGATCTTGCTCTCCGGCTTGACCTTGCCGGTGCCGTCCGCCGGGCTGATCGTCAGCTGGGGCGCGCTGGCCTCGGGCTTGGCCTGTTCGTTCGTGCCGGGGTCGTCGCCGCCCTTGGAGGTGGAGCAGGCAGCGGTCAGCAGCAGCGCCGCGCCGGTCAGCGCGGCGGTCTTACGGTGTGTCATGCGACGGGGCTCTCAGCGGGAGTCGTGGGGGTGGTCGTGCCCGGGGTGGTGGGCGTGCCCGTCGCCGGAGTGGTCGCGTCGGGGGCCGTCGTGGGGTCGCCCTGAGGCGCGGTGGAGACCGGCTTGTCGAAGGCGCTGCCGAGGATCCACTGCTTCCACGGCTTCTGCCACCAGCCGTAGCCGTTGTCGAACTCGAGCTCCCGGGTGGTGCCCTTGATGTCGACGATGTCGCCCCACTTGGAGGTGCCGTAGTACTCACGGGCGAACGAGGGCGGGGCGTTCACGCAGCCGTGCGAGACGTTGGCCCGGCCCTGGGAGCCGACCGACCACGGCGCCGAGTGAACGTACTCGCCGCTGTAGGAGATGCGGACCGCGTAGGGGACGATCTCCTTGTAGTAGCCGGGCTCGCCCTCCTTGATCCCCGGGGAGATCATCGTTTCGGGGTTCTTCTTGTCCATCGTGAGATGGATGCCGCTGGTCGTCGTGTACTTGCGCTCGGTGGCCTTGCCGGCCGAGATGCCGACGTCCCACTTCTTCTTGCCGTCGACCTTCACGACCATGCGGTGGGTCTTGGTGTTCACCGTGCTGATGCTCTGTGAGCCGATCTTGAACTTCAGGGTGAAGTCACTGGCGCCGTAGACGTTCTTGGCGGCCTTGACGCCCGCCAGGTGCCCGGTGACCTTGATGGTCTGGTAGGCCTTCCAGTACTTCTTGGTCCGGAAGATCACCTGCTTGTCGGTGTACCAGTACCAGGCGCCCTCGTTGGCGTACTTGGACTCCACGACCAGGGACTTCTCGACGGCCTTCTTGTCGACGACCGGCTGGTCGAAGTTGAGGACGACCGGCATCCCGACGCCGACCGTGTCGCCGCCCGAGGGGATGTTGTACTCCAGGCCCAGCGTGCTCGCGGGCTTGAGCGTCTTGAAGCTGCTGGTGGCAGTGGTGGTCTTGCCCTGCTCCCCCGCCGCGACCGCCTCGACCGTGTAGGAGGCGTTGGGCTGGAGGGTCCAGGCCGACTTCCAGGAGGTCTTGTCCGCGTTCATGGCCCCGGGCACGTCCTTGCCCTTGAGCTGCACCTTGACGCTCTGCAGCGCCCCGATGTCCGTCTTCACGGAGATGCCCTGCTCCGGCTTGGCCTTGCCCGTGCCGTCGGCGGGGGTGATGGTGACGACCGGAGCGGCGGGCTCCTTGGCCGATCCGCCGGGACCGCCGGTCCCTCCGCCGCCGCCCCCCGAGCTGCAGGCGGCCGTCAGGGCGGCGACACTGACGATTCCGACCAAGCCCAGCTTTTCCCGACGCACCGCTTCAACCTCCGTTAACCCCGTACATGCCGCGATCCCTCCGACCGCAAAGGCACGTACAGGAGACATTAACGGTTGAGACGACCTGGTACGGCACGGGGTTCGGAATTCACAAGACATTGATAAGTACCCGCAATGAGCGGTTGTCCAAACGCTCTCGGCCGCCGTCAGTTCACCCGCTCAGCCCGCCGCTCAGTTCGCCCAAGACGAGAAGGGGATCTGCCAGTAACCCCAGCCGTTTCCGGGCTCGAGCTCGCGGTCCGTGCCGGTCACCTTGATGACGTCGCCCCGCTGGGACTGGTCGTAGAACCACTTCGCCGCGGCGGGGCTCGCGTTGACGCAGCCGTGCGAGACGTTGGCGCGGCCCTGTGAACCGACCGACCACGGGGCCGAGTGGACGTATTCACCGGAGGCCGAGAAACGGACCGCGTAGTTGGCGATGATCTTGTAGTAGCCGGGGTCTCCCGGCTTCTTTCCCGGCGAGATCATCGTCTCAGGATTGGACTTGCCCATCACCAGATGGACGCCGTTGGTCGTGGTGTACTCGCGGGTCGTCCCGTTGCCCGCGCTGATCGGCGTGGTCTTGACGACCTCGCCGTCCCGCCTGACGGTCATGGTGTGCCGCCGGACGTCCACCGTCGTGATCTGGGCGGCGCCCACGTCGAAGGACCAGCTCCTCCCGGCGACCCCGTAGATGCCGGCGCCCGCCTTCACCCCGGTCAGCTCCGCGTCGAGCCTGACCTTCTGGTGCGCGGGCCAGTAGGTCCGGGTGCGGTAGACCAGCCGGGTCGGGCTCAGCCAGCGCCACGCCCCCTCGACCGGCTTCTCCGCGGTGACCTTCAGGGCGTGCACGACGGCGTCGCGGTCGGTGACGGCCCGGTTGAGCGTGACGATGATCGGCATCCCCACGCCGACCGTCTCGCCCTTGATCCCCGGCGTGACGTCGGTGACGCTCAGCGGCTTCGCGGGGGTCAGCGTCGTGAAGGCGGTGGTGACGGTGGTCTTCTCGCCGTCTCCGTTCGCGGCGGTGGCCGTGACCGTGTAACCGGTGGACGGGGCGAGGCCGCCCTCGGCGACCCAGGCCACGCGGCCCCGGTCGAAGGTGCCCCCGACCTCCTCGCCCCCGCCGGTGACCTTGACGTCGGTCAGCTCACCGTCGGCGACCGTCACCCGGACGCGGGCGTCGGGGCGGGCCTTGCCGGTGCCGTCGGCCGGGGAGACGGTGATCGTGGCGTCCTTCTTCTCGGCCACCAGCGAGCCGGTCCCTCCCCCGCCGCAGGCAGCGCCGGCCAGCAGGCCGCCGGAGACGGCACTGATCCCGACTAGACGGACGAATCTCACAAAAACCCCCCGAAACCCCTGAATAAGTAACAGTCACCGTATTCAGCGGATTCCCAGGGTCAAACCAGGACAGGCAGCCGCTTCTCGGCGTTGACCTGGCGAAGGCACCGCTGGAACCCGTGCAGGGACACCCCGAAGGCCGCCACCCACAGCAGGGCGACGACACTGGTCCGCAGCCACAGGAAGGTCTCGAGCGACTCGTGCCACAGCAGCCAGAGGCTGAAGGTCGCGTTGACGAAGAACACCAGAGCCCACAGCAGCGAGATGCGCAGGAAGAACTGCCGGACCCGGCCGTGCGCGAGGAAGGCCTCGGGCAGCGGCATCATGTCGGTGGCGATCTTCTGGGCCATCGGCCGCCCGAGCGGGACCGAGGCGAGGAAGGTCCCGCTGACGAGCAGCGTGCCCAGGGTCGGCTGGAGGAAGAACAGCTTGGGGTTGCCCGATCCGAAGGCCAGGGCGGCCCGGGCGGTGACGCCGAGCCCGGCGAGGATCAGGGCGCCCGGCACCGCGTGGCCACGGGCCATCCGGACGGCGATCGCGCCGAACACCCAGGCGACGGCCACGATGACGGCCCCTGTCTGCCCGAGCGCGACGAGCGCGATGTAGAAGACGACGACGGGCGCGATGATGCCCTCGATGATCCGGGGCAGCGCGTGCCTCAGCAGCACACCGATCCTCGGCAGTTCGAACGCGCCGTGCTCCATACAGAAGATCCCCGAGTCCCCAGGCGACACGAAGCCCCCACGGTACGCGATGATCCGATGAAAATCGCCCGGAACCAGCCGAAAGCCGCCGGGGCGGGCGCCCCGGCGGCTACGGATGGACAGGATCGAAGGAGACGATCAGTAGTCGTCTCTGCTCTTCGGCCAGAGGGCCGCGACGATGAACACGGCGAGCGCCGCGATGGCGACCTGGAAGAGGACCTCCCAGAAGTTGAAGCCGCTGGTCTTCAGGTCGAACATCCTGGCCAGACCGGTGCCCGCGAACGCGGCGATGATGCCGACCACCGTGGTCAGCCAGATCGGCATGCTCTGGCGGCCCGGGACCACCAGGCGGCCGAGCGCGCCGATGATGGCGCCGAAGACGATGGCGCTGATGATCCCTGAGATCGTCATGAACGCCTCCTCCCGTCGTGGTGCGGACCCCGCGGGGAGCGAAGTCGCCTCGATCCAGAACTACCCGGTGTGTCCGCTTTCCACCCGATACATGCGCTTTGTTGACCTTCAGGTGGTGAACTCGGGGGTCGCCGGGATCTGCCACGAACGGCGCAGGGCGATCATGCGCAGGGTGAAGGCCAGGAGCGTCGCGCCGAAGATGATCCAGCCGTTCCTGACGTCCAGCGCCCAGGCGATCGCCACGATCGCGGCGCCGAGGATCGCCGGGACGGCGTACAGCTGCCGGTCGGAGAGCACCTCGGGGACCTGGTTGCTGAGCATGTCGCGGATGATGCCGCCGCCGATCGCCGTCACGACGCCGAGCACCGTCGCGTGGAGCGGGGAGATGCCGTGCAGCAGCGCCTTCTGGGCTCCGGTCGTGCAGAACAGGCCGAGCCCGGCGGCGTCCAGGACGGTGATGACGCCCAGCATCCGGCTGACCTGCGGATGCCAGAAGTAGACGATCACCGCGGCGACGACCGGGATGATCACGTAGCCGATGTTGGTCGCGGCGGCGGGCGGCAGGGTCCCGATCATCGTGTCGCGGACGATGCCGCCGCCCAGGGCCGTCATCGCGGCCAGGACGACGACGCCCACGATGTCCAGGCGCTTGCGGAGGGCGGCCAGCGCGCCCGTGATCGCGAAGACGGCGATGCCCGCGTAGTCGAACAGCGGCAGCAGCCAGTCGAGCTCGATCATGGTGGCATTCTGCCCGACGTCACCGAGTCGTAAGCAGCGGGACCCGCCCTCGCGGCCCGTTCGGGGCGACTATGGAGACATGAGCCGAAAGGGATGGGCGGCGCTCGTCGCCGCGGTGGGTGCGGTGGTCCTGGTGGCCGCGATGGCGGCCTTCCAGCCGTGGAAGCTGTGGGTGGACGACCGGGCGAACGACGCCGACGTGGCCGTCGCGCCCGCGGTCCCCGGACAGCCCCAGGACGACGGGAAGCAGGCCCCGCAGGGACCCGAGAAGGTCTATGAGGGCGGAAAGTGGCGGTCGTACTCGCACGGCGAGACCACCGGCACCGTCAAGCTCTACAAGCAGCCGGACGGCAGCCACCTCCTGCGCCTGGAGGACCTGCGGACCTCCAACGGCCCGGACGTGAAGGTCGTCCTGGCCGAGCAGTCCTTCGACCAGGTCGGCCAGCTGCCCCCCGGCTACCTCACCCTGGCCACGCTGAAGGGCAACACCGGCAGCTCGAACTACGCGATCCCCGCCGGGACCGACATCACCAAGTACAAGTCGGCCGTCATCTGGTGCAAGCGGTTCGACGCGGTCTTCGCCGCCGTCTCCATCACCTGAAGATCCGTCACCTGAAGATCCGTCGCCTGAGAGATGAGGCCCGGCCCCCGCACGGGGCCGGGCCTCGTCTCGGCTCCGAAGGAGATCACCCGTAGAGGGCGTCGATGGAGTCGAGGTACTTCCCGTGGATGACCCGGCGCTTGAGCTTGAGGGTCGGGGTGAGCTCCTCGCTCTCGGCGGTCCACTCGGCGGGCAGGACGTGCCACTTCTTCACCTGCTGCACCCGGGCCAGCCGGGTGTTGGCGTCCGCGACGACCTTGGAGATCTCCTCCAGCACCAGCGGATTGTCCGCCAGCGCCGCCAGGTCGGTCTGCTCGATGCCGTGGGCCGCGGCCCAGACCGGGGCGACCTCGCCGTCGAGGGTGATCAGCGCGACGACGTAGGGCCGCTGGTCGCCGAAGGCCAGCGCCTGGCCGACCAGCGGGTGCTCCTTCAGGTGGTTCTCGATCAGCGACGGGGCGATGTTCTCGCCGCCCGCGGTGATGATGATCTCCTTCTTGCGGTCGACGACCTTGAGGAAGCCGTCGGCGTCGAGCTCGCCGATGTCGCCGGTGTGCACCCAGGCGTCGGCGTCGAGGAGCTCGGCGGTGGCCTCGGGCCGGTTCAGGTAGCCGGCGGTGCAGGTGGCTCCGCGCACGAGGATCTCGCCGTCCTCGGCGAGTTTGAGCTCGCAGCCGGGGAAGGGGCGCCCGACGGTCCCGAGCTTGAACGAGTCGCTCAGGTTGGCGGTGACCGCGCCGGTCGTCTCGGTCATGCCGTAGACGTCCAGGATGGCGATGCCCAGGCCGGCGAAGAACCGGGCGACCTCGATGGGCAGCGGCGCCGCCGCGCTCATCGCGTGGACGACCCGGTCGAGGCCCAGCAGCCCGCGCATCACCGACAGGACGGCCGAGTCGACGGCCTCGAACCTCGCCTGGAGCTCGGGCGAGGTGGTGTTGCCGTACTCGCGGCTCGCGACGTACTCGCGGCCGACGGCCATGGCGCCCTCGACGGCCGCCTTCTTGGCCTCGTCGGTCTCCATGGCGAGGAACGCCTGGATCCCGGCCATGATCTTCTCCCAGACGCGCGGCACCCCGAAGAAGGCGTTCGGCCGCACCTCCCGCAGGACGGTCGTCAGCTGGGACGGGTCCGGGCAGAAGTGGATGTGGGCGGCCCGGTCGATCGGCAGGTAGAGCGACAGGACCCGGTCGGCGATGTGCGCGAACGGCAGGTAGGAGACGCCGATGTTGTGGTCGGGCAGCCCGGCCGTCCGGGAGGAGCACTGGGCCTCGTACAGGGCCATGTGGTGGGTGATCAGCACGCCCTTGGGGTTGCCGGTCGTCCCCGAGGTGTAGAGCACGGTCAGGGTGTCGGTCGGCAGGACCGCCTGCCAGCGGCGGTCGACCTCGGACGGGTCGGCGGCCAGCGCCTCGCGGCCGAGGGCGAGGAAGTCGGCCCAGGACAGGTAGGGCTCGCCCTCGGGGCAGTCGTCGATGACGATGACCTTGCGGAGGTCGGGGAGCTGGTCGAGGACGGGCTGCCAGCGGCCGAGCTGGTCGCGGCCGTCGAGGACCGCGTAGACGGCCTTGGAGTTCTCGGCGATGAACTGCACCTGGTCGGGGGCGAGCGTCGCGTAGACCGTGCTCGGCACCGCGCCGGCGTGGACCGCGCCGAGGTCGGCCAGGACGTGCTCCGACCGGTTCGGCATCATCAGCGCGACGACCTCGCCGGGCCTGATCCCCAGCGAGACGAAGCCCGCGGCGATCTCCAGCGTCCGCTGCCTGGTCTCGGCCCAGGTCAGCGTGGATCCGCCGAGGTCGCTGTAGGCGGGCCGTTCGCCGTGTTCGGCGGCGGTGTCCCGCAGCACGCTGCAGACGGTCTTCCCGGCGATGTCCGCCTCGAGTTCGGCCCGGAGTTCCTGGGGAGTGGAAACCATGGGGAGCGCGCCTCCGCAAAAAGTCAGCGATCACTTACGGCCCACATCGCACCATGTTCCGCCAGGTGAGGGCAAGTCCCCGGCGCCGAAAGTTGGGCGCACCGGCCTCCGGGAACGGTCCCATGACCGAGTGATTACCCCTTCCCCGCCGTCAGGAGGCGGGGGCCGGGGAAATGATCACTGCGTGACGACCAGCGAGCCTCAGCCGGAGAAGACGTTCTTCGGGCATCCGCGCGGCCTTTCCACCCTGTTCATGACCGAGCTGTGGGAGCGCTTCAGCTACTACGGCATGCGCGCGCTGCTGGCCCTGTTCCTCGCGGACTCGGTCACCGACGGGGGGCTCGGGCTCAGCCAGGACACCGCCAACGCGATCGTCGGGGTCTACCTCGGCATGGTCTACCTGACGGCGCTGCCCGGCGGATGGCTGGCCGACCGCGTGTTCGGGCCGCGCAGGGCCATCTTCATCGGTGGCGTGATCATCATGCTGGGCCACATCTCGATGGCGATCCCGGGCGGCGCGGGCTTCGTCTACCTCGGTCTCGCCCTGATCGTGGCCGGCACCGGGCTGCTGAAGCCGAACATCTCCGCGATGGTCGGCCACCTGTACGACGGGGAGCCCGAGTCCCGCCGCGACGCCGGGTTCTCCATCTTCTACATGGGCATCAACATCGGCTCGCTGGCGCCGTTCATCGTCGGCTGGCTCGGCCAGAACGTGAACTACCACCTCGGGTTCGCCTGCGCCGCGCTCGGCATGGCGATCGGCCTCATCCAGTACGTGTGGGGCGGCAAGTACCTGCGCGGCATCGGCGCCAACCCGTCGAACCCGCTGAGCCCCGCCGAGAAGAGGCGCGTGCTCCAGTGGCTCGCCATGGCCGCGGCGGCCCTCGCGATCATCGCGCTGGCGGCCTGGCTCCTCGGCGTGCTCGACCTCGACGCCGTCACGTTCTTCCTGACGCTCGTCGCGATCGTCGTGCCGATCGCCTACTTCGCCTACATCCTCAAGGGAAAACACGGGCTCACCCCCGACGAGCGCTCGAAGATGACGGCCTACATCTGGCTGTTCCTGGCGGCCGCGGTCTTCTGGATGATCTACGACCAGGCCGCGACGACCCTCACCAACTTCGCGGCGACCGAGACCGACCTGAGCATCTTCGGCTGGGAGATGCCCTCCAGCTGGACCCAGAACATCAACCCGATCTTCATCATCGTCCTCGCCCCGGTCTTCGCCGGGATCTGGACCCGGGCCGGCACGCGGGTCAGCACTCCGTTCAAGTTCGCGATCGGCCTCACCATGGCCGGCCTGAGCTTCGTCGCGATGTCGGTGGCCGCGAGCGTGGCGGAGGGCGGCACCAAGGTCTCGATCCTCTGGCTGGTGCTGGTCTACCTGATCCAGACCATCGGCGAGCTGTGCCTCAGCCCCGTCGGGCTGTCGGTGACGACCCGGCTGGCCCCGGCCGCCTTCAGCTCCCAGATGCTGGGCGTGTGGTTCCTGGCGACCGCGATGGGCGACTCGATCGGCGGCCAGGTCGCCCGGCTGTCCGACGGCGGCACCAGCCCGGCCTACTACCTGTGGTCGGGGCTGTTCGCCATCGCGGTCGGCGCGCTGCTGTTCGCGTTCGTGCCCAAGGTGCGCAGGCTCATGAACGAGCACCACGAGAACGACGCCGCCCTGATCGCCAAAGAGGGGCCCTGAGCTTGACAGACGCCCGAATTTGTCAAGCACGCTAGGGGTTTTGCGCCCGGTTTGTCACGGCACGTAGTGGTACGCGCGGGTAACTCTTCGGCATAGTGCGGAGTCCCCAGATCCCTGTGGGACAGCCGCCGCCGAGGAGGACCAGTGGGCCTGCCGTTGTTCGAGGTCGACGAGCGTCACCCGCCGATCAAAGCTCGGCGTGTGGCCTTCGACTGGGAGAACACGCCTCTGCACTGGGTCCCCGGCAACTACGTCGCGACCCACATGATCAACTCGTTCCATCTCGTGCTTCCCGAGGGCGAGCGCTGGTTCATCCAGTGCGTCCAGGACGCCAAGCCGCTGATCAAGGACGAGAAGCTGCTCGAGGAGATCAAGGGCTTCATCGGCCAGGAGATGGTCCACGCCCGCGCGCACGGCAGCTTCCTCACCGAACTGCTCGACAGGCACGGCGTCGACCACCGGAAGATCACCGAGGCGGCCAAGGCCGGCAACGACTCCCGGCCCGCCGACCGCGCCAAGATGAAGCCGCGCAACCGGCTGCGGATGCTCCGCTTCGAGCTGGCCGCCGTGTCGGCGATCGAGCACTACACCGCGGTCCTCGGCCAGTGGATCATGGAGAACGACAGGCTCGACAAGGCCGGCATCGACCCCACGATGCTCGACCTCCTGCGCTGGCACGGAGCCGAGGAGGTCGAGCACCGCTCGGTCGTCTTCGACGTGTTCAAGAAGGTCGGCGGCGGCTACTTCACCCGCGTCGGCGGCTGGGTGGCCTCGGTGTTCTTCCTGTACTGGGCGCTGATCGCCGGAGCGATCTTCCTGGTGCGCAACGACCCGACGATCGAGCGCAAGCCGTCGAAGCTGTCGATGTTCCGTGACTACCGGCGCGCGGCCAGGGCCGGCCTGGTGCCGAGCGTCTTCCGGCTGCTGATCATCGAGGGGCTCGTCTACCTCAAGCCCGGTCACCACCCCTCCCAGGTCTGCTCCACCCCCCGGGCGCTGGAGTACCTGATGAAGTCCCCCGCGGCGCAGGCCGGCGGCTACACGCCCTACTAGCCACCGAGAAGCCCGCCCTCCGGAACCCCCGGCGACCCGCCCGTGTCGCCGGGGGTTCGGCGTTCCCGCGGGTGTGATTTAATATCTGCACGAGCATTTATTAATGGGAGGCCGGATGGGACCGGGACGACCCCGGACGGTCGGCGACGCGGCGATCCTGCGCGCCGCCGTCGAGGTGATCGGGCGCGACGGCCCCGGCGCGCTGACGCTGGGGGCCGTCGCCAAGGAGGCCGGGGTCGTGCCCGGCACCCTGGTCCAGCGGTTCGGATCCAAGCGCGGGCTGCTGCTGGCCATCGCCAGGGCCGGGGCGCGGGCCCCGGTCCGCTTCCCCCGCGACGGCGGAAGCGCCCTCGCGGCCCTCACCGCCGGGATCATCGCGTCGATGGCGCCCATGGACACCCCCGTCGCGTTCGCCCACCATCTGGCCTTCCTCTGCATGGACCTGACCGACCCGGAGTTCCACGGCTTCGCCCTCGCGGCCCACGAGGCCACGGGCGAGGCGATCGCCGGGCTCCTCGGCCAGGCGCTCGACGAGGGCGAGCTGTGCCCGGGCACCGACGTCACGGCGCTCGCGGCCACCGTCCAGGCGGTCGCGGTCGGCGCCGGCGTCACCTGGGCGCTGGACCGCAGGTCCGGCCTCGCCGCAAGACTCACCGCCCAGATCGAGGCGGTCATCGCACCCCATCGGGAGACGTCATGAGCACACGGGAAGGCGCGTCCGGGAACCGGACGCTCGAGGGCAGGGTGGCGCTGGTCGCCGGGGGCACCAGGGGCGGCGGCCGCGGCATCGCCGTCGAGCTCGGAGCCGCGGGCGCGACGGTCTACGTCAGCGGGCGGAGCTCGGCGGCGGGCCGCTCCGACCTCGACAGGCCCGAGACCGTCGAGGAGACGGCCGCGCTGGTCACCGAGGCCGGCGGCCACGGGATCGCGGTCCGGGCCGACCACGAGTCCGCGGCGGAGGTCGCGGCGCTGACCGCCAGGATCGCCGCCGAACAGGACGGGCGGCTGGACGTCCTGGTGAACTGCGTGTGGGGCGGCGACTCCCTCACCGACTGGGAGCACCCGCTCTGGGAGCAGGATCTCGACCAGGGCTTCCGGCTGCTGCGCCGCGCCGTCGCCACCCACATCATCACCAGCAGGCACGCGCTGCCGCTCCTGGTCGCCCGCGGCTCCGGGCTGGTCGTCGAGGTCACCGACGGCAACACCGAGCGCTACCGCGGCACGGTCTTCTACGACCTGGCCAAGGCCGCGGTGATCCGCCTCGCGGTCGCCCAGTCCGCCGAGCTCAAGCCGCACGGCGTCACGGCGCTCGCGATCACCCCGGGGTTCCTGCGCTCCGAGGCGATGCTGGACGGCCTCGGCATCACCGAGGAGAACTGGCGCGACGGCGCCGCGCAGGACCCGAACTTCGCCTTCTCCGAGACCCCCGCCTACCTCGGCAGGGCCGTCGCGGCGCTGGCGGCCGACCCGGACGTCATGCGCTGGACCGGCCGCGCCCTGGCCACCTGGGACCTCTACAAGACCTACGGCTTCACCGACGCCGACGGCACGCAGCCCGACTGGGCCGCCCACTGGGCGGCGGAGCTCGAGGCCGAACTCGGCCCGCTGTGAGCCGAGGGTCACACCGGCGTGGCACTTGTCCCGGTCCGCGGCCGGGGACTAGGTTGACAATGTGTCCAATAACGTGGTGCTCGCTCGGACCGACGACGCGGCCGAGCCGGAGCGGTTCCGGAAGATGACCGAGCGGAAGACCCGCCGCGGCGTCCAGAGGTGGGCCGCGTGAGCGCCTCCCCCGCACCGGGACCCGTGCGGACCCGTCGGGTCGTGGGCGCGGGCGTCGAGCTCGCCGTTCACGAGCGCGGCGAGGCCGGCCTGCCCACCGTCCTGCTGGTGCACGGCTACCCCGACGACCACGCCGTCTGGGACGAGGTCGCCGCCCTGCTGGAGCGCGACTTCCACATCGTCGCCTACGACGTGCGGGGCGCGGGCGCCTCGACGAAGCCCAGGGGCCGGGCCTTCTACACCTTCGACCTGCTGATGCGGGACATGACGGCCGTCCTGGACGCCGTCAGCCCGGACGAGAAGGTCCACCTGGTCGGGCACGACTGGGGGTCCATCCAGGCGTGGGAGGCCGTCACCACCATGCCGGAGCGGTTCGCCTCCTTCACCTCGATGAGCGGCCCCTGCCTGGACCACGTCGCCCACTGGGTCCGCTCCAGCCTGACCTCGGCCGATCCCGCCGCCCATCTGCGGGCCCTGGGCCAGGCCGCCAGGTCCTGGTACATCGCGGTGTTCCAGACCCCGGTCCTGCCGGAGCTGTCCTGGTCGGGCCGGTCGGGAGAAATGATCGGCAAGGTCCTCCGGCGGCTGGAGGGCGCCTCCCCCGACCTCGAGGCGGGCCGGTACGGCGTCGATCTCTACCGGGCCAACATGCTCCCCCGCCTGACCCGGCCGAACGAGCGCCGCACCGATGTCCCCACCCAGGTGATCGTCCCCACCGGGGACCGCTACGTGTCACCGCACACCGTCGGCGGCCTCCAGAAGTGGGTGCCCGACCTCAAGCTGCGGCCCGTCGCGGCCCGTCACTGGATCCCCCGCACCCACCCGGCCCTGGTGGCCCGGTTCGTGCGCGAGCACATCGCCGAGGTCACCGGAGGGGAGCTCGGCGCGGGCGAGCGGAGGGAACTGCGCCGGGCGCGGGTCGGCGCGGGCCGCCGGGCCTTCGAGGGCGATCTCGTGGTCGTCACCGGGGCGGGCAGCGGCATCGGCCGCGCCACCGCGCTGGCCTTCACCGAGCGGGGCGCGACCGTCATCGCGGCCGACCGCGACCTGGAGACCGCCCGTCGGACGGCCGAACTCGCCGGGCTGGTCGGCGCGGAGAAGGAGGGCCCGGTCGCGCACGCCGTCGCCGTGGACGTCTCCGACGCCGCCGCGATGGAGGAGTTCGCGGCCACCGTCCGGCGGGAGCACGGGGTGCCCGACGTCGTGGTCAACAACGCCGGGATCGGGATGGCGGGGGCCTTTCTCGACCACACCGCCGAGGACTGGCGGCGGATCCTGGACGTCAACCTGTGGGGTGTCGTCCACGGCTCCCTGCTGTTCGGCCGCCAGATGGCCGAGCGGGGGACCGGAGGCCACATCGTCAACACGGCCTCGGCCGCGGCGTTCACCCCGTCCCGGTCGATGTCGGCCTACGCCACCAGCAAGGCCGCGGTCCTCATGCTGAGCGAGTGCATGCGAGCCGACCTCGCCCACCTGGGCATCGGCGTCTCGGCGATCTGCCCCGGCATCGTCGACACCAACATCACCCGGACGTCGCACTTCGTGGGCCGCTCGCGGTCGGAGGAGCTGAAGACCCAGCTGAAGGCGGCCCGCGCCTACGGCCTGCGCGGCTACGGCCCCGAGAAGGTCGCGGAGCGGATCCTGACGGCCGTCCGGCGGGACCGGGCCCTGCAGCCCGTCACGCCGGAGGCGCACCTGTCCTACGCCCTCTCGCGGCTCTCGCCCGGGCTGATGCGCCTGGCCGCCAGGATCGACCCGACCGGCTGACCGGCCCCTCAGCAGGCGGCCGGGACGGGGGCCCCGGCCGCCTCCACGGGCTCGGCCGCCCTCGTGAGGGTGAGGCGGGGCAGGAAGAGCTGGGTGAGCGGGCCGATCGCCAGGGCGTAGGCGACGGTCCCGACGCCGACCGTGCCTCCCAGCAGCCAGCCCAGGGTCAGGACGGTGACCTCGATGGTCGTCCGGATCAGCCGGATCGAGAACCGGCTGCGCGCGGCGAACCCGGTCATGAGGCCGTCCCGGGGCCCGGGGCCGAGGCCCGCCCCGAGGTAGCAGGCGGTCGCGACGCCTCCCATGACGACCGCGACGGTCAGATATGCGATCTTCATGGGCAGGGCCGACGGCGAGGGCAGGACCCACAGGAACAGGTCCGCGAAGACGCCCACGAAGATCACGTTGCTGATCGTCCCGATGCCGGGTCGCTGCCTCAGCGGGATCCACAGCAGCATGACCACGGCTCCCGCGAGGATCAGCCACGCCCCGATCGACAGGCCGTAGCGGCGCGACAGGCCCTGGTGGAACACGTCCCAGGGGTCGTTGCCGAGTCCCGAGGCCACCTGGAGCGCGATACCCAGGCCATAGAGGGCCAATCCCACGTAAAGCTGCGCGACGCGGCGCACGATCCTGTCCATGTGACGATCGTGCCGTGGGATTGGCTCGTGAGTTAAGAGCCAATCCAGGAAAGTGGCTCTAACTTTGGATGTATCCGACCAGCTGCTCCCGCTCGGTCTCCAGCAGGTCGATGGCGCTCTTGACGATGTCGCCGATGCTGACGATGCCGACCAGCCGGTCCTCCTCGACGACGGGCAGGTGGCGGATCCGGTGCTCGGTCATGATCTTGCGCAGCCCGTCGACGTTGTCGCCCGGGGCACCGGTGCGGACCGACACCGTCATGATCGTGGAGACGGCGGCGTCGAGCAGCCCCGCCCCGCGCTCGTGGAGATGACGGACCACGTCCCGCTCCGAGACGATCCCGTCGATGGCGGCACCGTCGGCGGAGACGACCGCGGCGCCGATGTTGCGGGCGGCCAGAACCGCCAGAAGCTCGCGAACCGTGGCACCGGGTGGCACCGTGGCCACCTCGCCGCCCTTTGTGCGGAGAATGTCGGATATACGCATGGACCGCCTTCCCAAGCCTGCTAGCCGGGCCTTTCGGACAAGGTCGCATGCCAGACCGCGCCTGAAAAGGGCTTTAGGCGAGCCTTTGTGAAACCGCGGCGAGAAACTCGCGTGGCAAAGTGAGGCCTTCGGGTCCGTATCGGGTCTCCAGCAGGGCGAGCGCCCCGTTCTGCCACCAGAACAGGTGAGGGCTCAACGAACCGGGTCCCTCCTCGTATCCGATCTCGGCGTGATCATGGAGCCGGGCCGCCGCCGTGACCACCGTGTCGAGGCCCAGATCGGGCGAGAGCGCGAAGGCCAGGATCAGGCTCCGGCTCGGGGCGACCACCAGTGCGCCCTGCGGCCCGATCGGCAGGTACTCGTCCAGCCAGGCCAGATGGGTGGCCGCGTAGAAGGTCCAGCCGTGCAGGACCGTCAGCGGGAAGCCGTCGCCGTCCTGGTCGTCGCACTGGAGCGGGCCGTCGGACCTGACGTTGGCGCGGCCGAGGGAGAACAGGGCGTCCCCCGACACCGGCCAGCCGGCCATCTCCTCGCGGGTGATGGTCCGGACCGTCGTCGGGGTGTCCACCACGGCCACCTCGATCAGGCCGGGCGCGAACGGCCGGGCCGCCAGCAGCCCGTTGTCGGCCTCCGCCGGGTAGATCCTCGTGCGCAGCAGATGCCGGGCCAGCTCGAAGTCGCTGAGGTCCAGCGGCTCCTCGATCGCCGTGACGATCGTCGTCACATGATCGGCCACGACGGCCGGCCAGTCGTCCCTGGGCACCAGCCGCGCGAGCTGCCTGAGGTTCTTCATCCCCACATGCAGCCGGGACGCGCCCTGAAGCAGCATGACGTCGCCCTGAAGGCGCGTGCAGGAGTAGCCCAGGCTCTCGGCCACCAGGATGACCAGGGAGTCGAGCGCGGCATCATCGCCGTCCCGCCATCCCGAGACCATAAAGCCCCTCCTCCGGGAAGCCACCGCTGAAGCTTGACAGCTAAGGCACGTCCTCGGGAAGACCCTCATCTGGAAGACTGGTGTCGTCATGAGACCGACGCCGCACATTCTGGTGGTCAACGGGACCAAGGTCCGCCGACCGGTCTTCGTCGTTGGCGCACCCCACTCCGGTCAGGACCTGGTCGCCAGGGCCCTGAAGCACTCCGCTGGAATCCATCTGACCCTGGGCCGCCCGGCCGTGGTCAAGATGATCTACGCCTTCGCGCGGCGCCCCTCGATCGCCACCGAGCGGGGCCGGGGGGCCGCCCGGGTGATGCGGGACGCCTTCGCCGAGTCCTGGCAGTTCGGCGGCCTGTCCTGCGCGGACTGCCCGGCCGAGTGCTGGGAGCTCAGCGGCTACGTCCCCGGCGAGCAGATACCGGACGGCACCTGCATGTCGCCCGAGGGCGTCCACCGCTTCGCCGACGCCTCCCCCGACCTGATCTACAGCGCCGACGTGCTGCTCGACGCCTTCCCCGACGCCCAGCTCGTCCAGGTGATCAGGGACGGCCGCGACGTGGTGGCCCGGATGCTCGGCGACGACCGGTGCATGACCTGGTTCAAGCCGGGCTTCATCAACCTCGACGAGGTCTTCCCCAACCCGTTCCTCGGCGTCGACGACCCCGGTGAGCGGGCGCGGTGGACCCAGGCGGGGCCCGCGGTGAAGTGCGCGCTGCGCTGGCGCGGCTCGATCCGGCTCTCGGCCAGGCTGCGCGCCCAGATCCCGGCCGAGCAGCTGCTGACCCTCCGCTACGAGAACATGGTGAACGATCCGGCGGCCACGGCCACCGAGCTGTCGAACTTCCTCGGCGGGCCGATCTCGAAGATCGCGCTGACCGGGGCGACGGAGCCGCACCGCACCGACGGCCGACGGCCGCTGCCCGCCCGGCAGGGCGAGGAGGAGCGGTCCAGGGGCTGGCGGGACGCGCTCACGGCCCGCCAGATCGTCCAGGTGGAGAAGGTGGCGGGCCGTGAGCTGAAGCGGCTGGGCTATTCGATCCCGGAGTGAGGGCTGAGGTCGTCGGCGATCCAGCCGATCGCCATCCCGGCCGCGCCGAGGCCGAGGAACAGGGCGCCGTAGCGGAGCAGGGGATTGTGGTGGAGCAGGACGGTTCGCATCGCGTCTCCCGGTCGGGGGTCTCCTCCGAGGGTCCCCCACCCGTATGACGGCCGGATGTCCGCCACCGGAACTCCGCCGGCCGCGTCCCGGTCAGGAGTTCGCGTCAGGAGTTCGCGTCAGGAGTTCGCGCGCCAGCGGCCCTGGGAGGAGCCCATCTCCTGGGTGCAGCTGTAGTCCTTCCCGCCGGCGACCCCGCGGGCACCGAGCTCGGGGCAGTACGCGCCGGGCCTGACCTCGCCGCCGGGCTCCGCGCCGACGTCCACGACCCAGCGGGGCCTGTCCTGCCCCGCGGGACGCGAGCAGCGGGTCTGGGCGCCCGTGGAGGTGTGGGCGACCGTGCCGGGAAGGGCGCAGAACCGGCCCACCTTCACGGTCGTGTTGAGCGAGGGCAGCGGCACGGCGGTCGGGCTCGGCATCGGGCTCGCGGTCTCGACCCTGCTCGCCGGCGTCGCGGTGAACGGACCGGAGCTGGACTCGCCGTCGTTGACCGTGCTGCATCCCGTGAGCGCCGCCGCGAGGACCGCCACGACCAGGCCTGCTGTCTTCAGCATCTCTCCCCCGAAAGATCCGTGATCATTTGATCGCATTGTGTCACGGTGATCATCGGGGGCCGGGGTCAGGGTAGGTAGACCCCCTGGTCGTCGACCAGCAGCCGCTGCTCCTGCTGGGCGAACTGGACCCGGTAGAGCTCGGTGTAGAGGCCGCCCTTGGCCAGGAGTTCCTCGTGCCGTCCCCGCTCGGCGATCCGGCCGTCCTCGATCACCAGGATCTGGTCGGCCTCGCGGATCGTGGAGAGCCGGTGCGCGATGACCAGCGAGGTCCGGCCGACGAGCGCCGTCTGGAGGGCCCGCTGGACGGCCGCCTCGGACTCGGAGTCCAGATGGGCGGTGGCCTCGTCCAGGACGACCACGGCGGGCTCCTTGAGCAGCAGCCGGGCGATGGCCATGCGCTGCTTCTCGCCGCCCGACAGCCGGTAGCCGCGGTCGCCGACGACGGTGTCGAGCCCGTCGGGCATGGCCTCGACCAGCTCCCTGATCTGGGCGCCCTCGAGGGCCTCCCACAGCTCCTCGTCGGTGGCGCCCGGACGGGCGTAGCCGAGGTTCTCCCGGATCGAGTCGTGGAAGAGGTGGGCGTCCTGGGTGACCACGCCGATGGAGCCGGCGAGCGACTCCATCGTCAGGTCCCGGACGTCCTGGCCGCCGATCCGCACGGCCCCCTCGTTGACGTCGTACAGCCGCGACACCAGATGGGTCATGGTCGACTTGCCCGCGCCGGAGTGGCCGACCAGGGCGACGAGCTGCCCCGGCTCGGCGGTGAAGGAGATCCCGTGCAGGACGGGCCTGCCGGGCGCGGTGTCGCTGCGGGCGATCGACTCGAGCGAGGCCAGGGAGACCTCGTCGGCGGCCGGGTAGCGGAAGGAGACGTCGTCGAAGGTGACACCCGGGGCGGTGGCCGTCCGCTTCAGCGGGACGGCCTTCTCCCGCTCGGAGACCATCGGCTCGAGATCGAGGACCTCGAAGACCCGGTCGAAGCTGACCAGCGCCGTCATCACGTCCACCTGGACGTTGGACAGGGCCGTCAGCGGCCCGTACATCCGGCCGAGCAGGGCGGCCAGCGCCACGAGCGTGCCGATCTGGAGGGTCCCGCCGACGGCGAGGACCCCGCCGACGCCGTAGACCATCGCGGTGGCGAGGGAGGCGACCAGGGTCAGGGCGGTGAAGAACACCCGCCCGTACATGGCGCCGACGATCCCGATGTCGCGGACCCGGGAGGCCCGGTGGGAGAACTTCGCCGACTCCTCCCCCGGACGGCCGTAGAGCTTGGCGAGCATCGCCCCCGAGACGTTGAACCGCTCGGTCATCAGCGAGCCCATCTCGGCGTCCAGGACCATCTGCTCGCGGCTGATCCGCTGCAGCTTGCGCCCGACGAGCTTGGCCGGGACCACGAAGACCGGCAGCAGCACCAGCGCGATCAGGGTGACCAGCCACGACAGGTAGAGCATCGCGATCAGCACCAGGACGAAGCTGATCACGTTGGAGACCACCGAGGAAAGCGTGGTGGTGAGGGCGCGCTGGGCCCCGATGACGTCGTTGTTGAGGCGGCTCACCAGGGAGCCGGTCTGGGTGCGCATGAAGAACGCGACCGGCATCCGCTGCACGTGGTCGAACACCTGCGTGCGCAGATCGTAGATCAGGCCCTCGCCGATCCGCGCGGAGTACCAGCGCTGGGCGAGGGACAGCACCGCGTCGAGGAGCGCCAGCCCGGCCAGCCCCAGGGCCAGCCAGACGACCACCTCCCGGTTCCCCGGCACCACGCCCTTGTCGATGATCGCCTGGATCAGCAGCGGCCCCGCCACCACGCTGACCGCGGCGACGGCGTTCAGCAGCAGGAACAGGACCAGATCGCGCTTGTAGGGCGTGGCGTAGCCGAGGATCCGCCTGACCGTGCCCGGCTTCAGCTTCTCGTGCTTCACCGAGGGGTCGCGTCGGAAGGACGCCATCATCGCGAAGTTGCTGCTGCCGTCCACGGTTCTCCTTCGACCCGATTTCCTCCGTAGTAGGTAATCATGTAATCGGATCGAAAATTCCAGCTAACCGAGAATGCGCTTGCTCTGTGCCCTTCGCTCGGCGGCGGTCTGCTCGGCGAGGGAGTTCGCGGGGGCCTGCTGGAGCAGGGCCTTCGTGGCCCGGGCGGCACCGACGTCGATCTTGAGCAGCGACTCGACGAGGTCGGCGGCCGCGGCGTCGAGCTCGTCGTTCTTGACGATCTTCTCGGCGAGGCGGAGCTCGCGGGCCTCGTCGGCGAGGACCGTCCGGGCGGTCAGGCACAGGTCGAGCGCGCGGGGCAGCCCCACGACGTCCACGAGGGGCTTGGTGCCGGTCAGGTCGGGGACCAGGCCGAGCGCGGACTCCTTCATGCAGAACTTGACGTCCTCGGCGGCGATCCGGAGGTCACAGGAGAGCGCGAGCTGGAAACCGGCGCCGATGGCGTGGCCCTGGACGACCGCGATCGAGGTGAAGCGGGGATCGCGCAGCCACAGGAAGCCCTCCTGGTACCGGGCGATGAGCTCCTCGAGCTCGGCGTGGGAGACGCCGGGCGGCATCGCGGGCGGTTCGCCCGGGATGCCCTCGGGGGTGAAGGTCCGGACGTCCAGCCCGGCCGAGAAGGACACGCCGGCGCCCTTGAGCACGACGATCCGCACGGATTCGGGCAGCGTGCGCCCGATCTCCGCGAGTCCCGCCCACATGCCGGGCGACTGCGCGTTGCGCCGCTCGGGACGGTTGAGGGTGACCGTGGCCACCGCGCCGTCGTGGGTGAGCTCGAGTACCAGTCCAGCCGCCGTCAGGTCCATTCCGCGCCTCCTCCAAGCGTGGGGAGGGCCTTCCGGCTCTGGAAGGTGAACCCTGCCCGCCACCGCGAAACCGAATCCTACTCGGTAGTAGCGGTGGCGGGTCGGGCGGTGTTCTCAAGTCCCGGGGGGATACCCGGGGGACTTAGGACTTCTTGCCCCTCGTGGCCCCACCTCGGCCGCGCAGGTTCACGCCGGACTCGGTCAGGATGCGATGGATGAAGCCGTAGGACCGGCCGGTGGCGGCTGCCAGAGCGCGGATGCTCTCGCCGGAGTCGTACCTCTTCTTGAGCTCCGCCGCCAGCTTGTCGCGCTCGGCACCGGTCACGCGGGTGCCCTTCTTCAGGGTCTCGGCCACGAGTACCTCCCGTAGTGATGTGGTGACCGCTGCGTTATCTACAGCCATGATCAGTCATCATCGCCAGATCGGCTACCCGGTAGGCCAGAAAAGATCTGCTTCCTTGCCGAGAAGGTCAAGCAAGAGCCACCAGATCGGCAAATTCGTCACTCCAGATGTCTTCAACACCATCCGGGAGCAAAATCACCCTTTCCGGTTCCAACGCCTGCACCGCGCCTTCGTCGTGAGTGACCATGACGATGGCGCCCTTGAACGTGTGGAGTGCCCCGAGGATCTCCTCTCGGGACGCCGGGTCGAGGTTGTTGGTGGGTTCGTCCAGAAGCAGCACGTTCGCCTTGGAAACCACCAGTGTGGCCAGCGCCAGGCGGGTTTTCTCCCCTCCCGACAGGACCCCCGCGGGCTTGTCGACATCGTCTCCGGTGAACAGGAACGAGCCGAGGATCTTCCGGCACTCGACCTCCGCGAGATCGGGTGAGGAGGACTGCATGTTCTCAAGTACAGAACGATCGTGATCGAGCGTTTCGTGCTCCTGCGCGTAGTACCCGAGACGAAGTCCATGACCGGGGATAATGCTTCCGGTATCGGCCTTTTCGACGCCGCCGAGGATGCGGAGAAGGGTCGTCTTCCCCGCTCCGTTCAGTCCAAGCACGACCACCCGGCTGCCCCGGTCGATCGCGAGGTCGACATCTGTGAAGATCTCCAAGGATCCGTATGATTTGGACAAACCCTCCGCGAACAGGGGGGTTTTGCCGCAGGGAGCCGGATCCGGAAAGCGCAGTTTGGCCACGCGGTCGGCCTGCCGCTCCCCCTCGACGCCCGACATCAGCCTGTCGGCGCGCTTGAGCATCTGCTGGGCGGCCTTGGCCTTGGTGGCCTTCGCCCGCATCTTGTCGGCCTGCGACTGGAGCTGGGTGGCCTGCCGGGAGGCGTTGGCGTACTCGCGCTTGCGGCGCTTCTCGTCGGTCTCGCGGGCGGCCAGGTACTTCTTCCAGCCCACGTTGTACATGTCGACCTCGCAGCGGTTGGCGTCCAGGTGGAAGACCCGGTTCACCACCGCCTCGAGCAGGCCGACGTCGTGGCTGATGATGATCAGGCCGCCCTGGTGGCTCTTGAGGTAGTCGCGCAGCCAGACGATCGAGTCGGCGTCCAGGTGGTTGGTCGGCTCGTCCAGCAGCAGGGTGTCGGCGTTGGAGAACAGGATCCTGGCCAGCTCGACCCGGCGGCGCTGACCGCCGGACAGGGTGTGCAGCGGCTGGTGCAGGACCCGGTCGGGCAGGCCGAGGCTGGAGGCGATGGCGGCGGCCTCGGACTCGGCGGCGTACCCGCCGAGCACGTGCAGCTCGTCCTCGGCGCGGCTGTAGCGCCGGACGGCCTTGTCGCGGGCGGCGCCGTCGAACTCCGACATCTGCGTCTCGAACTTGCGCAGCCGGGCGAAGACCTCGTCCAGGCCGCGGGCGGCCAGGATCCGGTCGCGGGCCAGCACCTCCAGGTCACCGCTGCGCGGATCCTGCGGCAGGTAGCCGAGGGTGCCCGAGCGGGTCACCGACCCGGCCGACGGCAGCGACTCCCCCGACAGGACCTTGGTCAGCGTGGTCTTGCCCGCGCCGTTCCGGCCGACCAGGCCCACCCGGTCGCCGGGGTTGACGCGGAAGGCGGCCTTCTCGATGAGCAGGCGGGAGCCGGCACGCAGCTCGATGTCGTTCGCGATGATCACAGTGGGTTCTTCCCCGAGGTAACGGATCCGGGCATGACACTCGACGCGCAGGGGCGCGGAGGTACGGGGTCAGCTCGGGAGCACCCGATCAGTGTAAGGGGCCGACTGCGGCCACGGCGAACGCGATCCCGGGTGGCAGAATGATCCCATCGACACGGAAAGTGACGAATACAACGCGAGGAGTCCTCATCATGGCAGTGCTCACGGGCAACGCCGCTCCGGGCACCCCCAACTGGGTGGACCTGGGCATCCCCGACATCACCCGGGCGAAGGAGTTCTACCGCGCCCTGCTGGGCTGGGAGTACGACGACCAGGGTTCGGAGTACGGCGGTTACGTCGTGGCGACCAGGGACGGCCATCCCGTGGCCGGGCTGATGGGGGTGCAGGAGGCCCCCTCGGCGTGGTGGGGCGTCTATTTCGCCACCGACGACTGCGACGGCACGGCCAAGCGGGTCACCGACGCGGGCGGCTCCGTGGTCGCGGCCCCCATGGACGTGGGCCCGCTCGGCCGCATGGCGATCTTCCAGGACGCCCAGGGCGCCCAGTTCGGCCTCTGGCAGGCCGGGGAGTTCGCCGGCAGCGAGCTGGTCAACGCGCCCGGGTCGTTCACCTGGAACGAGCTGGTGACCGCCGACTCGGCCGCCGCCGCCCGCTTCTACACCGGCGTCCTCGACGTCACCGCGGCGCCGATCGAGGAGGGCCTGGACTACCAGACGCTGAACGTCGGGGACCGTCCGGTCTGCGGCGTCTACGGCGTTCCGGAGCGGGAGCTCGCCGAGGGCGGCGCCGGCCCGCACTGGACGATCTACTTCGCGGTCGACGACGCCGACGAGGCGGCGCGGATCGCGGTCGCGCAGGGCGGCACCGTGACCCGCGAGCCCGCCGACTCCTCCTTCGGCCGCGTGGTGGTCCTCAAGGACCCCTTCGGCGCCGAGTTCGCCGCCATCAGGATCCCCGAGGGCCAGGGCTGAGACACCGGGACGGGCGCCGGCACGTCAGGGCGACATGTTGCGGATCAGGTCGCTGACCCGGACGATGCCCAGACAGCGGCCGATCTCGTCGGTCACGACCAGGTCGTCGTAGACGCGCTCCTCGTCCCGGCCGGCGGCCCGCAGCGCGGCGATGGCCGGCACCGTCTTGGGAACGATCCTGGGCGGGTCGGCCAGCCGCGAGGCGGGCTTGGTCGAGTGCAGCGCGTGCCCGTAGGCGCCCGACAGGGCCAGCAGGAACCGGGCCCGGTCGACGGTGTGGCGGGGCCGCTGCTGGCCGTCGACCAGGACGATGCTCGTCGTGCCCTGCTCCTCCGACAGGGCGTCCAGGACCGCGCCCGCGGTGACCGTGTCCGGCATCGTCATCGCGGGGAGGGTGAACTCCGAGACGCGTGGCCCGAGGTCGATCGAGCCGGTCGGCGGCTCGTCGCGGGAGACGGGCACGGGGATCGGCACGCGCTGCCCGGGCCGCCAGTCCGGCGGGGTGAGCAACGGCCCCTGGACGAGCCGGACGCCGAGGCCGCGCAGCTTCTTCAGCTGGTCCTCGCTGTCGATGCCGGGCGCCAGGACATGGGTGCCGACCCGGTGGGCGAGGGTCACGAGCGCCTCGACCAGTGCGGAGCGCCGCTGGTCGGAGATCGCCTTGCGGGCCAGCTCCGGATCGAGCTTGACGAGATAGGGAGTGCCCTCGACCAGCAGGTCGAGGGGGGCGTGGGTGGTGCCGAGCCCGCCGAAGGCCACGAGGTAGCCCGCGTGCCTCAGATCCTGGACCCCCGCGGCGAGGGCCGCCCGCTGCGCCGGTGCGAAACCCCCCGTCACACAGATGATCACTTCTTGGGGGCGGCGGCCCGCGTCGTACAGCCCCTGGTGCAGGACCGTCAGGACGGCCCGGCCGAGGGCCACGGTCTCGGCCCTGACCATGATCTGCATGGGCAGCAGCGCGGAGTGGGAGGCCAGGGCCCTGGCCCCGTCGACGGCGCGGCGGATGTCCTCCTGCGCCGCGTCGACCGGGCCGGGATCGGCGTAGGAGGGTCCGACATGGGTCTCGACGGCGACCACGGAGCCCGAGTCGAGATCGACCACGGGCTGAAAGAGCGCGCCACCCGAGAGTCCGGTCGGGGGCAGTGTGTCCAGGAGTGCCACGATCGGAATCGTCGCAGCGCGTTAATGCGAAAACAGGCCTTGTCGGGGCACGTTCACTAAGAATTCGTCCGAGATGTGAAGAGGGTCACAGTTCACCCGCGATGACCGCGGAGGCGAGGTAGGACAGCCCTCCTGCGGCCGCGATCCAGGGCAGCGGGCCCAGGTCCTCTCCGCGCAGCGCCTGCACGACGATCGCCGCGACGATCCCGGCCGCGAGGACGTCCCCGGTCATGGCCGCGGCGCGCAGATGGGTGCGTCCGTGGCGTCCCCGCCCGTAGGACTCGCTGATCGGCAGCCCCGGCTCGTCCTTCCGGTAGAGGAGCTGGAGCGCGTACCCCGCGAGGACCGCTCCGGCGATCACCCCCGCGCCCGCCTGGTCACGGGTCGTCAGCAACAGGGCGACGCCGACCCCCGCGCACGCCACGAGCGCGGGAACCAGCCATCCACGGCGTCCGCGCCGTTCGGGAGCAAGCCACATAGACCCCATACTCCCGCAGATCGCCCGGTCAGAGTAGATCTTCCCGGAAGGCTCCACCGGGGCCTCAAGATTCACGAAGAGGTGTGGTCATCGCCAAGGTGTGGCTAAAGTGCCTGCGTGGCGCAGTTTCGGATGAACGGGTCCAAGATGCTCGCCGTCGATCTGGCGGGCGAGACCGTACGCGCCCTCAACGGGTCGATGGTGGCCTACGAGGGCCAGATGAACTTCAAGCGGCAGGGCATGACCGGCGGCGACGGCGGTCTCATGGGCGCGGTGCGGCGACGCGTCGCCGGTGAGAACGTGACGCTCATGGAGGTCACCGGCCAGGGCACGGTCTACCTGGCCAGCGAGGCCACCGAGATCACCCTGGTGCACCTCCAGGGGGACACCCTTCTGGTCGAGTCCAGCAACCTGCTCGCCCTCGACGGCCAGCTCCGCACGGGCGTCCAGTTCAGCGGGCTGCGCGGCATGTCCACCGGCCAGGGCCTGGCGACCACCAAGGTCGAAGGACACGGCACCGTCGCGATCGTCTCGGACGGCCCGGCGATCGCGCTGGAGGTGACGCAGGGCCAGCCGCTCTGCGTCGACCCGCAGGCGTTCGTCGCCTCGCGCGGCCAGCTGCAGCAGGACTTCGTGACGGACGCGAACTGGCGGACCATGCTGGGCCAGGGCTCCGGGGAGACCTTCCAGCTGCGGTTCAACGGACACGGCCTGGTGTACATCCAGCCGGCCGAACGCAGCGGCGGACTGGCGGAGGTCTAGAGATGCCCGGCTTCAGCGCGATCAACAAGAAGATGATCCAGGTGCCGGTCGGCCCCGGGAACGAGCTCTACTCCAAGCGCGGCTCGATGCTCGCCTACGTCGGCCAGGTGCACTTCGCGCCGACGGCCACCGCGGGGCACGGCATGGGCGGCGCCATCGGACGGGCCATGGCGGGCGAGCACTCGCCGATGATGCACGTCACCGGGCAGGGCAGCGCGATGTTCGGCCACGGCGGCCTGCACATCGAGGTCATCGACCTTCAGGGCGACACCCTGTACGTCGAGGCCGACCGGCTGCTCGTGCACGACGCGGCCCTCCAGACCGGCACGATGTTCATGGGCGAGCAGGGCGGCCTCAGCGGTGTGATCCGCGGCCAGATGACCGGCCAGGGCCTGTTCACCACGACCGTCACCGGGCACGGCTCGGTCGCGGTGCTCTCGCACGGCGGCGTCATCGAGCTGCCGATCCAGCCGGGACGCTCGGTGTTCGTCGACCCGCAGGCCTACGTCGCCCACCGCGGCCAGGTCACCAACAAGCTGAAGATGTCCGCCGGTCTGCGCGACATGATCGGCCGTGGCTCGGGCGAGGCCTTCCAGCTGGAGCTCTCCGGCCACGGCATCGTCTACGTCCAGGCCAGTGAGAGGAAGATCTGAGATGGGCTACCCACCGCAGCAGCCTCCCTACGGCCAGCAGCCCGGCTACCCCCCGCAGCCCGGCTATCCGCCGCAGCAGGGCGGCTACCCGCCCCAGCAGCCCGGATACCCCCCGCAGCAGCCGGGGTACCCGCCGCAGCAGGGCGGTTACGTGCCCCCGCAGGGCGGATACCCGCAGCAGGGTTCCTCGCCGGCGAGCACCGTGGCGACCTACAACGCCCAGACGCTGCCGGACGACGACAACGTCAACCCCTACGCCTTCTCGGTGAGCCTGAACGGCCAGTGGTTCATCCAGAAGGGCAAGATGATCGCCTACTACGGGCAGATCAAGTTCGAGGCGCTGTCGGCGGGGCCGCTGGACGCGCTGGTCGCGGGCCACTTCCACTCGCCGCTGTACGCCCACGACTGGGTGATCGCCGAGGGGCACGGCAAGCTCCTGCTCGGTGACCGGGGCTTCGACCTCAACAGCTTCGACCTCGAGGACGGCAACCTCACGATCAGGGCGGGCAACCTCCTGGCCTTCTCCACCGGCCTCACACTGAAGCAGTCGATCATCCCGGGCTTCCTCACCCTGCTGGGCACCGGCAAGTTCATCGCGGCCTCCAACGGCCCGGTCCACTTCGTCGAGCCGCCCATCCGGGTCGACCCGCAGGCCCTGCTGGGCTGGGCCGACTGCCCGTCGCCATGCCACCACTACGACCACTCCTACATGCGGGGCGTTCTCGGCATGGCCCGCAACATGTTCGGGGTCGGCGGGTCCTCCGGCGAGGAGCACCAGTTCGAGTTCTCCGGCGCGGGCACGGTCCTCATGCAGTCCTCGGAGGCCGTCATGGAGACCGCGGCGACCGTCCGGGAGCTCGAGGGCCAGGTCGGCATGCTGGGTGTCGGCGGCCTCCAGCGCCTCAACCAGGTCATCACCCAGCGCCTCGCCGCCGAGCAGCAGCGCTAGCATCTTCGGCGTGACCGAGGTTCGGCCGTAGGTGTACGTCGGGCGTGGGGTCCTCAGGGGGCTCGCGGGGCACGGCCGGGGGCTCGTGGCCGGGAACGCCGTCGTGGGAAACGTCGTCGTGGGAAACGTCGTCGCGCTCGGGGCCGTCAGCCTCGTCACCGACGTCTCCTCGGAGATGGTCACGGCGGTGCTGCCGGTCTACCTGGTGGCCGGGCTCGGGCTGTCGCCGCTGGCGTTCGGGTTCCTGGACGGCCTGTACGGCGGGGTCACCGCGTTCGTGCGGCTGGCCGCCGGGCTCGGCGCCGACCGGTGGCAGCGGCACAAGCTCGTCGCGGGGCTCGGGTACGGGCTGTCGGCGGCCTGCAAGCCGCTGCTGCTCACGGTCGCGACCGTGCCCGGCATCGCCGCGGTGCTGGCCCTCGACCGGACCGGCAAGGGGATCAGGACCGCCCCGCGCGACGCGCTGATCTCGCTGTCCAGCCCGGTAGGCGCCCAGGGCGCGGCGTTCGGGCTGCACCGGGCGATGGACACGGCCGGGGCGCTGCTCGGGCCGCTCGCGGCGTTCGCGATCCTGGCCGTGGCTCCGGGCGGCTATCCGGCGGTCTTCCAGGTCAGCGCCTGTGTCGCGGTCTTCGCCGTGCTGATGCTCGCGCTGCTGGTGCGGGGCCGCGCGAGCGCGCTGCCCCGGCCGTCGTTCCGCGGGGTGGTGCGGTCGCCGGGGTTCGGCCGGATCGGTGTCCTCGCGTTCGCGCTGGGCGCGGTGACCCTCAGCGATCCGTTCGTCTACCTGCTGCTCCAGGACCGGCTCGACCTGCCGGTGCGGCTGTTCCCGCTGCTGCCGGTGGGGAGCGCCGCCGCCTTCCTGGTGCTGGCGGTGCCGCTGGGGCGGGCGGCCGACCGGTGGGGGCGGCGCCGGGTCTTCCTGGCCGGTCATGCCGCGCTGCTGCTGGTCTACGGGCTGCTGCTGTCGCCGGTCACCGGCGGGGCGCTGGTCGTGGCGGTGCTGCTGGCCCACGGCGCGTTCTACGCGGCCACCGACGGCGTCCTCATGGCGCTCGCCGGGCCGCTGCTGCCCGAGGGCGGCAGGGCGGGCGGGCTGGCCGTGCTCCAGACCGCGCAGGCCGCGGCGCGGTTCGTGTGTTCGCTGGCCTTCGGCGCCGCCTGGTCGTGGTGGGGTCCCGGCCCCGCCCTCGCGGCGCTCGCCGTGCTGCTGCCGATCGTCCTCGGCGCGGCGGTCGCCGCCGGCGGGCAACCATCGGGACGGGCCGCGGTGTAGTAGTCCTGGACGCAGACCAGGGAGGGACGGATCGGTGCGCGAGAGTCCCGAGTTCACGCGGTACGCGGCGGAACGTTCGCCGCGCCTCTACCGGACCGCCTATCTGCTCTGCCGGAACTCCGCCCAGGCCGAGGACCTGCTGCAGATCACCCTGGTGAAGGCGTGGCGGGCGTGGCGGCGGATCGAGGGAGACCCGGACGCCTGCGTCTACCGGATCCTGGTCAACGCGCACGTGTCGTCGACGCGCAAGCTGTGGCGGCGCGAGGTGCCGACCGACTCCCCTCCCGAGCTTCCGGGCGAGGACGAGCTGCGGCATCTCGACACCCGTGCCGCCCTGCTCGACTCCCTCGGCCGGCTCCCGAAGGTCCAGCGGGCCGTGATCGTGCTGCGGTTCTTCGAGGAGAGGACTACACCGCCGCCCACCTGATCACTCTGGCGAACCACGCGACGCCCCAGGGCACCTGGGCCCTGACCGTCTACAGGGCCCCCTGACCTCCCCTGCCCAGGGAAAGGTCATCGGGTCCATGGGCGTGAAAGCATGGCGGGCATGTCCGAGAGCGCGCCGATCGATGCGGTGGAAGAGCATGTCCAGGCCTACTTCGCCGACCACGGGGTCGCGTCGGAGCCCTACGATCTGGGGCACAACCGGCGGCACAAGATTCCGGGGCTGCGGATCATCACGGTGTCGCCCGGGCCTCTCGCTGACACCTGGACCTATGTCACCGCGGGGTGCTCCACCTCGGTGCCCGGTCAGGAGCCCGGGCTGGAGTTCCTGCTGTCGGCGCCCGGACGGGAGAAGGCGTTCGCCGAGCTTCTCGCGATGATCGCCTACTATCACGCGTCGTACCGGCTGGAGCTGGCCCACAGCATGCCGCTCGGGATGCCCTGGACCGAAGGATCAAGGTGCGACCACCTTCTGACCACGCGTCCTCGGCCGCACGGGCCCGAGCTGGAGCACTGCACCCTTCCCGCCGGGCGCGCGCGTCTGCTGCGCATCCTCCCGGTGACACCGGACGAGCTCGTCTTCCGCCGGGCCAACGGCCACGAGGCCCTCGAGGCGCTCTTCGCCGAGGCCTCCCTCGCTCCCGCGGACCCGCTGCGCGCCTCGGTCGTCCGGTCCCCCGGGTGAGACCTTCTCAGGGGGAGAGCTGGAGGAGCGCGTGGGTTCCCGCGGTGCGCCAGGCGGGGCCGGTGGCGTCGAGGGCCGTCAGGGTGGCGGCCGGGACGCCGGTGAGGACGTCGGACTTGAGCGTGCGCAGGGCCGCGACCGGTGCGGGAAACGGAGCGATCGCGGTCGTGAAGGGCGTGGTGGCGGGCCAGGCGCGGTCGCCGGTGAGGCGCCGGTAGTTCAGGTCGCCCTTCATGAGGGTCAGGGTGGACGCGGCGTACTCCGCCGCCAGGTCGGCGGGGGTGTCGCGGTAGGGCTGCGGAGCGCAGTAGAAGGGGTGGGCGGAGACCCTCAGGCGCGTGCCGGCGGCGGCGCGGGTCAGGCGGGCGGCGATGTCCGCCGGTGTTCCCGGGACGGACGCCAGCCGCTGGACGCAGGCCGCGAGGTCGGACGGGGTGGCGTCGGAGACCATATAGGGCTGCGGCTTCAGGTGGAGGTGGACCTCTGCGGCGAGGCCGTGCTCCAGCAGGTGGTCGATGAGGACGAGGTCGGCCAGCAGTTCACGGCCCGCGTTGTCGGCGACCAGGACGACCCGTGCGGACGGCCCCAGCAGCGGCCAGAGGCGGGCCCGGTCGTCGCTGACGAGATCCTCGGCGCGGGCGTCGTTCCGCTCCCTCCCGATGCGGAAGCCGAGATCGGCCCGGTTCCCCCACAGCGACGCCAGCAGCTTCGCCTCCCCCCGCTCACCCGCGGGCAGTTTCTCCTGATCGGCCGGGGCCGCGAGGTCGGCCTCGAGCTCCGGATCGGTGAGCTCGGCCGACTTGAGATGCCCGAACGGATCGACGCCCCGCCACGGACCCGTCCCGAAGTAGCCCACCGCCTCCAGCAGCCGCCGGTAGAAGTACGACTCCGACCACAGGAACGGCGCCTCCGCCCAGGGACGCCCGAAGCGTTCCCGCCCCCAGCCCGCCCACAGATCGTGGTCGTGCGCCGCGCGCGGCAGCGGGCTCATCATCCCGCTCGCGACCTCTTCGAGCAGGGCGTCGAGGGCGTCCCGCTGCTCCGGGCCGTAGGGGTGGGCGTCGCGGATCCCCGCGACGAGCCGGGGCGTCCTGTCGTGCCAGACGCCCCAGGCGAAGCCCTCCGGGTCGCTGTTGAGCAGCCGGGGAGGCAGGCAGCCGTCCGGCATCAGGCGAGCCAGACCAGCATCGAGTCGCCCGCCGCGGCCGCGGCGGCGAAGAACGGCGGGAGCGGCTCGAACCAGGTGCGGCCCCAGGCGAAGGGGTCGGGATCGTCCCAGGTCATCGGGTAGATCTCGGCGGCCGTCAGCTCGGCCGGATCGAGGCCCTCGACCAGGGCGTCGTAGGTGAGCGGGGCCAGCGCCGCGGCGGCCGTCGCGACCTGGGCGGCGTCGAGGTACTTGGCCGGGCCGTAGCCCCAGTCCTCCTCGGTGAGGTCGCGCTCGCCGTAGACCACGTCGACGGGGAAGTCCGCCCGGTGCAGCAGGAAGGCGATCAGGTGCCAGGCCTGGTAGGTGGTCAGGTGGCGGGCCCGGCCGGGCGGCGGGGCCGCCTCCTCCTGGGCGTCGACGACCTCGTCGATGAGGTCCAGCGCCCACTCGGGCTCCTTGATCGCCCTGGCCAGCTCGGCGTCGGTGACGCGCAGATACTCCCCGATCATGCTCACCGGCCCAGGGTATGCGAGCGGGCCACGCGGAAGCCCAGGTCGTCGATGCGGAACGTCGGATGGCTCTTGCGCCGCGCGGAGGCCTGGCAGCTCCACGACCGGTCATGGGCCCCACCGCCGCGGAAGACCCGGTAGGGGCCGTAGACCTTCGGGTCGTAGAGGTCCCAGCACCACTCCCAGACGTTGCCGATCATGTCGTGCAGGCCCCACGCGTTGGGTTCTCTGGTCCCGGCGTCGTGGACCTCGCCGCCGGAGTTCCCCCGGTACCAGGCGATCGCGTCGAGGTCGCCGTAGCGGACCCCGGACGTCCCTGCCCGGCAGGCGTGCTCCCATTCCGCCTCGGTGGGCAGCCGGTAGCCGCCGGACGTCCCGTCGGCGGCGGTGTCCTCGGCGTCCGGGCTCGTGCCGGGCGTGTAGCAGGGGGTGAACCCCTCCGCCCGGGACAGCTCGTCACAGAACCGGACCGCGTCCAGCCACGATACCTCGGTGACCGGGACGCCCGGCTTCTGCGGCCCCGCCGGGACCTCGCCGCACACCGACAGGTACTGCTCCCTGGTCACCGGGAACGCCGCGAGCAGGAACCCCTCCACCCGCGTCCGCCTCCCGTCCAGCACGAGCTCCCCCGCGGGAATGTCGATCATGTCGTCCATCGTCGCAGAGGCCGCCGGGACGTGCGGCACGGAAAGCGCTTGACGGCCCGCCGATGACGGCCTGCCGGCCGCCGCGTCCGCGACCTCACGGATCGGTGATCGGCCGTGCGGCTCAACGGGCCCTGGCCGTGCTGCCACGGGGGACGAGGGCCGGGGTGGGCACCGGTCCCGAGCACTCGGGGCCGCCGTCGATCGCGGCCATCAGGCGGCGGGCGGCCTCCGCGCCGTAGGCGAACACGTCGTGGCTCATCGCCGACAGGGACGGGCGGGTGAGCCCGCACAGCTGGGAGTCGTCCCAGGCGATCAGCGACAGCTCGTCCGGGACGGACACCCCCATCTCCGCGGCGACCGACAGGCCCGCGACGGCCATGATGTCGTTGTCGTAGAGGATCGCCGTCGGGCGCTGCGCCGAGGCCAGCAGGGTCCGGGTCGCCCGCGCCCCCTGCTCCCCCGAGTAGTCCGTGCTCAGGCTCGGGGCCGGTTCGAGGTCCAGCTCCGCGACGACCCGGTCGAACGCCCTGGTCCTGATCCCGCTGTGCCCCAGCGCGGCGGGACCGCCGACCCTGGCCGTCCGCCGGTGGCCGAGCGCCGCCAGATACCGCACCGCCTCGGTCACCGCGGCCGCGTCGTCGGTCCACACCGAGGGGAATCCGCCGGTCAGCCCGGGATGCCCGACCGCGATCACCGGCATCCCGAGCGGCCGGAGCGCCCCGATCCGCGGGTCGTCCTCGGTGAAGTCCACCAGGATCGACCCGCGGGTCTGCCCGCTCCGCCACCACCCGTCGTGGACCGCGATCTCCTCGTCCACGGCACCGACCAGCCGTAGCAGCAGCGAGAAGGACCGCTCGGCCAGGACGCTCTCGATCCCGGCCGTGAACTCCGTGTAGAACGGCTCGAGGGCGAGCATCCGCGCGGGCCTGGCGATGACCAGCCCGACGTTCCCGGCCAGGACGGGCGACCGCGGCCCCGCCGGCCGTCCGGGCCGCCAGCCCAGCTCCCTGGCCACCTCCAGGATCCTCTCCCGGGTGGCGTCCGAGACCCCCGGCCGGTCGTTGACGGCCAGGGAGACCGCGCCCTTGGACACCCCGGCCCGCGCCGCGACCTCGGCGATGGTCACCTTGCCCTCGGGACGCGCACGGCCGGGGACGTCGGGAGGGGTCATGGCCGGGAGGCGCCTTCCGCCGCGTTGACGCTGAACACAGCGGACCTCACCGCGGCCTCGTCGACGTCCGCCCCGCCGAGGCCCGTCACGGTGACCGTCACGCTCTCCCCCGGCAGCAGCGTGGCCAGGCCCCGGTCGGCTTCGGCCCGCTCGCCGAGGCGGTCGGCCTGCACGAGCAGGTCACGGACGAACGAGCCCGCGGTGATCACGATCTCGAGGGCGCCGTCACCGGGCTTCAAGGCGAACGCCAGGTCCGCGGGCGGGTAGGCGAAGTCCTTGTCCTCGCAGCCGAGGACCACGTCGCGCAGGCCTTCCGCGTCGGCGACCAGGAACTCCCGGACCGGATCCTTGATCGTCGCCAGGCCGGCGGGGAGCGGCAGCAGCGCGACCGAGCGGGGCGGCACCGCGAACGGCAGCTCCCCGGCGCCCGCTTCGGCGCCGTCGGCGAGCAGCCTGCGCACCAGCGCCGTGCCCTCCCAGGGCTCGGGCGACTGGTTGTCGACGGCCAGGACGCGGGCGCCGTCGCGGGTCTGGAACGTCAGCAGCCGGTCGGCGTACAGGCGGCGGAGCTCGAAGTAGAGGGGCTTGGGCCGGGCGTTCCCGTCGATCGCCGCCCAGGAGGTGACCGGCCAGCAGTCGTTGAGCTGCCAGACCACGGTCCCCGCGCAGACCGGCCAGTGCGAACGCCAGTGCGCGACGCCGGTGGCGATCGCGCGGGCCTGGTTGACCTGGGTCAGGTAGTGCCAGTCGTCGAAGGCGGCGGGCTCGGTGAAGTGGTGGGCCAGGCCCCGGTCGAGCTTGCCGTTGCCGTCGGCCGCCTTCTGATGGTGCAGCATCCCCGGCGAGGACGCCGTCAGCGGCTCGTCCGAGATCGACGCCCGGACGGTGGCGAACGCGGGCGGCGCCTGCCAGCCGAACTCGGCCGCGAACCGGGGGACGTCCTCCAGATAGGCGTCGTAGTCGCGCCGGTTCCACACGTCCCAGGAGTGGGACGGGCCGTGCGCGGGATCGTTGGGGTGGTGGTCCCAGGAGCCCGACCAGGGGCTGCCCGGGCTGTAGGGGCGCGTCGGGTCGAGCTCGGCGACGATCCTCGGCAGCAGGCCGAGGTAGTAGCCCTCGCCCCAGCTGTCGCCCGCCAGGTCCTCCTCCCAGTCCCAGTCGCGGAAGCCCCACAGGTTCTCGTTGTTGCCGTTCCAGAGGACCAGGCTGGGGTGCGGGGCGAGCCGGACGACGTTCTCGCGCGCCTCGGCCTCGATCTCCCCTCGCAGCGGCCGCTCCTCGGGGTAGGCGGCGCAGGCGAACGGGAAGTCCTGCCAGACCAGCAGGCCCAGTTCGTCGCAGACGTCGTAGAAGGCGCGGTCCTCGTAGATGCCGCCGCCCCAGACCCTGACGAGGTCGACCCCGGCGTCGGCGGCCTGGGTCAGCCGGTGGCGGTACCGCTCGGGCGTGACCCGGACGGGCAGTGCGTCGTCGGGGATCCAGTTGACGCCGCGGGCGAAGACCGGCGTCCCGTTGACCTTCAGGGTGAACGCGGTCCCGTGGGCGTCCTTCGCCTGGTCGAGTTCGACCGTGCGGAAGCCGATCCGGCGTTCCCAGCGGTCCAGGACCGTGCCGCCGTCGGACAGGGTGACCGTGCAGGTGTGGAGCGGCTGTTCCCCGTAGCCGCGCGGCCACCAGAGCGCGGGCCCGGGGACCTCCAGGACCGCGACGGCCGCGGCGCCGGTGGCCGTGGTGGTCGAGGAACGCCCTCCCACCTCGACGGTGACGAGCAGCTCGCGGCCGGCGCCGGACTCCGTCCGCTCCAGGTCCAGGTGCGCCTCCACCCGCCCGGTGGTGCCCTCGACAGTCACCAGCGGCCGGACCGCCGCCAGACGGGCGGTGCTCCAGCTCTCCAGCCGGACCTCGCGCCACAGGCCGGCCGTCACCAGGGTGGGTCCCCAGTCCCAGCCGAAGGAGCACGCCATCTTCCGGATGAAGTTGAACGGCTCGGGATAGGCGTTGGGACGCGCACCGAGGGTCTCGCGCAGCCCCTCCGCCTCGGTGTAGGCCGAGGTGAACAGCACCGACAGCGCGGCGCCCGCCCGGCCCGTCACATCGAAGCGGTACGAGCGGTGCATGTTCCTGGTCCGGCCGAGCACCGCCCCGTCCAGCTCGACGGCCGCGACGGTGTCGAGGCCGTCGAAGACGAGGTCGGTGCGCTCGAACCCGTCCGGCGGCGCGGGCAGGACCGTCGTGTACCGCCAGTCCTCGCGCCCCACCCAGGCGACGCCGAGCTCGTTGGCGTCCAGATAGGGATCTTCGATCAGCCCCGCGGCCAGGAGATCCACGTGGACGCACCCCGGCACTTGCGCGGGAATCGGGCCGGAGGCGGTTCCGAGGGTCCAGCCCTCGCTCATCGGCGTGCTCTGCTTCGTCAACCCGCTGTCCCCCGGCTCGATCACTTCAGTGAAACCACTAAACGTTTAGAAAATACCCTAAACCAGACAGTGGACCGCCCTCGACCCCGGTCCGCGATAATGCGTTCCGACCGAGATGTCCGGGGAAGGATCACACCCATGCGAAGACGGCCCCTCTACGACGTGATCGCGTTGCTCGCCCGGACAGCGGTCGGCGTCGTGTTCGTCGCCCACGGCTGGCTGAAGATCCAGGACGGTCTCACCGCCACCGGCGACTCCTTCGACGCCCTGGGCGTTCCGCTCCCCGCGGCCGCGGCGACCTACGCGACCTTCACCGAGCTCCTCGGCGGTATCGCGATCATCATCGGCCTCGGGCTCCCCGTCGCCGGGACCCTGCTGTTCCTCGACATGGCGGGGGCCTTCGCCTTCGTCAGCTACGACCAGGGCCTGACCGCCCCCGACGGCTTCGAGCTCGTGCTCGTCCTCGGGTTCGCGAGCCTGCTGTTCGCCGCGGGCGGCGGTGGCCGCTACACCCTCGACCGCGCCCTGTTCCCGCGCCGCCGCGAGGAGGAGCCCGACGACAAGCCGTTCCTCCCGCCCGAGGACGACGAGCCCTTCCCGCCCGCCGACGACGACGAGACCCGCTTCCCCGAGGAGCCCCCGGCGAAGGAACTGCCGTCCGACGTGGTCGTGGCCGGACGCCCCCTCGACGACAAGGAATGACCGTATTGTCGCCTCCATGAGCGACTAGACGCTGCCCGGCTACGAGGAACTCGGCGTGCTGGGAACGGGCGCCCAGGGCCGGGTGGTGCTGGCCCGCGACACCGGCGGCCGCGAGGTCGCGGTGAAGTACCTGTCCGCCCTCGACGAGCGGGGCCTGGAGCTGTTCCGGCGCGAGGCCGAACTCCTGTCGCTGCTCGACGACCCCCATGTGGTGCGGCTCGAGCGGGTCGTCGAGGACGAGGGCCGTGCGGCGCTCGTCCTGGAGTACGTCCAGGGCGTCACCCTGCGGCGGGTGCTCGACGGCCGCGCCCAGGGGCTCGGCCCGGTCGGCGCGCTCACGGTGCTCAAGGGATCGCTGCTCGGCCTCGGCGCCGCGCACGCGGCCGGGGTCACCCACCGCGACTACAAGCCCGCGAACGTCATGGTGCCGCCCACCGGCGAGGGCAAGCTGATCGACTTCGGGGTGGCGGCGTGGACGGGAGCGGCGGGCCGCGTCGGCACCCCCGCCTACATGTCGCCCGAGCAGTGGCGGCGCGAGCCCGCGGGGCCCGCCGCCGACGTCTACGCGGCGACGTGCGTGTTCTTCGAGTGCCTGACGGGCCGGACTCCCTTCGGCGGCGACGAGTCCGCCCATCTCTCAGCGGAGCCTCCGCTCGACGACGTCCCCGAGGAACTCCGGCCCCTGATCGTCGCGGGGCTCGCCAAGGACCCCGCCGAACGTCCCGGCGACGCGGCGGCCTTCGTCGGCGAGCTCGAGACCCTGGCCGCGAGCGCCTACGGCGGTGCCTGGGAGGACCGCGGGATCGCCGCGCTCGCGGTGTTCTCCGCGGCGGCCCCGATGGCGTCGCTGCTCGCGGCGGGCGGCGGGGCCGGTGGGGCCGCGCTCGCCCCGGCCGCCACCACCCAGCTCGCCTCGACCGCGGTCAAGACGGGCGTGCTGGCCAAGATCGGCGGAACGGGCGTGGCGATCGTCGCGGGCGCCTCGGTCCTGGTCGCCGGGACGGCCGGCGTCTACGTCGCCCGCGACGACGCTCCCCGGAAGCCCGCCGTGCGGACGGCTCCCGCGGCCGTCCAGGTCGCGCTGGCCCCGGAGTCCACCGAGTACCCGGAGATCGGATTCAGAGAGGACGCCGTCGAGATCGTCAGGGTCAGCGGGCTCCCCGATCCGGCCGTCCAGGAGCGGGTCAACCAGGCGCTGCGCTCCCCCGTCGACGAGGCCCTCGCCTTCTGGCGGGCCGCGTTCGAGGACGAGCGGAGCCGGGAGGTCAGGAACAACTGGCTGACGACCCTCGCCGAGGACCGTCCCCTGCGCATGAAGGCACGGATCGCCTCACGCGGGCCGCGGATCGTCTCGGTCATGTACGACCTCACCACCCCGGCGATCCTCCAGCTCGGCGCCGTCTCCAGCCTCTACCGCTCCGTCAACGTCGACCTCGCCACCGGGCGGCTCCTCGACCAGGAGACGTTCTTCCCCACGTCCGGCGTCGCCGAGCTGTCCCGGCGCGTCCCCGCCCCCGGGAAACTGCGCGGTCCCCGGGACGAGCCGTTCCTCGGCTGGGAGACCCTCGAACACCAGGGCCTGGCCCGCAAGCCCCTGCTCGAAGCCGGGCTCCAGCTCGCCTTCACCCCGGCCGAGCTGCTCATCGGCTGGCACAGCAACCAGGGGGCGGAGGGCGCCGAACAGACCAAGAAGCTCGTGACCGTTCCGCTCGACCGGGTGGCGGACCTCCTCTCCCCCGGCGTCCTCGCCCTCGTCACCGGTACCGCCCCCGCGGCCGGCGGCACCGCGGCCACCCCTCCCCCTCCGACGGCCCGGCTGCGCGTCACGACCTTCGGCGAGGCGCCCGTCCGGGAACGGCCCGCGCCCGGTGCCCGGCGGCTCGCCTCCTACAAGGCCGGCCGCCACGACGTCCTCTGCAAGGTCGAGGGCCCCGAGGTCCGCGTCGGGGAGGCCCACAACCACTGGTGGCTCCGCACCACGACCGAGGACGGCGCCGAGGGCTACTTCTCCGCCTACTTCCTCAAGGACCACGGCGACGACGAGGCCTACGCCGACGGCGGCGTCCCGATCCCCGCCTGCTGAGCGACGGGACGCCGCGACGACGGTCAGCTGACCGAGACCCGGTCGTGCGCGAGCAGCGCCTCCAGCCTGGCCTGGATCTCCGCGTACACCGGATCCTTGACGATCGACGCCCGGTCCCGGGGACGCGCGATCGGAACGTCGATGATCTCCCTGATCGACGGTCCCGGCGGATTCGCCATGACCACGATCCGGTCGGACAGCAGGATCGCCTCGTCGAGCCCGTGGGTGACCATGAGGATGGTCTCGGTCTCGGACTCGCTCTCCCACAGATGGACGAGCTGCTCCTGGAGACGGGCCCGGGTCAGCGCGTCCAGGGCGCCGAACGGCTCGTCCAGGAGCATCGTCTTCGGCCCGACGGCGAAGGCGCGGGCGACTGCGCACCGCTGGGCCATGCCGCCGGAGACCTGGTGGGGCCGCTTGTCCCGGTGCGGCCACAGCCCGACGGCCGTCAGGTAGCGCTCGACGTGCTCGTCGACCGTCGCACGGTCCCAGTCCCTCCGCGCCGACCTGACGGCCTCCCGGACGTTGGCCCGCAGGCTCAGCCGCGGCAGCAGCGAGTAGTTCTGGAAGACCATCGCCCGGTCGGGCCCGGGACCGGTGACCGGGACCCCGTCCAGGAGGACCGTCCCCTCGTCGGCGGCGAGCAGCCCACCGACGACGTTGAGCAGCGTCGACTTCCCGCAGCCCGAGTGGCCGATGAACGAGACGAACTCGCCGTCCCCGATCTCCAGATCGATCCCGCGCAGCACGCTCTGCGCCGCGAAGGTCTTCCTGACTCCCGTGATCGTGATGGAGCTCATGTGCGCACCTCCTGGACGGCCGCCCGCCGCGCCAGGCGGAGCAGCACCGTGTCGAGCAGCAGGCCGACCACGCCGATCAGGATGATCGCAGCCTCGGTGTCGTGCAGGTTGCCGGTGTTGTAGGACTCCCAGGCGAACCCGCCGATGCCCGGCTGGGCCGAGAGCATCTCGACCGCGACCAGCACCATCCACGCCACGCCCATCGAAAGCCGCAACCCCGACACGATCGAGGGCATCGCGTTCGGCAGCAGCACATGCCGCACGTAGGTGAGCCGGCTGAACCGGAAGACCAGCGCGACGTTCTTCTGGTCGTGCGGCACCTCGGCGACCCCGGAGGCGGTGTTGAGGATGATCGGCCACAGCGCGGTGATGAAGATGACGGTGACGACCGCGTGCGGGGTGTCCTTCAGGATCGTCAGCCAGATCGGGTACCACGCCAGCGGCGAGACCGGCCGCAGCACCTGCACCAGCGGATTGAAGGTCTGCCACGCCACCTTGCTCGAACCGAGCGCCATCCCGAACGGGACGCCCACCAGCGCCGCGAGGAGGAAGCCGGTGAACACCGACTTCAGCGAGATGTAGACGCGCAGCCCGACGCCCTTGTCATTGGGGCCCAGATCGTAGAACGGGTCGGAGAGCAGCGTCTTCAACGCGCCCAGCCCATCCTTCGGCCCCGGCAGCTCCGAGGACGCCGAGGCGAAGTGCCAGCCGATCCCGAAGATCAGCAGCCCGGCGAGCGCGTATCCCAGGGTCCTGGCGGTGGAGCCGAGCACACGGAGCATCCGGCGCCGCCCCGCGGCACCCGCCCTCTCCGCCCGGGCGGTCACCACGGCGGACGGGGACTCTGACGTGCCGGAGGGGGCCGCCGGAGCGGCCTGGACATCGTCCAGGCCGGCCACGGGGACGGCCGCCTCCGTCTCCGGCGGCGCGGCGCCACCGGACGTGGAAGCGATCTTGGTCATGCGCGCACTGCCTCCTTGGACGGGTTCGCCGGATCGAACTCGCTGTCGTCGAGCTGCACCTTGAACGGCTTCATGTCGTCGTCGGGGACGGAGACGCCCTCGGCCTTGGCGACCTTGGTGTAGAGGTCCTGGAGGAAGATCGCGTCCACGATCTTCGTGTAGTCGGCCTCCGCGGGGATCAGGCCGAACCGCTTGTACTGGGCGAGGAACCACAGGCCGTGCGCCTTGCGCGGGAACGGCGTCTCGCCCTCACGGAAGAACTGCATCTGGTGTCCGGCGAAATCCTTCGCCGGAAGCCCCGCACCCAGCTCGTACTTGCCGGTCAGCCTGCCCTCGATCTCCTTCGCCGGGGCACTGACATAGCCGGGCGCTCCGATGATCTCAGCGGCCTTGACGCGGTTCCCCGGGTCGTCCAGCCATTTCTGCGCCTTGAGGATCGCAGCGACGACCTTCTCGAGCTTCGCATCGGCCGCGAACGTCTTCCCGACGACCAGGGCCTTCTCCGGATGGTTGTCCCAGATGTCCTGCGTGGCGATCGTCGTGAAGCCGATGCCCTTCTGGACGGCGACGGCGCCCCAAGGCTCACCGACGCAGTACCCCTCCATGTTGCCGACGGTCATGTTCTGCACCATCTGCGGAGGCGGAATCGTGATGATCTTCGCCTTGGAGGTGTCGGCTCCGGTCGCCTTCAACCAGTACCGCAGCCACACGTCGTGGGTACCGCCGGGGAACGTCATCGCCAGGGTCGTCGGCTTCCCGTCGAGCAGAGCCTTCGCCTTCGCGAGATCGTTGTAGCCGGCGGAGGCGAACTCCTTCTTGAGCGTGATCGCCTGGCCGTTGTTGCTCAGCACCATTGCGATCTTCAGATCGGTGGTTCCCGCTCCCGCCACGCCCGCCGCCACCGACAACGGCATGCTGAACAGGCAGTGCGCTCCGTCGATCTGGCCGTTCAGCAGATTGTCCCGTGTCGCCGCCCAGTTCGCCTGTTTGATCAGCTCGACGTCCAGGCCCTTCTCCTTGAAGAACCCCTGCTCCTTGGCGATGACCAGGGGAGCGCAGTCCGTCAGGGCGATGAAACCGAGCTTGACCTTCGGCAGCGCGTCAGCGGTCACGCCGGACTCGCCACCACAAGCCGTGAGGGTGCCCGCAAGACCAGCAGCGATCGTCGCGCCGCCACTCACCCGCAGGAACGACCTGCGTCCGAATTCGATGTCCATGCCGAGGAAGATAGGAAGCCGCAGAGACGCCGCCGTTGCGGGGCCGTCAACGCCTCGTCACCACTTGCGCATTCCTTCCAAATGACATTCGCGCGGCCTCCTGCGCACCACTTCGCCGCCCACGAACCCGGCCCCGCGACACACACCCGCCACACAGCGGCAACACACCAGAAATGCGAAAGGCCCCGGACATTTGTCCGGGGCCTTTCAGCATGTTGATTGCGGCGGTGTCCTACTCTCCCACACAGTCTCCCGTGCAGTACCATCGGCGCTGGAGGGCTTAACTTCCGGGTTCGAGATGGGACCGGGTGTCTCCCCTCCGCCAAAACCGCCGCAAGTTCCAGGGGAACTCGACGCGATAACGCGGAATTCAGTTATTTGTTGTGACGGTTGCCAGCTGTTTTCTGGGAACCGCACAGGGACGCGAGCACACAAGCAAGACTAGGTTGGGATGTGTGAGGTTAAGTCGCTCGGCCTATT